>DAIPHW010000215.1:0-4346 GCA_036771135.1 Fibrobacterota bacterium | reverse complement strand
TCTTACTTCTGGTACGAAGTTCGTCCAGGCCTAGAATCACCAAGTGTCATTTTCTGGTTAACGCGTCTTTCCTTTTCTCTTTTTCCGTTAATTCGGGTCCAGATGCCGCAGGCGCGATTGACGGTACGTTCAAATCGCCTCTCCAACTGCCAGCATGCTAACTCCGTGGCTTTTCCGCAGGCATCCAATCGCGCTATTGGCCTAGATTGTTTGCACCTTTGGGCAACCGATGAAACCTCCCAGTATCCCCAAGACCAGCATGCGTCTGGTGCTGGCGCTCCTGTGCACCTTGGGCTCGTGGCTCTCCTTCAATCTGGCGCTGCGGCCACTAGCCGACAAATGGCTGCCCAGCGTCGAGGGCGGCCTCACCGACCTGCGCCACAAGTGCTGGTGGTTCCTTCACGGCCCGGGTCCCGACGACCCGCCAAGCCCCGTGACGGTGGTGGACATCGACGAGCGGACCCTGGGAAAACTCGGCTTCTACGGCGAAAACTACCGCCGCTACCATGCCCAGGTATTGCACCGCCTGACAGAAATGGGCGCCGGCGTGGTGGCCTTCGATGTGTTCTTCTCGTCGAGCGACTCGGGAAAAGCCCAGATGCAGGAACTAGAAGGCGTGCTGGGGCGCGTCGGCATGGAGGTTCCCAAGGATAGCGGCACCTTGCGGCGCCTGCGGAGCGAGTTCGACTATTCGCAAAGCCTGGCGCGGGAAGTGGCAACGTCTCCCGAGTGCATCCTTTCGGCCAAACTCGAGGACGACTCCAAGTACCCCAACCCCTCGGACTGGATCCCGCGCGCCACCCGCGAATGGCAACATGCCATCGACACCGGAATTTTCTTGCCAAAGTCACAGCTTGCGGGCCTTCCCGGCCACAACGTGCTGGACGGCATCTATCCGGGACTCAAGGCCCCCTGGACTCCGCTCGGGCTCGTCAACGTCTCCTCCGACCCCGATGGACGCTACCGCCGACTGCATTTGCTGCTGCGCTTTCCCGACACCTCCTTCACTGAGCCAAGGCTTGCTCCCAACGGCACCGCGACGCCGCGCGCCTACACCTCGCTTGCCCTGCAAGGGGCGCTGCGCCTCTTAGGGCGGCGTCCTCAGGACATCCGCTTCCTGCCCGGGAAGTTCGTGGACCTTGGACGGCCGCTACGCCTGGGGCGTTCCCCGTCCGGCGACCTCGTCACCTCAGCCCCCGGGCTCACAGCCGCCATGGTGGAAGACCTGCGCGCCGCCGCCCCCGCTATTGATTCGCTCACGCGCCTTCGCAAGGGCATCCTATCACCCACCCGCACAGTGCTGCTAGAACGCCGCCGCGACGGCTCTTTCGTCACGCGCCTCACCTACCCCGACACCCTGGATGACGCCGCCACCCAGGCGATGCTTGCCAACGCCGGCGACACCTCCTGGATTTCCCAAATTCCGACCAATGCCCCGGCAGCACTCTCCGATCGGGTGCTGGCCCGGCGCGATCCCGACGGCGCCCTGGAGCTGGAAAGCTACGACGCCCCCGGAGGACGGAAACTGTCCAGCGCCCGCCTGGAACCGCGCGACCGCGACATCCTGCTCTTGCATGCGCGACAATTCCTGCCCCAAGGAGCGGCGGCCATGGCCCCGGGAAGCCGCATTGCCCTCTCCAACTGGATCGAAGTCTGGTGGGATCGGGTGCGCGGCCGGCTCACCACCTCGCTTTTGCCGCTTCGGGGCGCGAGCCTGACACAACTTGTCCACCTGCCGGCCGAGCGCATTGCCACGCTGAAGCCCGGAGAGGCAATAGGACTCGGCGATCCCGTCCGCATCCCGGTGGATGCCCAGGGGGCCATGCGCCTCCACTTCCAGGCTCCCGAACTCACCGACGGCCGAGGCATGGGCCAGAGTTGGATCCGCCACGTGAGCTTCGTGGACGTGCTGAACGGCAAGCTCGACCCGGCGCTGGTGCCCGGACGCGCCTTCGTGGTGGGAAGCTCCGCCACGGCCCTCTTCGACTTCGTGCCCATCCCGCTGCAGGAGCGCTATCCCGGCGTGAGCCTGCAGGCCACGGCGCTGCAGAACATCGTCTCGGGGGACTTTCTCACTGAACCGCCGCTCTGGATTCGCTCACTCATTCTGCTAGGTCTGGCGCTGGCGGCTGCCCTCCTCACGGCGCGGCTTTCCCCGCTGTGGGCCATTTCCTCCACGGTAGGGCTGCTCATGGCTTGGTTTGCCGGCAGCACTTGGCTCTTCTCGCACGGCGTCTGGACCGAGATCCAGCTTCCCTTCCTCGCCGCCATGGGCGCCCACCTTTCCATGCTGGGCATGCGCTGGCTCCTGGAAGAGCGCGAGAAGCGCTTCCTGAACGCCGCCTTCAAGACCTACATCAGCCCCGAACTCATCGACATCATGGTGGAATCGGGAGAGCAACCCCAGCTTGGCGGCGAGGAGCGCGAGATCACCGCCTTCTTCTCCGACATCCAAGGCTTTTCCACCTTCTCGGAGGCCATCGGATCGCCAGAGCGGCTGGTGGATCTCCTGAACGAATACCTGGGCGCCCTCACCGACATCCTCAAGGACAACCGCGGCACCCTGGACAAGTACATCGGCGACGCCATCGTGGCGCTCTTCGGGGCGCCGGCGCCGGTTCCCGACCACGCCCATCAGGCCCTGCTCACCGCCGTGCAGATGCAGAAGCAGCTCGCCGAACTGCGCGCCAAGTGGCAGTCTGAGGGCAATCGCTGGCCGCCCCAGGTACACGGTATGCGCATGCGCATCGGCCTCAATACCGGCAATGCCGTCACCGGCAACATGGGCTCGGACCTGCGCATGAACTACACCATGATGGGCGACATGGTGAACCTGGCCGCCCGCTTGGAATCGGCTTCCAAGCAGTACGGCGTCTTCATCATGGCCTCCCAAGAAACGCTCTCGGCGGCGGGAAGCGGATTCTTGTCGCGCGAGATCGACCTGCTGCGGGTGATGGGCAAGAGCGAGCCGACGCGAGTCCACGAGATCCTCGGCGTCGAAGAAGACGCCACGACAAATTTTGCACGCCTCATGGAAACCTGGAATCTGGCCCGTTCCCGCTACCTGAACGGCGACTTTGCAGGAGCCCGCGAACGCTTCCTGGAATGCCTCCGCTGGGAGCCCTGGTACGGACAATCGGGCGTAAAGACCTGTCCGAGCCTGGTCTTTGCGGCGCGATGCGAGCATTTTCTCAAGGAGCCGCCCCAAGCCTGGGACGGCATTTGGACGGCCACCCAGAAATGAAAGGACATCCATGAAAAAGCTCGTTCGTTCGCGTAGTCAGCGCAAGCTCGCCGGCGTCTGCGGAGGCCTTGCCGCCTACCTCGAGATCGACGTCACGGTGATTCGCCTGCTGGCCATCGTGATCACCCTGATCAGCGTCGGCCTGGGGCTGGTCGGATACCTCGGCGCCTGGCTCATCATGCCGGAGGAGGAACTCAAGGCGTGACGGAGCGGGATCCGTCCTCCACCCCGGAAGATCTGCTGCAGCTGGTGGACGAGGAGGATCGCGACATCGGCTCGGCGCCGCGCGGACGCGTCCATCGCGAGGGCCTACCCCACCGCAGCGTGCACGTGGCGGTGAGCGATGGCCACGGGCGCCTACTCTTGCAGAAGCGCTCCCTGGGAAAGGACGTGGCGCCCGGCAAGTGGGACATCTCGGTGGGCGGGCACCTGGACCCGGGCGAAAGCTACCTGGAGGCAGCCCGCCGCGAATGCGGCGAGGAGATCGGGCTCTCCGGAGATTTAGAGCTGGTGGAACTCGGGCGCCGTTGGTTCCTGGAAAATCCGCTGGACCGCGAGCGGGTGGCGACCTTCGCGCTCCAAAGCCAAGGTCCATTTCTGGCAAATCCGGGCGAAGTGGACGAATTGCGCTTTCTGGAAATCGCAGAGGTGGACGCCTGGATCTCTCAGGGCCTCACCACCCGGAGTCTTGCCCTGGAGTGGCAGGGCGGACTGCGCCACCGCATGGAGGCCGAGCGTTGACGACCATCCGGCGCGCTTTGCTACCTTCACGTCCATGACCAGGATCCATGTTCGCTGGCTGGATTCCAGGAGTGGACGCCCTCGCGAGATCCGCTTCTCTCCGCTTTGGTTCGTCATCCCCACTGGCCTCGTGCTGATCATGGGCTGGATTCTCGTCACCGTCCTGAACTCCTCCCAGTCCCCCGAGAAGCTGCGCCAGCGCACCGAGGACTTGCGCCGCTCCAACGACCTCTTGGAAGAGCACCTATCGCAGGCCGCCAGCCACGACAACTCGATCGAGTCGGCCCTGGAATCGGTGGAGGACCAACTGCGCGAAGAAGGCGGCGATGCCGAGGATTCCGACGCCGAAAAGCGCAAGCCC
>DAIPHW010000214.1:0-4395 GCA_036771135.1 Fibrobacterota bacterium | reverse complement strand
GCAGCACCGAAGGCTCCACGGCCAGTGCCCGTGCCAGGGCGATGCGCTGCCGCTGCCCCCCAGAAAGTTGGTGCGGGAAACGGTCGGCAACCCAGGAAAGTTGCACCAGTTCCAAGAGCTCCATCACGCGACGGCGAATCTCAGCATCA
This sequence comes from Fibrobacterota bacterium, assembly GCA_036771135.1. Classification (GTDB taxonomy): domain Bacteria; phylum Fibrobacterota; class Fibrobacteria; order UBA5070; family UBA5070; genus JBDKGV01. The sequence continues at coordinate 4,246 of DAIPHW010000214.1, read as the reverse complement.
TTGGGCCGAAACTTGCGCGGCCGTACCCGCAAGCCGAAGGCCACGTTCTCAAAGATGGTGAGGTGACGAAAGAGCGCGTAGTGCTGGAACACGAATCCCACACCGCGCTCGCGGACGCTTTCCTTGGTGGCGTCCTTGCCACCAAGGAACACGCTGCCTTCATCAGGAGTCTCAAGTCCAGCCAGCACTCGCAACAGAGTGGTCTTGCCGGAACCTGATGGGCCCAAAAGCGCCAGCAGCTCTCCGTCGGCTACCTCGAGATCGATGTGGTCGAGAGCGTTGAAATCGGCAAAGCGCTTGACCAGCGCGCGTACACCCAGACTCATGATGGTTCTCCCGAAAGGATCTTCTGGCGGCGGATGCCGTGCTCCACGGCTTTCTTGGCGACGAGCGACACCAGCCCGAAGCCAGCGAGCAAAGTGGCGGCGGCAAAGGCGGCGGCGAAGTTGTACTCGTTGTAAAGGATCTCCACGTGCAGTGGCAGCGTGTCGGTGACGCCGCGGATGTGGCCCGAGACCACCGAGACGGCCCCGAACTCTCCCATGGAGCGCGCCGTGCACAGCACGATGCCGTACATCAGTGCCCATTTGGTGTTAGGGAGCGTGACCCTCCAGAAGGTCTGCCAGCCGCTTGCCCCCAGCACCAGGGCCGCCTCTTCCTCCTCGGTTCCCTGGGCCTGCATGGCCGGAATGACCTCGCGCGCCACGAAGGGGAAGGTGACAAAAAGTGTCGCCAGCACAATGCCCGGAAGCGCGAAGACGATCTGGATGTTGTGACTCGAAAGCCACGGCCCCCAGATGCCTTGGGCTCCAAAAAGCAGGATGAACACTAGCCCCGAGATGATCGGCGAGACGCTGAAGGGGATGTCGATCAGGGTGCTCAAGAGGCTCTTGCCGGGAAAATCAAACTTGGCGATGGACCAGGCGGCGCAGAGCCCGAAGACGGTATTGAGCGGCACCACGATGAGGGCTACCAGCAGCGTGAGCTTCACGGCAAAGCGTGTCTCATCCGAAAAGATCGATTCCAGATAGGCGCCTCCGCCCTGGGCAAAGGCCTGGGTAAAAACCGCCATGAGCGGCAGCACCACCACCGCCGCCAGCCACACGAAGGCGAGGGCGATCAGGGTGCGGCGGATCCAGGCGGGATCATCGGTGGCTTTTCGGCTTGATTCAGATCTGGCCATGACGCCTCCTCGACCACCATTGGGTCAGGTTGATGGCAAAGAGCCCGACAAACGAAAAAGCAAGCATCACCAGCCCGATGGCGGTTGCCGAGGAATACTGGAACTGCTCCAGCTGAGTGATGATGAGGAGCGGTGCAATTTCTGTCTTCATGGGCATGTTGCCGGCGATGAAGACGATGGAACCGTACTCCCCCACGGCCCGCGCAAAGGCCAGCGAAAAGCCGGTAAGAAGCGATGGCTGCAAGAGCGGAAAGACCACCTTGCGCACCGTGGTGAAACGCCCCGCTCCCAGAATGGCAGCCGCCTCTTCCATGTCGGGATCGAGCTCTTCCAGAATGGGCTGCACGGAGCGTACCACAAACGGGAGACCGATGAAGATCATGGCCACCACGATGCCCGGAATAGCATAGGCCACCTGGATGCCCAGATGCGAAAGCGGCTCGCCGATCCAGCCATTGGGAGCGTACAGGGAGGTAAGGGCGATGCCCGCCACCGCCGTGGGAAGGGCAAAGGGCAGGTCGACCAGAGCGTCCAGGATGCGGCGTCCCGGGAACTCGTAGCGCGTGAGCACCCAGGCGATCAGGAGACCTGCCGGCAGGTTGACCAGCGCCGCGATGGCAGCGCAGCCAAAACTGACCCGATAGGAGGAAAGCGCCCGCGGCGAAAAGGCCTTGGCAAAGAACTCCGCCCACCCCAAGTCGTAGCTCTTCCACACCATTGAGGCAAGTGGAATCAGTACGATCAGGGAGAGATAGAGCAGGGTCACCCCCATAGTGGGGCCGAACCCAGGCAGCACCGAATGCTGTCGCTTGAAAATGGCAAGACTCATCGCGCGTTCACCTTCCTCTCGCTCACTTCACGCCGTAAATGCGATCGAAGAGGCCACCATCCTCGAAGTGCTTCTTCTGGGCGGTGTTCCAGTCCCCTGCCACATCCTTGATGGTGAAGAGCGAGACGCGAGGAAAGCCATGCTTGGCCACCAGCGCCGCCGAAAGCGGACGGTAGTAGTTGCGAGCGATGATCTCCTGAGCTGCTGGCGTATAGAGATGCTCCAGGTACGCCTTGGCCACTGCAGCCGTGCCGTGTTTGGCGACATTGGCATCCACCACCGCCACCGGCGGCTCGGCAAGGATGGAAACGGCAGGGGTCACAATCTCAAATTTGCCGGGTCCCAACTCCTTCACCGCCAGATAGGCTTCATTCTCCCAAGCCAAGAGCACATCGCCAATGCCACGCTGCACGAAGGTCGTAGTGGCTCCGCGCGCGCCGGCATCCAGCACCGGCACGTTCTTGAAAAGCGCCTTCAGATATTCGACGGCCTTGGCTTCGTTGCCCTTGTTCTTGCGCAGGGCGTATCCCCAAGCCGCCAAGTAATTCCAGCGGGCTCCACCGGAAGTCTTGGGATTGGGGGTAATCACCGAGACGCCCGGGCGAATCAGATCATCCCAGGTGCGGATGTGTTTGGGGTTTCCCTTGCGCACCAAAAAAACGATCGTCGAGGTGTAGGGCGTGCTGTTGTGCGGAAGTCGAGTCTGCCAATTAGTCGGAAGAAGATGACCCTTACCAGCAAGTTCGTTGATGTCATACGCAAGAGCAAGCGTGACCACATCGGCTTGAAGACCATCTAAGACGGAACGAGCTTGCTTGCCACTTCCTCCATGGCTTTGCTTGATCACCACAGAATTACCACTCTTAGCCTTCCAGAACTTGGAAAACTCCTTGTTGTAATCCTGGTAAAGCTCTCGCGTCGGATCATAGGACACATTGAGCAACTCAACGCTTCCAGCCTTCGCTCCAACCGCAATTACTAGCGCCATTCCCCAGATCAACGTTTGCACCTTCATATCTACCCCTCTCCTTCTTAGGCAATTCACCAATTTTGATTTAGACGATATGTCTGGTAGATTAATAAGACCGAAAAAAGAGCGGTTGATCGCTTTCACACTGCGCCGCTGACCCTCTCAAATTTCCGAGGCCTTAACTCTACATTTCCTATATGAAATTAAATATCTTTCTCCAAAAGTCAAGCACGAAAGGGAAAAAGACCAATGATGACGCCACAACAGATCGCCCAGCAAATCGAGCCCCTGACACTAGAAGAGCGCTTGGGCTGGATCTCTTTGAACTATCCCACAGCCTCCTTTTCCACTTCCTTTGGAAAAGAAGACCAAGCAATCACCCATGCCATCGGCTCCGCCTCGCTTCCTCTCCGCGTCTTCACCTTGGACACCGGGCGTCTTTTCGAAGAGACGCACGCCTTGGCGGCCATCACCCGCGAGCGTTACCATCTGGAAATCCAGGTCTTCTTTCCAGAAACCCAACAAGTAGAAGCCTTGGTCACCGCCAAGGGGCCAACCTCCTTCTACGAATCGGTCGAGGCGCGTTTGGAATGCTGCCGCATCCGCAAAGTGGAACCTCTCCGTCGGGCGCTGCAGGGAACCGCAGCGTGGATCACCGGCATGCGGCGTGGCCAATCAGAAAACCGCGCCCATCTTCCCTTTGCAGAATGGGACGCAGAGCATGAGCTTGTGAAGATCCATCCGCTGCTCGACTGGGACGATGCCCGCCTAGAAGCTTACCTGCAAGCGCAGAACGTACCGGTAAATCGCCTGCACGCCAAAGGATACCCGAGCATCGGCTGCGCTCCCTGCACCCGTCCGGTGCCCCAAGGACAGGATCCGCGCGCCGGTCGCTGGTGGTGGGAAGACACCACCAAGAAGGAATGCGGCCTCCATCTGCACCAAGGTGAGAACGCCTAGCCGGCGCTCATCCCCTTTACGCTTGCGGCTTTCCTCCGGCGAGCATCCGCAAGATCTTCAGGCACTCTTCCTGCTGTCCTTCGGCGGGATATCCCGTGAGGTCTGCCACCATGCGCAGCGGCCGAGGCTCGGCGATCCATTCCAGTCGCGGACGCGCCCCGTTGACGCGCTCCTTGAGCACCGAAAGTTCGGGACGCCAAGCCTCGTCAAACTCCAGAATGGCCCGTCCGCGAGTGATGCCCACCAGGGCAATCCCGGCCACCCGGGCACAGAGCCTGGCCGCCATGGCGCGCAGCACGGCGCG
>DAIPHW010000213.1:0-4403 GCA_036771135.1 Fibrobacterota bacterium | reverse complement strand
CTCTGGACGGGTGGCATAGGAGTCGTCGTAATAGCTGATGCCGTTTGCCTTGCCGGCCCACATGAGCCGGTGGCGCAGACCTTTGAAGGCGCAAGCACCTTGCTGGCACGGTTGGTTTGCGATGTCCAGACCTCGGGCGGCCAGCCAAGCAAGGCCAACGTTCTCCAGTTGAAAGCGTCCAGGGACACGCAATTGCGTGCTTTTCAAGAGAACGCTGCCTGCGCGATCTACTAGGCTGTCGCCGACGATGGACAGCTCTCCGGACGGCCCCAGCGTCCAGCGCGAGGCGGAACCGGCCATGCCGCAAAAAACGCTGCCAGGATCTTCAGAGAGATGGACGGCCAAGTGGTGATCCAGCTGGTGGGCAGCCAAATTTGCCTTAGACTCCCAGTATTCCACTTGCCCGGTATGCCAGTCCAGGTGCTCGATGGTCACGTGGCCAAATAAGGCGACGTCTGGAGCAATGTCACTTTCGGAAAGGCCGTCACCAGGCGCGAAGTCCGATAATTGAAAGCTGGAAAGCTCCAGGACGACCGTGCTGGGAACATCGTCTTCCAACAACACGTCGAGCATGGGTTTGCCAATGTTTCCAAGTACGGCATGGGGGATATCGGCTGCTGTAAGCATCTCCGAAAGGATGGTGCAGATGGTTCCCTTGCCCATGGTGGCGGTGACGCCGACGATGTGCCCCTTGGGGTGCAAGGTGCGATGCAGGGCGCAGAAGAGCCGTGCCTGGGAAAGCGTATGTCCACCCGCGGCGCGATGGGCAGAAAGCGCCGGAAGATCAAAGCGGATACCGGCCGAGCGCATGAGGGTCGCGGCTTGCGGGATGCCTTCGAGATAGCCGTCGCCGCTGATGACCTCGACACCTTCAGGAGCCGTCAGTTGAGGATTGCGGTCGCGCAATACGACATCAATCCCCATCTTGCGCAGGAAACGCAAGCTCGACATGCCCTCTACGCCTGCGCCTACGATTTGCGCCGAATGGGGAAACAACTCTCGGACACGGTTTCTGAGCCGGTCAGTGACGGACATACCCTCTCCTTCCAAAGACCCACAAGCGAGATAGCAAAAGAAAAGGCGCCCCGAAAGGCGCCTTCTTGGAAACTGTTGTCAGCTGATGCTTAGAACGAATAGGTCGCCGAGATGCGCGAGAAGACGTGGTCGCTGGGGCCGCTCAGGAGGCCGCCACCGGTAAACACGAGATCCTCGCCCATGGTGGCATCTACCTTCAACTTGTCTTCCACGTTGATGCCGATGCCGAAGCCGACATGGTCGCCAGTGGTGCCGTCGTTGATGGGGTTGGTGTTCCAGCTTTCCACCTTCCGGGCCGTGGTCTTCCGCGTGTCATGTACGCGGTCGAAGGTCATGTACTTCTGCCCGCCAACGCGCAGCACCAGCCAGTCGGTCCACACGTTGCGCTCGATACCGAAGCTCACTCGCGTGCCCTTGCTGGTGGAGTCGTAGTTGTTGCTGCCATCCCACTCTTCCTTGTGGTAGACGTAGTCGACACCAATCCAGAAGAAGCCGCGATCCAGGCTCACGTTGGCACCCAGGCCCGCCTTCACGTCGGTGACCGAGTTGTTGTAGGGGTTGGTGATGAAGATGCTCGCCGCCGGAACGATCTCGCCCGAGATGATGGGGGCCGAGATGAAGGCACGAGTGTGGGCGTCAAAGCCCAGCCCATGAGTTCCGTAGGATGCGGTGTCCTTGGTGTAGCTGATGTAGTTCGGGCCGCCAGCCAGTTCAAAGTCCACGCCCTGAGTGACGGGGATGTTCAAGCCAAGCGTGTAACGAGTCACCCACACGGCGCTATCATGGCCGACGCTCTGGATTTCGTTGCCGGCGCCGAAGGCCTTGAGGCCGAACATCATGCCGTTGCTGGTGGCAAAGCCCAGCAAGCCGTCCATCTTCAGGGGCAGACTGTCTTTGGAAAGTTTGCCGGAGGTTCCGAGGTTGTTGAGAATCTCATCATCGCGGTTGAATGCGCCGCCAATGGTGATCTGAGGGTAGCGGTTGGTGCTCTTGCTGTCGCCCAGCGACTTGGCAAAGACGGCACCGAACCAAGGATCGATCGGGTCGTGATTGTAGCGTGCAAATGCCTTGTAATTGCTTGTGTCGCCATTACTGTGCATCTGGCCCAGGTCGCCCATGAGGTAGTTAGGATAGATGTTGGAGTTGGCCGGGTTGTCCCAGACGCTGATATCGTCCATGAAGTAGGTGTCGTGCTTGCCCATGGACTCGACGCGGGCATACGTTGCAAAACTGAGCGACGTGCTTGCGACGGTAAGCGCAGCAACGGCTTTCCATTGGATTTTCATAGGCTCCTGCTTTGATGTGGGTGACGAAGCGTAGGCTTTCAGCCGTTGGAATAAGTATACCACTGCTTTTGCTGGCTTGACGAGCGGAAAAGACAAATTCCGTAGGCCTTTAAGTAAAGGCAGAATCAGGACTCCGGAAGTGGCCAAATGCCATCGGGTGGCTGCTGCGACAGTGTCTGGCGATGAACTAGGGTCGCTGAGGCTTGGCATGTCGGATACAAGATGATGTCCCCGATCTGCACGTGGGACGGTCGGGCGATGGCCCACAGGATGGCCTCGGCCACATCCTCGGCGCGCAGCGGCTGCATGCCCTGGTAGACTTGGTCTGCGCGTTTCCGATCGCCCTTGAAACGGATGAAGGAAAATTCGGTCTCGGCGGCGGCGGGGCTTATCTGATGGACGCGCAACGGCGTGGCCACGAGGTCCATGCGCAATCCCTTGGTCAGGGCGTCCACCGCATGTTTGCTAGCGCAGTAGACGGCCGCACCCGGATAGGCCTCGTGACCAGCCGTGGAGCAGATGTTGACGATGTCGCCGCGGCCGCGCTCAAGCATGCCGGGAACGATAGCGCGGGTGACCCACAGCATGCCTTCCACATTGGTGCGCAGCATGCGCTCCCAGTCCTGCGGATCGCCCTCTTGGAGTGGAGCAAGGTCCAGTGCCAAGCCTGCGTTGTTCACAAGCACGTCTACTGAACTGAAGGGTTCCGGCAGGTTTCCGAGCGCAGTCCCCACGGCAGTCCGATCCGAGACGTCCAGGAAAATCGGCAGCACCTCGGTCTGATGCGCTGCGCGCAATTCTTCCGCTAGGCGGTTTAATCGCTCGATGCGGCGGGCGCACAGCACCAATCGGGCGCCTTCGCGGGCGCACATGCGTGCTAAGGCCTCGCCAAAGCCGCTGGATGCACCGGTGACAAGAATTGTTTTACCCATCAATTCGTACATGAATCCTCCGGGGGCTGTTCGCGGCGGTCCAAAGCCTAGAAAAGCGTTTTAGGAAAGGAACTTTAGGGCGGATATTTCCAACTGTGGAGCTTCCCGTCGCAGCGATTCGATCAGCTCGGCTCTTCGGAAATTGAGCTCGAAGCGCCAGGCAGCCTCGCGCACGCGCACCGAAAGGACTCCGCCGGCGATTCCCGTGAACTCGCAGCGACGGAATAAATTTTCTCCCCAGGCTCGTTCTAGGGCTTGGCGGGTGGCTGGATTGGACAGCGCGATGCGGCCACCCAATGGGGTTCCTGAAAGCAGGCGCTGCAAGGTCGTCTCCACATCTGTGGGGGCAACTTCCTCGCCGCGCCGCCAACGTTCCTTGCGACGATGGAAGTCGATGTCTCGTCCATGCGAATAGGGGACGCGATTATCCTTGTTCACGTCAAGAAGGTAGCCTTCTGCGTTCAAAACAGTTCCTCGCCGTCCGGATAGAAGGCTCGCACGTTGCCGTCCGGGAAAATTTCAATGCCGCCCAGTCGAGCGCCGTAAGCCTGGCCGATGCCGGTGTCGATGCATAGAAGGCGTCCTTCGCACTTGCTGACGACCCGTCCGGTGCGCTGCGGGTTGTGCAGGTAGGTGGGGGTGTGTCCGACCACCATGCGCACGCTGCGTTGTAGGGCAAACACCTCGTCCAGCTCTTGGCGCAGAGCGTCCTCGGGACGTCGCAGGCCGACGCGGTACCAGTGGGGACCGTCTTCGGCAAGAGCCGGATGCTTCGGGTCGAGATTGAAGTAGGTGCCGTGCCGGGAGAGCTCGGCGCGAATATTTCGATTCAAGTCTTCCAGGGGGATGGGGGCCCAGCGCGGATGCAAGCCTCCATGGACGAAGAGGATCTGGCCCACCTTGATGACGCTGTTGCGTCGCGTCAGCCAGCGTCCGACCATGCCGGTGGGAGCCATGGCTCGGCGCAGCTCAATCCACCCCAGCGGTTCCGCCTGCAGTTGCCCCAGGTCCAGCGGATTATCTGACGTTGAAGGGAAGGGTAAGTCGTGGTAGGCCTCGCGCAACATCTTGTCGAAGCTCCAGGCGGTGCGGGGAGCGAAGTCCTGGTATTCCTGCAGCGTGGTGTAGTTGTGGATGTCGTGCATGGAGA
>DAIPHW010000212.1:0-4469 GCA_036771135.1 Fibrobacterota bacterium | reverse complement strand
GAAAGCGTCGGGCGGGCCGAAAGCCAGACGGCGACCGCATCGTAGGGGGCCGCCAAAGGACGCGACAGGCCGGTACCAAAGAGCGCATCCACAGCCGGCAAGGCGCCCGAAGTGGAACGCAATTCGTCCCAGGAAAGGATCGCAAGCCCCAGCGCCTGGAGCCGCGCAAGCTGGAGATGCGAAAGCGTCCCTTCGGCGGGAAGCTTGCCGGGAAAGCATACCTTAGGACAAAATCCGTCCAAGAGCGCATGGCGTGCCAGCGCCAGGCCGTCCCCGCCATTGGCACCGGGACCGCACAGCACTGTGAACTCGCGGCCCTCGGGAAAGAACTCGCGGAAGACCTTCCACGCCCCGAGCGAGGCCCGCTCCATCTGGGTATCCTCAGAAAGCCGCAAAAGCTCGCGGGCACGAAGTTCGGCGCGGCGAGCAGAATCTGGAGGCGATGCGATCATGACCGCAAAATAGCCCCCTCGGCACCTACCAGCTCAAAGCCACTACGGTACCAGCGAAGACGCCGAAGATGCCCAAAAGCAGCAGACGGCGCCACATCGGAGACTCCACCTTGGCCTCGTTGACGTCGGGCTCCTGAGCAATTCCGAAGAGCTGGCCGGCGGCGATGCGCGAGAAACGCGGAACGGGATCGGATTCGCGATGGAATCCCACGACCTGGGACTGCCGCGTCATGGAACCGGTCGTGAGCGAAGTCATCCACGTCGTGTAAATCAGGGTATCCTTGGCATAAGTCAGTTCCCCGGTCAGGACCTGACCAGCACCCTTGCGACGAGCGATAGTCGACCAGCATTCCTTGGCTCGGCAGCCGCGATCAGCAGCCGTTGGCACCCACAGTTGGAACTTTCCGTACTGCAGAAGGCTTGCTTGCAACGACTTCGTCAACGCCCGAGACAAAGTGGAGTCGTCGGCATGATGCAAGGTGTCGTAAGCAATCGGCGCAAAAAGGACGATATTGGTATCCGGGGCTCCAGCCTTGCGGAGACTATCGAGGATTCGCAAACTGTCTTTTTGAATTTCCAATTGCGAATGCTGAAGTGCCGCGACATTGCGCGTGCTGTCCAGTCTGCGATTCAAGATGGAATCAAGGTTCCGCTGAACGTTCAGCAGACTGTCCTTGCTTTTCGAATCCGATTGACACGCCTTTTCCTTGGCGACCAGCGAATCGTATTGACGTTGGAATGCACTGTCGCCATTGACCGGTTTCGCACGCAGCGAATCGGAATGCGCTAAAGAATCCTTTTTGGCCACAGGTAAGGATAGGCTTGCTTCCTTTCCTGGCTTTTTCTTAACGGAAGCCTTGGACGCATGTGCCTTTACCGGTGCGGCATGCGCCGCATCGATCGCCAAGGCACCTAGGACAAGAAGAACTGTACGGGAAACGCATCTGCGCATGACTACCTCGCAGGAGTTTGATGGTTGTTGCAAGGAAACTGATTCTACAAACTAATTCGATGATTCATCCGACAACCACCCCAGGAATTTCAATAATAATTGTAGTTCCTTCTCCCAGACGACTGCGAACTTCAATTTTTCCGCCAAGCCTTTGCGTCACTAGAGAATGAACAAAGTGAGCACCCAAGCCGAGATTTCCCATATTCCGACGCGTCGTGAAGAAAGGTTCGTAAAGGTGTCCTAAGGTTGCGGCATCCATGCCGATGCCGTCATCGCGCACTTCCAAGAACAGGTCATCGGCTTGGGCCCAGGCACGCAACCAGATGGTTCCATAATCCCGACCGGCAAAACCGTGACTTCGGGCATTGCGCAACAGCTGATCGAGAATCTGCGTCACGGTCATCTTAGGGAGGATCACCTTCAGGGCGGTTTCGCATTCGATCGTCAGCGCATGATCTCCAAGGGACAAGGTCGAGGCCAGGATGCGTGTGAACTGTTCCAGGAAAGAACGCATCGCAATGACTCCGGAAGGCTCTAGCGTCGGTTCAACGTGCACTTGCTTGAACGACCGGACCAACTCGGCAGAACGCTCCAAACTCGTTGTCAAAATCGAGGTCCCCTGATCCAGGTTTTCCAGGAACTTCTCAAGACTGGCGCGCGGCAGCTGATTGCCGACCACGCGCTGCCGAAAAACGGACAATTGAGCCGCGATGTTGGTGGTTGCGGTGAGGGCGTTTCCTAGCGGCGTATTGAGCTCATGGGCCACCCCCGCCACCAGACTCCCAAGCGCCGAAAGTTTGCCGTTTTCCACCAGATGAACCTGTGCCGAGCGCAGGTCGGCGATGGCCTGTTCTTTCTGCTGAAGATCCTTCTGGGCATCGGCAGCAAAGACAACCAGCCGCACAATCACCGAAAGAAGCATCAGGAAAAAGGCAATGGCGACATTTCTCCCAGGTACTATGCCGGAAATCCAGAAGGTCCCAATAAAGATCAGAGGCACCACCAGCAACGCCTGAGGAAGAACCAGCTCGCTCAGAAACGAGCGGCTTGCGAGGGATTCTGGCTCTTGAGCCGTTTCCGAAAGGATCCAAGCGGAAGCCCCCGTTCCCAACGAAACCAAGGTCAGCAACCAATGTCGGAATCCAAACAGGAACAAATCATGGTGACGGCTCAGCATGTGAAAGCATGTGTCCCCCATCAGGTTGATCACAGAAGCCATGGCCAGAAGCCGCAGCGCCAATTCCTGACGTCCCACTTGACGCTTGTGCACCACGGCATCCGCCGCCGCCAGCGACAGAAAGAGCGCCAAGAGAGGCCGGCTCAGTTCCCAGCTGTTCGCAAGCGAGGGCGAGGAATACCATCGCTTCAAGAGGGGAAAGACCACAATCGAGAGCTGGAGGTACGTGATTCCGACGACATGGGTGAAGTAGTCGAGCTGAAATCGCACCCGCGAACGAGCCCCTTCCTTGCCTTCCGGCATCTTCGGAAGGAAAAGGATTCCGATAGCGCAAAGCGCAAAGGCGACAAAAAAGGTGACATCCCAAGCCAATCCGTTCAGAGGATAGCCTATCGCCAGTTCTAAAATCTGGCGGACCATGGTCCCGCCTAGCCCCAGGAAGATCCCTAAGGCCGCCACCGACCAGGAAGAGTGCTCTTTTAAACCGCTCCACACCAGGCGGAATTGACCGGCAAAGCCAAGCACTAGGCAGAACGTCGCCAGCACGTCAAAGGCAATTCGCAGCAGAGGAAGATGGACATAGAAAGGAAGCAGCAGCAGCAGCACGACGGCGAGGCCAAGCTGTGCTAGGCTCCATCCTCCACCTGGAATCTTCTCCAAGAGCATCCTTTGCATCGGGTCCAGCATATCATTTCCCGCCCTGCCGATGTTGCCCCTTTCGGTGCATCTTGTTGTGGATCATGGACTTTGATGCCTCACCACGTTGGAAACCTTCAGCCTCTTTGGATTCCTTGCAGAAGCGCGCCCAGGCCTTAGGGAAGCTGCGTCGCTTTTTCGAGACGCGCAACGTCCTGGAAGTGGAAACGCCTCTTCTTGCCCCCTTTGGCACCGTCGATCTCTGGATCGACTCCTTTGCCGTAACTTCTCACCTTGGCCGCACGCCGCTTTGGCTCCAGACCTCTCCCGAGTTCTTCATGAAGCGCCTCTTGGCCGCCGGTTCCGGCCCCATCTGGCAACTGTGCAAAGCTTTCCGCGACGAAGGCGAAGGTACGCGGCATCTGCGGGAATTCTCCATCGTCGAGTGGTACCGGCCAGGATTCTCGCTGGAGCAACTTTGCAGCGAAGTCTGGGAGCTGTGCCGCGCGCTCATTCCCGACCTTCCCAAGCCCCGCTTCGCCTCGTTCGCCAGTCTCTTTCAGGACGCCTGCCATCTTGATCCCTTCCACTGCCAAGTGGAGGATCTGCGCGACGCCGTCTTTGCCTATATGCCGGTCGCTCCGGAACTCCCAATGAACGACCGCGACGGCTGGCTCGACCTGCTTTTCGTGACCGCCATCGAACCGCACCTAGGCATGGATGCACCCGTCTTCGTGACCAACTATCCACTTTCGCGCGCGGCGCTTGCCAAGGTGATTCCGGGAGAGCCGCCCACCGCCGCTCGTTCCGAGATGTACTGGCAGGGAGTAGAGCTTTGCAACGCCTACGACGAGCTAGCCGACGCCGAAGAGCTCTTGCGCCGCTTCCAAGAGGACGCCCAAGGGCGGAAGGCCATGGGCAAGGACGTCCCCGCCATCGACCACGACCTGATCGAAGCCCACCGTGCCGGAATCCCCCCCACGAGCGGGGTGGCTCTGGGCTTTGATCGCCTGCTGATGCTTGCGCTCGGCGCTAGTTCGGTGCAGGAAATCGTGACCTTCGGCTAAAGCGAGAACGCCGTCTACAAGGCGTTCTTGAGGTTCACCAGACTTACAACGATGATCGCCGCTCCTGCGAGTACGATTCCCGATCCCGTCACCACAGCAGCTTTGTGCCCGGCATCCGGCTTGGAGCTGAAGGCATTTTCAACTGCGGAGGAGTTGGCGCAGAAGATCCCGAGCGCCACGACTCC
>DAIPHW010000211.1:0-4482 GCA_036771135.1 Fibrobacterota bacterium | reverse complement strand
CAGCGGCAAGCCTCCTGGCTCCTCAGGTGGGAGCCCAGAACGGTGCGCCGCTCCGACTTTCACTGGCGCGTTCCCATGCGCGCGTGGACCTGGACGTGAAGCCCAACTGGAACACGTCCGAAAAGCGCTGGATGCTGGGCATCATGGCCGCCGACGCCGTGCCTTTGGAACTGCGCCACTATGGTCCCATCGCGGCTGCCGGCCGTGCCGGCAACGAGTGCTTGAACTACGCATCGACCATCTTCCGTTTCCTGAAGGCGCTGATCATGCGCACCGTTTCCCCCAAGAATTTGGCCGGTCCGGTGGGCATCATCCAGATGGCCGGCAAGGTGGCGCACGAAGGCTGGCAGGCGCTCTTGGAATTTGCAGCCATGCTTTCCATTAACTTAGGCATCCTCAATCTGATGCCGCTGGTCATCACTGACGGTGGTCGTCTGCTGGAACTTGCCATTGAGGCTGTGCGCGGCAAGCCCGCTTCACCCAAGTTCATGGAGTATCTCACCAACGGCGCTTTCTACCTATTTGTGGCGCTGGCTCTTTATGTGACCTTCCACGACGTCGGGCGCATGTCCATGTTCCTCAGCAGGTAAAAATGCACGCGGCCGCATCGCTCGTGGCCGGAGAGCGCGTCTTGGTGGCGTCTCCGGACGGCCCGCTGCGGCGCGGCTTGCAGCGCAGCCTGCATCGCGAGCTCGGTCTCACTTGCGACGAGGTCATTCACGGCGCCCGCGCCTTGGATGCGCTGCGCTCGCGCCGCTATGGTCTGGCCATTCTTTCAAGTGAACTTCCTGGCATCGCTTGGTTTGATCTGGTCCAGTTCCTGCGCGAGAATCGTCCCGATACCAAGGTCATCCTCTACACCGGCCAGCCGGTGGAAGAGCACCTAGAACTGGCCTTGGAGTACGACATCTCGACCATCCTTTCGCAGCATTCTCCGCATCCGCTGCGCGATGGCGTCGAGGCTTCGGCGGCGCTGCTTTCCGGCGACATCTTCGGTCTGGAACGTTGGCTGGGCCCGAACGCCGAGATTTTCGGACGGCAGTTGCAGTCCTCTGCAGAGATCTTGCCGATGGCGCGTCTGGCTTCCCGCTACTTCAAGGCCGAAGGGCGCGACCGCATCTTTTTCCGCGCGCTCACCGAGATCCTTACCAACGCCGTCTACTACGGATCGCTGGGGGAGGATGGCGCCCGCAAGGCCGAGTGGGCCGTAGACGTTTCGCTCGGACGCGACCAGGGGGTGTACCTCTTCTGGGGACGTTCCGAGCGCAGTTCCGGATGCGCTGTGGTGGACATGGGAGGACGCCTGGAAAAGACCTCGGTGCTGCGCTGGCTCTCGCGCCAGCGTCGCCAGGCAGTAGGCGGACTCACCTTGGGCACGGCGCTCAACCAAGGTCGCGGGCTATCCATCACCCGCCGCAGTATCGACCGCCTCTTGATCAACACGCGCCGTGGAGATCGCACCGAACTCATCCTCCTGAACCTCCCCGAGGGCACGCCCGACACCGCTCGTCCGCTGCTCATCCACGAGGTGTGATGCGCTGCGTACTTCCTGAAGGCGCTCTCCTGCCGCGTCCTGGCGATGCCGTGCTAGTGGCCGCCTTGAACTGGGGGCTGGGGCACGCCACTCGCTGCGTCCCCCTGATCCAAGCCCTGCGCGCGCGCGGATGCCGTGTGCATCTGGCTTCCGACGGGGCGGCACTTGCCTTCTGGAAAGGCGAGTTTCCCGATCTTCCCGCCTATGAGTTGCCGGGGTGGGGGATTCGCTACGCTCCCGGCCCATGGCTGCTGCCAGGACTTGCCGTCTCGCTTCCGCGGGTGTGGCGGGCGCTGCGGGCAGAATCTGTCCAGGCACGCGAGATCGCTTGCCGCCACGGCATTGCCTGGATTCTGTCGGACAATCGCTACGGCGTGCAGGTACCGGGAGTTCCTTCGATACTGCTTTCCCACCAGCCGCATCCCGCTTTGCCACGACCTCTGCAAGGCCTGGAGCCGCTGGTCGAATCCGTCATGGCCCGCTTGTGTCGTCCTTTCGATGAACTCTGGATTCCCGATGGGCCGGACTTTCCTGGGCTTTCCGGGCGGCTCGGGCACCCTTTGCGTCCGCAGTCCTTCCCGAAGCTCCGCTACCTAGGCGTCCTCTCGCGTTTTGAAGCGACGTTGACAGAAACCGTCTGGGATACAGTGGCGGTAGCCTCGGGGCCGGAGCCTGCACGCGGCGAGTTCGAGGCGCGCTTGCGACGGGAACTGTCTGTGCTTCCCGGCCGCCACCTGCTGGTGCGCGGGCGCCCCGACCTTCCTGCCCAGCGCGAGCACATCGGAAACTTGGAAACCGTGCCGCACCTCTCGACCCCCGAACTGGAAGCTGCCCTGGCTGGCGCCGGGGTGGTGGTTTCGCGCGGCGGCTACAGCACCCTGATGGATCTCGTGGCGCTAGGCAATGCGCGTGCCTTGCTCGTCCCTACGCCCGGCCAGACCGAGCAAGAGGCACTGGCGCATGAGTTGGCCGCGACGGGCCTTGCCCATGCCATTTCGCAGGCGAAATTGGATCTCGCCCGTGATCTCGCCATGGCTCGCGCCTGCGGTCCTTTGCGAATCCCCTAAAACGGGATCAGCAGTGGAAACGCTCAATCTCCCCAGAGAGCTGCCCCGAAATGCTGTCGAGTCCGCTTGCGGCGCCGCTAAGTTGCGTGGCACCCTTAGCGAGTTCGCTGACCGCGGCGTGCATTTCGGTGATCCCCGCCGAGATGACAGAAAGTGCATCTGCGCTCGTCTGTGCTTCCTGACTCACTTTGCGGCTCTTTTGATCCACGATGGAGACGCTTCGCGAGATCTCGCCAAGAGCTGAATTTTGCTCTCCAACAGCCGCCAAAATCGATTCCGAGAGGGTATCTACCGAAGCAACTTCCTGCGAGATTGCCTGCATGGCCTTTACGGCATGGACCGTTTGCGCTTGGATCGCCTCCACCTTGGCGCGAATCCGTTCGGTTGATTCGGCGCTTTGCCGGGCAAGTTCCTTCACCTCGCCAGCAACCACGGCAAAGCCCTTGCCAGCATCGCCAGCTCGGCTTGCCTCGATGGTGGCGTTGAGAGCTAGGAGCTTTGTTTGCTCGGTGATCTCGAGAATGACCTCAAGCACTTCACCAATGTCCTTGGCCGCTCCCTCAAGCTGGTGGATGCGCGCCTGCGCAGATTCTACGCTCTGGGCGGCGTTGCGGGCAGCCGACGCTTCCAGTTGGCAAGAATCTGATACGCCGGCGAGCGAGGCGGTCATTTCCTCGATGGCAGCGGCTACGGTGGAAATACTTTCTCCGGTCTCCTGGACCGAGACGGCGATGGTGCGCAGGTTGGAGCTGGATTTCTCAGCGCTTTCTGCCATGCTTTGCGAGGAAAGTGCCATCTCCTCGGAAGCGCTAGCGGTACCGTGGGAAATCCCGCGAACATCCTTGCTGGCTTGCACCAGTTGCGAGACGCGCTCGGCAATATGGTGTACCAGTTCCTGGATGTCTCCCACAAAAGCGTTGAAGCCGATGGCCGTGGCTCCGATTTCGTCGTGACGAACGATCTCAATGCGCTGGGTAAGGTCTCCGGAGCCGCTGGCGATGTCTTCCAGGCGCGTCTTGAGTTGAATCAGAGGGCGCATGGCTTTTCCAGCCACAACGGCAGCTAGGATGGCAAAGAGCAGCAGCAAGGCAATCGTCACGACGCTAGCTCGCGTCAAGGTGCTTCGCATGTTGGAATCGATGGCCGCCTGCTTGGCCGCAACCATGGAGTCGATATCGTCGATGTAGACTCCGGTGCCGATCATCCATCCCCACTTGTCGAAACCTTTGGCATAGGCGAGCTTGTCGGCAAGTTTATTGGATCCTGGCTTGTAAAGACGTAGCGGACGGTGTCGCCTCCTTTCTGGGCGGCTGCGATGAGATTGCGGAGATAGAACGTGCCGCGTTTGTCTTGGACGTCCCATTTATTCTTGCCGACCCATTCCGGCTTGGTGGGAAGCACGCGAGTGACCCCGTCATACTGGTAGGCAAAGAAGTAGCCCGATTTGCCGAAGCGTATGACGTCCAAAGCCCGCTTGGCATCGGCCTGGTGGCGAACCTTCGCAGCGGCGTCTTCAGACGAATCTTGATACTGCGCCAGAACTCCCCAAGCGATCTGCACCTGCTGTTCCAGCGAATTGCGGACAGATTCCAGGGCATCGTGCCGAAATTCCTCAATCTGATGCTTTCCGCTAGCCTGCACCTGATGTGCGAAGACGGCGAGAGAGGCGAGAGAGGTTACAACAAGGCTCAAGATCAGCAGGATGACGATCTTTGAACGCAACGAAATGGACTTCATAGCTTCTCCAGCGATGAGTTAATGGCGCGGTCCTTGCAGCATACCGAATCTTTCCTGCAAGCGCAATTGGCGTTTGGCCCGGTTGCCCGATTCTAGATTGCAGCGTCTATGAGCATGGAACCGAAGTACAGTCCGAAGGAAGTC
>DAIPHW010000210.1:0-4527 GCA_036771135.1 Fibrobacterota bacterium | reverse complement strand
CTTCCTGGAAGGCTGAGTCGCCGGCACACGGCGGCTTTTTCCTAGTTTCCCAGTCATGTCCGATCCGAACTCATCCAAGAACTCCGGTCCCCTGCGCCGGGGCGGAAGCTTTTTCGTCGTAGCCATCCTGCTGGCCATCGTGCTGGTGCAGTTCCTCGGAACAGGAAGCTTCGAGCCGACCGAGCTCAACTACAATCGCTTCCAAGCTCTGATGGCCGATACTTCGCTCAGAGTCAAGAGCCTCACGGTGGTCACGTCGCCCGAAGGTCTCGAGATCCACGGCGTCCGCGACCTCACGGCGCTTGAGAAGGCCCAGTCCCAGCAACAGAGCGGCTGGCTCGGCAAGGCCGACTCGCGCGAGTTTTACGTGCGCGTCCTGGAAGTGCAAGATTCCACCCTGCAGCGTTGGGCCCACACCCGCAACATCCAGATCTCGGTAAAGGAAAAGGGCGGCCAGTGGATGAGCTACGTGCTCTATCTGCTGCCGGTGGCGGTCTTCGTGATCCTGTGGGTGATGATGATGCGCCAGGGCGGCGGTGCCGGCGGCGGACGCAACATTTTCTCCTTCGGCAAATCGCCAGCGCGGCTGATGGGCAAGGACGTGCCCAAGGTCACCTTCGACGACGTGGCTGGCTGCGACGAATCCAAGCACGAACTGGTGGAAGTCATCGACTTCCTCAAAGACCCCACCCGCTACGACCGCCTGGGCGGCAAGATCCCGCGCGGCGTGCTCCTGATGGGCCCTCCCGGCACCGGCAAAACGCTCTTGGCCAAGGCCGTGGCAGGCGAAGCCAAGGTGCCCTTCTTCTCAATGTCGGGATCTTCCTTCGTAGAAATGTTCGTGGGCGTGGGCGCCAGCCGCGTGCGCGACCTCTTCGAGCAGGCCAAGAAGGCCGCTCCTTGCATCATCTTCATCGACGAGATCGATGCCGTGGGACGCCAGCGCGGCGCCGGCCTCGGCGGTGGCCACGACGAGCGCGAGCAGACGCTCAACCAGCTCCTGATTGAGATGGATGGCTTCCAGGGCAATGACGGCGTAATCATCATCGCAGCGACAAACCGCCCCGACATCCTCGACTCGGCGCTGCTTCGCCCTGGGCGCTTCGACCGCCGCGTGGTGGTGGACCGTCCCGACGTCAAGGGCCGCACCGAAATCCTCAAGGTCCACACCGGCACCAAGATTCCGCTCTCGCCCGACGTCGAGCTTGAAATTCTGGCCCGTGGCACACCGGGCTTCTCCGGTGCCGACCTTGCCAACCTGTGCAACGAGGCGGCCCTCTCGGCAGCCCACTCGGGCAAGCAGTGGGTGGAGATGGAGGACTTCGAGTCCGCCAAGGACAAGGTCTTCATGGGCACCGAGCGAAAGTCGCTTGCCATGACAGAATCCGACAAAAAGGTGACCGCCTTCCACGAGGCCGGACACGCTGTCGTCGCTTGGTTCACCGAAGGCGCCGACCCGGTCCACAAGGTCACCATCATCCCGCGCGGGCGGGCTCTGGGCCTCACCTGGCAGCTTCCCGAGCGCGACCGCTACAACGTGACCCAGGCCTACCTGGAAGGTCAGATCGCCATCATGATGGGCGGACGGCTGGCCGAAGAGATCTACATCGGCGAGATCTCCACCGGCGCCAGCAACGACATCCAGCGCGCCTCCGAGACGGCCCGCAAGATGGTCTGCGAGTACGGCATGAGCCGGCTCGGCCCCTTGCACTTCAGCAAGAACGAGCAGCAAGTCTTCCTGGGACGCGACATCGGCCACCAGAACGAGACCAGCGAAGAAACCGCCCGTTCCATCGACGCCGAGGTGCGTCGCATCGTGGAAGAGAATTTGGCCCGCGCTCGCGCCATCCTCACCGACAAAAAGCGCGAGATGGACCTCTTGGGCAACGCCCTCTTGGAATTCGAGTCGGTGGACGAGTCCGACATCCGCACCCTGTTCGCGTCGGGAGCTATCCCGCCCCGCAAGGTCCGGCCCGAGGTCCCACCCACAGCGACGGCCCCTTCCGCACCTGCTCCCGAGGCTCCGCAAGACATCTCCGGAGACGCGGCCGCACTGCCGGCATGACCAGGCTCTGGCAGGTCCGCGACCGCACGCTGGGAGGGGGGACACTTCCCGTCCTGGTGGGCATCGTCAACGTCACGCCGGACTCCTTCTTCGACGGCGGGACCCATCCCGACACGGCCTCTGCCATTGCCCACGGTCTGCGCCTGCGCGACGAGGGCGCCGACCAGCTCGACGTAGGCGGCGAGTCCACTCGCCCCGGCGCAGCCATCGTCCCCATCGACGAAGAACTGCGCCGCGTGGTCCCCGTGATCGAGGCTTTATCCGCCCAAGGCTGCGCCGTGGCCGTGGACACCCGTCATCCCGAGGTCGCGGCAGCGGCCCTAGAGGCCGGGGCCGGGGCCATTAACGACATCGAAGGCCTGCGCAATCCCCACATGATCGAACTGTGCCGGCAATACGGCGCCGGAGCCTGCGCCATGCATATGCGCGGCACCCCGAAGGACATGCAAAGCGCCCCCGCCTACCGCGACGTGGTCGAGGAGGTCGAACAATTTCTGTCTGAAGCCCTTTCGCGCTGGCGCGCGGCGGGACTTCCCGAGGCGGCCTTCGCCCCGGACCCCGGCATCGGATTTGGCAAGACAGTCGCCCACAATCACGCCTTGGTGGCCGCCACCCGGCAGTTGCGGGCAACCTTTCCCGACTGCCCGTGGTACCTGGGAATGTCGCGCAAGTCCTTCATCGCTGGCACCCCGGGCGTCCCCGCAGGAAGCGACCGCCTGGCTGGAAGCCTTGGCGCCGCAGTGACGGCCTATCTCTCCGGCGCCGACATCCTGCGCGTCCACGACGTGGCTGCCACTCGCGAGGCGCTGCTCGTGGCGGCTGCCTGCCGCGGAGACGTGGCATGACAGAATCCGTCCCGACAAAGAAGGACGAGCAGGAGCGCAAACGCCCGTGGTGGCTTTTGCTCCTGCTGCTCTTCCTTGCCGTGGGCACCTGCAGCTTCTTCCAGCATTGGGAAAACGGCAACGCCAAGGGAAACGGCGGGGACGACGCGTCACGGCGGCTCGATTCGTTAGCGCGCGCTGATTCGCTGGCACGGCACCGGCAGGATTCCCTGGACGCCCTGGCCCGCCGGCGCAACGACTCCCTGGGCCTCGCACGGCAGCGACACCTCGACTCTCTGGCCGGCATTCATTCGCACCGCGGAGCTCGGCACCATCGCAAGCACGGGGGCGGCAGGCATGGCCGCGCCAGCGGAGCTGACGACTCTCTGGCCAAACGCCTCGATTCCCTGCGCCTCTCCGCCCGTGCCGATTCGCTGCGTCGCATCGATTCCGCGCGAGTGGCCGACTCGCTCTCGGCCCTGGCGCGGGCGGCAACGGATCTCTACGTGGTGGCCGACCCGGCCGGCGGCGTCCACCCGGCTCCAGTAGACGTAGCGGTGATGACCTTGCGCATGTCGGTCACGCCCTTGTGCGCCCTGGACGACTCCACTCGACTCACGGAGTGCCGCAACCTCGTCCGCATCGACCGCGACCGAACCCTCTGGATCTCGGCGGTGGATTCTGCCGGGCGCCATGCTCCGCTGCAAAAGCTCGTCTACCGCATCGATCCCGACGCCTCCCGCTGCGGCCCCCACCGCGTGCTGGTGCCCGTCTCCGACACCCACTCGGTGTGTGTCGACGCCTACGAGTACCCCAACGATCCGCACCAGATCCCCCGCACCTCGGTCAGTTGGCAGGAAGCCTCGGCGCTGTGCGGTCGGCTCGGTAAGCACCTGTGCGGCCGCGACGAACTGCAGCTGGCTTGCCAAGGGCCGCAGGACTGGAAATATCCCTACGGTCCAGAACACGTCACCGGTTACTGCCAGGATGGCGGAAGCGACGTCACCTACGGGCATGATCATCCCGGTTGCCGCTCCTGGTGGGGCGCCTACGACATGGTCGGCAACGCCTGGGAATGGACCTCCACCCCTTACAAGAACGCCTACTGGGTCTTTGGCGGATACTACGGCGAAGGCCCCGAAGCCTCCTGCCAGGAAGTCAAGCACAGCTTCTATCCCCAGAACCGCTATAATGCAGTCGGCTTCCGTTGCTGCGAGGACGCGCCCGCCGCTCCTTAGCCATCATCTGCGATAAAGAGAGAGATTTGCACGCTCTTGCCAGCGATTAAATGATTACCATTTTAGTCATCAATGATCTCCATCGCTCGACAGACCGACTACGCGACACGCATTGTCCTGCACTTGGCAAGCTTTCCCGACGAGCTCGTTTCCATTCCCGAACTTTCCAAAGCCAAGCAGCTGCCGGTGCCCTTCGTGCGTCGCATCGTGGGAAAGCTGGTGGAGGTCGGCATCTTGCGCACCGTTCGCGGCAAGCTTGGAGGCATTGGACTCGGACGCCCAGCGTCAAAAATCTCCCTGCAGGACGTGGTGACAGCCATGGAAGGAGGGATTCGACTCAACCTTTGCGTGAACGACAAGGATGCCTGTCGTTTCTCCGGCAACTGCTCCGTCCATAAAG
>DAIPHW010000209.1:1863-4527 GCA_036771135.1 Fibrobacterota bacterium | reverse complement strand
TTGGCCCGCCCTTTGCATACAATCCAAGCGTGATCTTCGAGAACTCCATTTCCAGGCACATGTCGGTGCCGGCCCTGCGCAAGTCGCTCGACGCTTCGGCGCTGCGCGGCAAGGCCATCTCCGACAATCTTGCCAACGTGCTCACCCCCGGCTACAAGCGCATCGAGGTGAGCTTTGAGATGGAGCTGCGCAAGGCTCTCGACCCGCGCCAGCTTTCCGGGGCCAAGACCAACCCCGCTCATTTCGACATCGGTCGCAAGGACATCGGCAAGATCATGCCCCAAGCCTACCGTCCCAACGATCCGACCCTACCTGGCGACATCAACGACGTAGATATTGACATGGAATCGGCCAAGCTCGCCGAGAACCAGATCTTCTACCAGTCGGCCGCCAAGTTCCTCAACGACCGCTACTCCACGCTGCGCGCGGCCATCGCCGGAAGGGGGGCTTAAACCATGCCTCTCGTCAGCCTCTTTGCCGGCTTCAACATCTCGGCTTCGGGCCTTCGGGCCACGCGGCTGCGCCAGAACCTCATCTCGTCCAACATCGCCAACGCCGAGACCACGCGCACCACCGAAGGCGGCCCCTACCGGCGCCAGAGTGCCGTGTTGCGGGCCGATCCGGTGGAAGTCATGCCGCGCATGGTGCTCGCCGAACCATCCATGTCCGGCTGGCGCACCGACCATCGCCACATGCCCATTCCCTCTGACATCTTTGCCATCCAAAATGATAAGGTGGGGTCTGGCGTGATGGTGGACCACATCGAAAAGGATCCAAATCCGCCGCGAATGGTCTACGATCCGAGTCATCCCGACGCCAATGCCGAGGGTTATGTAGCTTATCCCAACGTGAATGTCGTACAGGAAATGGTCGATCTCATTTCTGTGACACGAGCCTACGAGGCCAACGTGTCGGCTCTGCAATCCACCAAGGCCATGCTTGCCAAGGCCCTGGAAATCTGAGGAAGGAGGACTAAATCATGGATCCACTCCAAATCATTCCTTCCGGAATCGCTCCTCAGGGAGCCGCTGCCGCCGAACCTGGCCTCATCAAGACCGGCGATTCCAACGTCCCGAGCTTTGAGGACACCCTCAAGAAGTTCCTCGGGGACGTCAACTCGATGCAGAACGTGGCTGATGCCTCCATCGAGAAGTTCGTGGCCGGCGAGATCAAGGACGTGCATCAAGTCACTTCCGCCCTGGAAGAGGCCCGCACATCCTTCAACCTGATGCTCGAGATCCGCAACAAGACCATGGACGCCTACCAGGAAATGATGCGGATGCAGGCGTGACGCGCCGCATCGTTGTAGACGAGAACGTGCCGCTGGCCCGCGAGGCCTTTGGAGACGCGGGAGATGTGGTGCTGGTGCCTGGACGTGGCCTGGACAGGGAAGTCCTCGCCCGTGCAGACGCTTTGGTGGTCCGCTCGGTCACTCGCGTGGACGCGCGCCTGCTTTCCGGTACCCCGGTGCGCTTTGTCGGCACCTGCACCATCGGCACCGACCACCTGGACATCCCCTGGCTCGAATCAAACGGCATCGCCTGGACTTCGGCCCCGGGCTGCAACGCCCGTTCGGTGGCAGAATTTGTCCTGGCAAGCCTCTGCCGGCTCCACTTGGCGCGCCGACTCGATCTCTCAAAGGCGCCGCGCATCGGCATCGTGGGCTCTGGCAACACCGGCTCGGCCCTGGAGACGGTGGCGCGCGCCTTAGGACTTGCCGTGCTGCGCTGCGATCCGCCGCGGCAAGAGCGCGAGGGCGGCGATTTCGTACCGCTAGAAGAATTGCTGCGGGCAAGCGATGTCGTTTCGCTGCACGTGCCGCTGGTGCGGGAGGGCGAGCACCCCACTTGCCACCTGATCGGACGCCGCGAACTTTCGCTGCTAAAGCCCGGCGCCGTGCTGGTGAACGCCTCGCGCGGTCCCGTGGTCGATGCCGCGGCGCTCCTGGAGGCATTGACCTTCGGACAAAATCTGTCCACAGTGCTGGATGTCTTCGATCCCGAGCCCGCCTTCCCGACGGCACTTGCCGCCAAGGTCGGTCAGCTTTCGCCCCACGTGGCCGGCTACAGCCTAGAAGGCAAGATCGAAGGCACTCGCCGCATCCGCGAGGCCTTGGGACGCCTGTGGCAGCTCCCCGACTGGACTCCTCCGGCGCTTCCTGAACTTTCCGTCCCCATCGCCGCCGCGCCCGATGCCTCGGCCTGGGACGGTTTCGCCACGCTAGTGCTTTCGGTCTACGACCCAGCTCGCGACGACGCCTCCATGCGCGCCCTTCTGGGGCTTTCCGACCGCGAGCGCGCCGCCGGCTTTGACCGCCTGCGCCGCGAATATCCGGTGCGCCGCGAGTGGGCCTCGGCCCGCCTGAACGGCCAGAATCTTTCCGATGATTTCCTGAAACTGGCCCGCATGGCGGGTTTCCCTACCGCATAGCTCTGCGAATGTGCATTTTGGCCGCATGAGCTTTGCCTTGGAATACCTGTCCCCGGGCGGCAAGCCCCCCTCGTTTGAAGAAATCGAGTCGTGGCGCCTGGAGATCCCTCAGTTTGAAGAATCGGCGGAACGCGACGGCGTACGCACCTGGTGGTACCGCAATGCCGACACCAGCGTCTATTTCGTCGTCTCCCTCTACGAGGTGCGCCCCACCGAAGGAGATGCTCCCGGCCC
>DAIPHW010000209.1:0-1763 GCA_036771135.1 Fibrobacterota bacterium | reverse complement strand
ATTTCGTCGTCTCCCTCTACGAGGTGCGCCCCACCGAAGGAGATGCTCCCGGCCCTTGCGGACTGGAAGCCTCCATCAACCACCTGCGTCCCACCTTCTTCGCCGAGGAAGCGGCCCCCATCCTGGCAAGCCTCGCGCAATGCCTGGGACTCGGGATGGGCGACGGAGCCACCGGCATGCCGCTTGTCTCGCCAGTGGACTCGCAGGAGGTCTTCGGCGAGATCGTGGACCTGTGGCAGCGCGGCAACCAAATCGCCGTCGACGAGGCCATGGAGCAAGGCAAGAAGCTTCATTTTCTGGACCCCGAGGCAACCCACCGCTGGTGGGAATACGCGCGCCGTCGAGGCGTCTTGCGTGAGCATTTGGCTCAGGCCAAGATTGCGGCTGAGGTCCCGCCAGTGCATTTCATGAAGGCCCCCGGAACCGGCAAGGTGGTCACCCTCATGGCCTGGGAGAACGAGGGCCCAAGCGTTTTCCCGAGCAGCGACTACGTGGTGATCGACCGCACCGTCGAGACCCGCAAGTTCCTGCGCAAGACCTCCGAGCGCAAGGTGGCCTACCTGCCCACCGAGGCCCTCATGCGCCAGATTGTCGGCGCCCTGCGGCAGATCGAGGCCGAAGGATTGACCTTCAGGCTGCTCACCGCCGAGAACACCTGGCGCGCCGCCGAACGCATTCCAAACCTCCCGCTGGAGGAAGACATGTCCCAATTCAAGGCCCTGCGGCCCGACCAGATCGTGGACCAGGCGCCGTGATCGGGCTCGAGGAATTCCTCAGAGCCTCCCCCACGCCCTGGCATGCGACAGCGCTTTCCGGACAGATTCTGTCTGAAGCGGGCTTTGTCGAACTGGATTCCCGCCGCGAGGAATGGCCCCGCGAGGGGGATGGCGCCTTCGTGAGAAGCGGCGGCTTTTTGCTTGCCTGGCGTTGGCCCGAGCACGCCAAGATGCTGCGGCTGGCAGCAGCCCACACCGACAGTCCCTGCCTGCGCGTGAAGCCCCGCCCCGAGCGGCGCGGCCACGGCACCTGGAGCCTCGGGGTGGAGACCTACGGCGGCATGCTGCTGCACACCTGGTTCGACCGGGAGCTGGAAATCTGCGGGCGCGTCTTCCTAGAAGACGGCGCCGAGCGGCTGGTGCGCCTTGCTTCGCCGCGACCGGTGCTGCCAAGCCTTGCCATCCACCTCGACCGCGAAGTGAACGACAAGGGCCTGCAATTGAACCGCGAGCGCCACCTGCCACCGCTCTTGGGGCTGGACGACGGCCACGACTGGTCGCTGGCAAGTTCGCTTGCCTCCGAACTTGGCTGCTCTCCCGAGGAGATCTTCGGCTGGGAACTCTGCCTCTCGCTGGCCGAGCCGCCTTCGCGCCTCGGCCACCAGGGCGAATTGTTGCTTTCGGGGCGCATCGACAACTTGGCCTCCTGCCACGCGCTCTTGGAAGCGCTGCTGGACGCCCGTCCGAAGGTGGGAACGCTCCCGGCGCTCGTACTTTTCGACGGCGAGGAAATCGGCTCCGAGATCACTACCGGAGCCCGTTCGCGGCGACTCGCCCAACTGCTGGAGCGCCTTGCCACAGCCATGGGACTCTCGCGCAGCCGCTTTCTGGCCTGGCTTTCCGAAGGCACCGGGCTTTCAGTGGACATGGCGCATGCCGTCCACCCCAACCATCCCGAAAAGCACGATCCGGCGCTGGCCCCCATTCTGGGAGGAGGCCCGGTGCTGAAAACCAACGCAGCCTACCGCTACGCCACCGACGCCCCGG
>DAIPHW010000208.1:0-4559 GCA_036771135.1 Fibrobacterota bacterium | reverse complement strand
ACGGTCTTCTTCTTCATCCTGCTCGTCGCCAACGCGGGTGGCGCTCTCACGCCGGTGGGTGATCCGCCGCTCTTCATGGGCTATCTCCAGGGGGTGCCCTTCTTCTGGACGCTGCGCCACGCTGGGCCGCTTGCGCTGGTGGCTGGGTGCTTGCTTGCGTTTCATTTCGTGACGGATTTTGTCTTATTTCGCCGCGAAGGGCGACCGCTGCCGCCGACGCAGGACCTGCGCGTGCGCGGAGGCGTCCATCTCGCCTGGATCGCGGCCATCGTGGTCACGGTGGCGGGAAGCGGCGCCCTGGCCTTCCTGGGCGGCTGGGTCCCATGGGTGCGCGATGCCCTGCTCGTGCTCTTTGCCTGGGGAGCATGGAACACGTCCAGCCAGGAACTGCGCCGCGAGAATGATTTCCGTTGGCATCCCATCGTGGAGGTGGCCGTGCTCTTTGCCGGCATCTTCGTCACCCTCTCGCCGCTGGTGGAGATGCTGCGGGAGGGGGTGGATGGTCCCTTGGGAGGGCTGGTCCGGCTAGCGGGATCGCCGCTCTCGGCCTATTTCGTCACTGGGGTGCTCTCGAGCGTGCTGGACAACGCGCCGACCTATCTCGTCTTCTTCCACGCCGCCGGTGGCCACGAGGCGCTGCCGCGCCTTTTGAACGAGGGGCTGCAACTGGAGGCCATTGGACTGGGGGCCGTCTTCTTCGGAGCCGTCACCTACATCGGCAACGCCCCGAACTTATTGGTACGGTCCATCGCCGAGGAAGAGGGCGTCCCCATGCCGGGATTCTTCGCCTACCTCGGATGGACAATTCTTGTCCTCTTGCCGGTGCTTGCGCTGGCGGGTTGGATCTTCCTTTCCTGAACCGCTATTTCTTCAGGTCTGCGGGTGCAGCCCTTCCTGTCGCGGCGGAATGCCGAAGAGGCGCCGGTATTCCCGGCTGAATTGGGACGGACTGCTGTAGCCGACCGACATCCCCACGGTGGCGATGGGTGACGAAGCCTTCTCTGACAATCAACGGCTCTCGGAGCAGTTAGTTCGAGAGTACCAGCCCGAAGTTGATCAGCGGGATCGTCCCCGAAGTATTGTCGTTTGGGGAGAAGTCATTGTGCCAGTACCGGACTACGCTAGCTCCTAGGAACAGGCTCAGCCCTCCCGGTTCTCCCACATCGAAGCGGACGTTCGTCGAATAGGTCGCGATCTTGGTGCCGTCGCCATCTCCGCGGTCCTGGAACGCCACGTCGCCGTAGGTCAGTTCGAACTGGAGGTATCTCCAGGCGTAATAGGCAGTCAGGGCCGGGACTAGTCGAGACATTTCCAGCTTATCATCCATGTTTCCCATTACCTGCCCGATGATGGGAAAGGTTGGCGACAATCCGACCGCTCCCCCGAACCCGTTCCATTCCACCCCTGCGCGCACGCCGAGCGGTGCCTCCAGCATGCTGGGATACCCCACAATAAGCCCTATGCGAGGATGGAACCCCTTGTGTCTGGTCACCCAAGGATCGATTGGAGGCGTGTTTCTGGGCGACTTGGCTTGGACGGAGGGTTTGATCGTGTCGGTGGGCAGGCGCGACAGCAGCTTGCGCGCGATGCGAGGAACCAGTTCGGCCACAGCGGAATCGATCGAGCCGGATGCCGCCTCGAGTACGCTGGCCAGCACGCGACCGCTTTGTACGTCCACTACCCGTGCCGAGATGGTGAACGATTCGCCGATCCGCCCCACTGACCCGAGCAGAATATCTTGGACGTCTAGCAGACGGCCTGCTTGGATGGCGCATGAGTCGGCCTGACAGGCCTCGGCCGAGCCAATCGTGGAAGCGACCTGGGATCGGTCGATGATCCGGACCTTGTCGGAACGGGCGAGTTCGATCGAGAGGAGGTCTGAGACTTGGCGTGCCGCGGAACTGTCCACTTGCGCGCCGGAGAAGGGGAATGTTGCAATGCTGTGCGGTCCCTCTGCTTGGGCCAAAAGGGGGGTGACAACGAGAAGGATGGTGAGAATGCGGTTCATGATCGGTTCACCAGTTGGACAGCACGATGGCGAAATGCGGGACGGGAAAGAAGTTGGTGCTGGACTTCTTTTGCGCATGCGTCTGCGAAATCCAGGTATAATTGATGTATGAATCGGTCCTCGTATATTCAGTCCAAGAATCTTCATATTGCATGATTCCTAGGCCAAAAAGAATACCGAAGCCCCCTGGGGTTCGGGGCTTTCCCGGAAGCCCGAGGTGGATTAGCAGGTCAACTGAATATCTTGAAACGTTTTTTCTGCGTTTGATCCGCTTTCCCGGAGACCTAACTGTGAGAAACCCGCGTGGACTTGGAAACGATCCCAGCCGTAGAACAGCGAGAGATCGGGGATGAACCGGCTGAGGCGATAGTCTCCCATCTGATTCGCTGTGCTCAGAATCGGGAACAGCGGGCCGGCTCCTACTAGGACGCCGAAGCCGTCGTATTCTGCGCCCAACCGCATGCTGAACGGAGCCTCGGTGCTTGAGGAGATGCCAACCACCATGGTGCTCCGGAAATGGAATCCATCGTGGCGGCGGCTCCACAAGGTGTCCCGGCTTGGTTCGCGGGATAGGAGGGCAGGGTTCCCTTTTCGCGGGCTCGACGGTGGTTCTGTTCCCATCAGTTCCGCTGCGATCTCCGGAAGCGCCTGGGCCACTACGGCGTCGATGGCTCCTTGCTGCATCCGGTGAGAGCTGCGAGACACCTGTCCTGTGGTCATGTCCACCAGGCGAACCGAAAGGCTGTACGAGTCCCCCAATCTGCCGATGGTACCCACGACCACCTCCTGCACGGCCAGCAGTCTTCCGGTCTGCACTGCGCACTCGCTCCCGTCGCAGGCTCCGCTCTTCTGGAGCCCTTGCTCGTCTAGGATGGCACGGATCTGGGACCGCTCCATCACCTGCACCTTACCGGTGTGCAGCAGTTCGTCGGAAAGCGCGTCGGTGACCACCAGGGCCGAGACGCTGTCCACGCCCTGCGACGAAAGCGGAAGTACCGCCACATTGGGATGCTTAGGATCCTCCGGGACCTGAGCTGCGGCGAGATCCGCGCAAAGGGCGAGAACGGCAATCCAATGGCGGAATTTCATCGGGAATCCTCCTTGGCAAGAGAGGAAACGATGGCACGACAGAAACTGACGCTATCCGCGAAACTGGGAGCAGCAGTGTCTTGCGGCACAACTTCACCCCGTTTGGTTGCGCCAACCATTCCTCTGGAGGATGGAAAAATTTGCAGCGGCGACAGCATTTGTGGCGGGAACCGATAACCTCTCTCGACGGGTTCGGGGCGAACGGCATTCTCTTCCGTTCGTAGTGAATTTGTTGAACTATGAGCGGAATCAAAGAGGGTAATGAAAATGGATGAAGCGCTATCTACGAACAGGGTAACGGTGCGACGGTGCGACGGAAAACGTGCTGTGGGTCTTAAGCGCATATCAGCAAATATTCTACAATAGTTACTGATATGCAAGGGTTATGCGATTCACCCCAGGTCGTGTAATCTCTCCCCATCTTTCCATTTTGGAAACCCGCCCATGAAGGATAATATCCATTTGCTCCTTGCGTAGGCGAAGCGATTGAGTCGTCGTTTGCGGTTGGTTTGTTGAAAGTTATTGACTCGCGAGTTAATTTCGCGGCATGGTTGAAATGGAAAGGGAGTGCGGCGCTTCGCCGACTCCTTCATGCAAAGGGTGGCATCGCCGTTCGGCGCAGCGTCCGACCGAGCTCTTCGATGCGGCCCTAAGGGTCTTTGCCGACAAGGGATTCCGGGCGGCGCGGTTAGAAGACGTGGCCCGCGAAGCGGGGGTCACCAAGGCGCTCATCTATCATTATTTCGAGAGCAAGGAAGATCTGCTGATCCAGGCGCTGGACCGGCACATGCACGCCTTCCTGGATGGCATGCGTGAGGAGCTTGCGAAGCTTTCAGGGACCGCCGCCGAGCGCATCCGCCATGTCATGGAGATCTACCGCAAGCGCTGGAGCGGCCCGGAATGGGGGCGTTTCCACCACCTGATGATGGGCGAACTCGTCAACGAGAACCGCGATCTCTTTCGGGAATGGCTGCAGTATGGCATGGCCCAGCGCTGGGAGATCGTCGAGAAGCTGATCCTGGAAGGCCAGGAGAATGGCGAGTTCCGCCCGGAGGTCAACGCCCGTGCGGTGGCCCGTTTCCTGGTGTCGGGATTGGCCCAAGTGATCGCCTTGGAACGCCACTACGGCGTCACGGACTTTTCTCCCTGCGACTCGGACATCACGTTCACCGAAAACCTGGAGCTAGTGCTGCGCGGCCTGGCTGCCACTCCTTCTTCCCGAAAGACGAAACGATGACCGCCTCTCACTTGCCGCATCTGGCACTCCTGGCGCTTTTGGGATCTGGCTGGGCTTCTGCCGGGACGCTTTCGCTCTCGCTTTCCCAGGCCATGGACATGGCGCGCGACTCTGGACTTGCCGCCCAGGCGGCCGATTCGCGGCGCCTTCAGGCCGAAGACCGCTCGCGTCAGGCGCTGGCGCCGATGCTTCCGCGGCTCGACCTGCAGGCCTACCACATGGTCC
>DAIPHW010000207.1:0-4571 GCA_036771135.1 Fibrobacterota bacterium | reverse complement strand
ATCACCGTGAGCGGCGCGAGACGGATATCACCAGTATCCTTCCAGGCCTTGAAGTTCTTAATGCGAAGCGATGTCAGCATAATCCCCTCACGTTAGTTTCTGTCCTGCATCCGCCATCCATTTAGCCCACCAACTCCCTCAGCTTCGCATATGTGTCCACCACCTCGTATTTCACTTGATCCGAGGTGATCTTCGCGAAGAACTTGCGGGCACAGTTGATCTTGGCCTTCTCGACTTCCCGCAGTTCCATGCTGGATAGCGAGCCCTTGGTCTCGGCCACGAAGTAGACGTGCTTGACTGAGCCCGCCTTGAAGGCGATGGCCCAGTCGGGGTTGTAGTCGCCCACCGGCGTCGGGATCTTGAAACCGCGCGGGAGTTTCGCGTACACGACCACTTCGGAGGCGCGGTCCAATTCTTCCACAAAGGTCCGTTCGACAGTGGAATCGGTGAAGACGTAGTCCAAGACGTGATGCTTAGCTCGGAAGGCGTTCTCCATCTCCTCGGAATGCTTGTCGGCGGTGAAGATGTCAATGGAATGGCACGCATCAAGGGGACGGTACTCGATGTGTTCCACGATCACCGTCGCCTTCTGCTCGCCGATGATCCGGATCGCCTTGCTCAGGAAGTCCTCGGGATTGATGCAGAACTGCGCGAACACTTGAGGCTGAATGCCTGACAAAATTTGCGCAGCCGTAGCGCGCCGCAGTTGCGTCTCTTCGGCGATCTTTCCGACAAGGTCGTAGCTCACACGCGAATGACTCGACGCCTCAAGCACATCGGTCCGCGACTCGCTCGCAATGAAGGCTGTCTTGGAGTCCAATGAATCGAGAGTAGCTTGATCGGCTTGCGTTCCGCGCTCCACCACATATTGGAGCGGACTCACGCGCAGTTCAGCATCCAACGCACGGATCGCCTTGGCCACCAGCTCCTGCGTATCGAAATCAACGGCATAAATGGACTGGCGATTGATACAACCCCATAGCTCCTTGAACTCGGCCTTCTCGATATTCGAATTCACTTGATTCTCGACCTTGGACTTGCGCCCGTCGGCAAATCCGGGGAGCATGCCATCGCGGAACACGCTGTCGACCAACTGGAACAGGCCTTCGCCATGAGGCTGGAGATCGGGAGGAAGCGGCGGAAGCCCCCCCCTCTCACGCGCTTCGTGGTATGTCTGCGTGATGGCGTCGTCGGCCATATCGTCGATGAAGTCGTTCTTGAGCAGGTACTTATAGAGCTGCTTAGCCATCTCAGGAGTGACTTCCAGGTTTCCTTGGGCACCGGGTACGACCTTGCCCGTGAAGTACTGGACACTGGCCTGGCGGGGTCTCTGCGCCAAGGCCTCGCGAATTTCCTTCTGAAGCGCTGTGACAAAGTCCTTATAGGATTCGTTTGTCACCACGGTCAGTTCGTTCACCTGATGCACTATGGAGGGATCATCCACGCGATTGCCCTCGCAATCCACGCACAAGCGCAATCCGCGCCCCACCTCCTGACGGCGCGCAACGTCGTTACTGCTATGCTTGAGGGTGCAGATCACGAACACATTGGGATTGTCCCAACCTTCGCGAAGAGCCGAATGGGAAAACAAGAAGCGCACCGGCTCCTCACGCGAAAGTAGGCGTTCCTTGTCTTTGAGGATCAGGTCGTAGGCGTCCGTGTCGTCGGATTCCGTCGTGCGCGCGCCGGTCTGCGGATCCACCATCCGCTTGGATCTCCTGTCGATTGAAAAGTAGCCGTCATGGATCTTGTGGACAGGATCGCGCTCCAGGAATGCCGTGTAGGACGGTTCCAAGAGCAGCTTGGGCTGAAATTCCGCCACGCAAGAGGCGTATTCCTCTTCGAAGATGTGAGCGTATTCGCCCTTCTCGTCAGGCTGCGAATAATCGCGGTACTTGGCCACCTCGTCGATGAAGAACAGGGTAAGCACCTTCACGCCGCGCGCAAACAAGTCGCGCTCCTTCTCGAGATGCGCCTTGATCGCCTCGCGGATCTGAATGCGGCGCAGCGCAAGTTCGGTCACGTCGCCCGACGCCTCGCCCACCGACACAACCTCGCCGTTGGTGAAGCTGACGCTGCCGGAGCGCGCATCGATCTCGGAGACGACAAAGCCCTTGTATTGCTCCATTTCCCCAGAAAACTCAAAGAGGTTTGCCCCCTTGCCGACCCGTTGCAGTACGCGCTTCACAGCGCCGCTTTCCAGTTTCTTTTCCAGTTCAAGCCGCACCTCGGGAGCCTTGGCGCTCACCTCGATGGAATCGAGGTACAGGTAGCCGCTGGTGCCGGAAAATCCGCGCACGCTGATGCCGCGCACGCTGATCTTCTTGACCAGCTTTTGGTTGTAGGCATCCAGCGCATCCAGGCGGAAGATCTTATCGTGCTCGATCTTGTGAGTAGCCGAATAGCGCAGGATGAACAAAGGACGGAACTTGGCCAGCGCTTCCAGCGTCTTCTTGCCCTCCATCTTCTGGGGTTCGTCTAGGATCAGGATGGGGCGGTTCGCCGAAAGGACATCGATGGGACGGCGAGACTGGAAGTCGTCCAGTTCATCGTAGATGCGCCGATTGTCCTTGCCGGTGGCGTTGAAGGCCTGGATGTTGATGATCATCACCTGGATGCCGCTTCCCGACGAGAAGCCTTCCAGATCGTGCAGCGAGCGCGAGTTGTAGACGAAAAACCGCGCCTTCTTGCCGTAGCTCTCCTGGAAGTGGTCGGCGGTGATGGAAAGCGTCTTGTGCACACCCTCGCGAATGGCGATGGAGGGCACCACCACCACGAACTTGCTCCAGCCGTGGCGCTTGTTGAGCTCGAAGATGCTCTTGATGTAGCAGTAGGTCTTGCCGGTGCCAGTCTCCATCTCGATGTCGAGGTTCAGATGGCTGGCAGCCGTGGACTTGAGGCCGGTCGAAACCGGCAAGTTCTGTCGTTTCTGGACCGCCTGCACGTTGTGCAAGAGCGCTTCGCCAGAGAGGGCGAAGTCCGCGTTGCGGAAGCCTTCCTCGAAGGCGGCATGACTGATCTGAATCCCGCTCCCCGCCGCTCCCGGATCCATCCGATACGTCAGATTTCCCATGAAGGGTTGGCCCACAAAGCAATCGGCCACGGCCTCCACGGCGCGCGTCTGATAAGGCTGGATCTTGAACTTGAGCTTCACGCCAAGGTCTTTCTTCTCACGATCGCCTTGAAGGTGTTTCCATCGCGATCGTCCACGAAGTCGATGTCGGGCCAAGCACGCAGTGCGCGCAGGATGCCGCTCCCCAGTCCTCTGTATGGAAGCATGTAGGTTGCAAACGACGCAAGAATCGGGTTCCGAATGTTCGAGTTTCCAGACTTGATATTCGCAACGGTCAGGTTGTTGGGAAGGTGCCCCGGACTGACAATCTCGATGCGGTCGCGGAAGACCAAGAGACGGATGGAGGCGGAAATGAAATAGTCCCGATGAATGAGCGCGTTTGCCACAAGTTCTTCCAAGACCAGCCTAGGAATTTCAAGTTCCCCAATGGAGTTGAATCCCTGTTCACCCTGAATTCGCACCAAGTGGGTAGAAAGAAAGCTGATCGCCTTGGTGAAGATTGCAGGGATCGTTCCGTTCAGATCGCGGCTATCCAAATACTCGGAATCAGCAAGCTCCGTCCCCGGAAATGCCACGGCTTTAGCATTGTAAACCGGGTAACGTGTCGATGGCGATTTCCCAAAGAGCAAGAGTCCAGCGATGTTCAGTCGCCCTGACTCATCCATCAGATTCATGTTCCGAAGCAGGGCTGGCGTTTCCAGGCCGCTTTCCTCCACATCGGCTTCAAATCGTTGCCTGTAGAAATCTCGAAACACATCCATGTCCACATCAGAAAAACCAGTACCCTCGGCAGGAACTTCATCGGCGTGCAGCAGCGAGGCAGCTTGGAACATCCGCTGCAGCTCTTCGCGCGCAGTCACCCGACGTTTGTCGGACCCGCTTTTGACCCAGATGGCACCGACCGTATCCAGATATGGGCGCGCCATTCCTTTAGGGACATGGACAACGATCACGACTTTATCATCACACTTGACGTTTTCCGTCAACACACCGACAGGTGGCCGGATCTGCTCCGAAGCTGAAGTCGAGATGAGTTGATTCAGATCGTGCACCCTCTTGCTTGTCAAGCCTGCGATCTGCCCCAGATCCGTCACACCAATGAAAATCCTTCCACCTTCCGAGTTCGCGAATGCCGCGATCTCCGATGCCAAGCCCGTTGGATTCGTGAAGTCCAACTTGAACTGGTTGCGCCCATCCTCGCCGCGGGCGACGATCTCTAGGAGTTCCGAGGGTTCCATGCTGTGTAGATCTCCTTGCGACGGTTAAACGCTTCCTTGCCACCCTCAAGAATCGAAACGACCTTCCGCTGGATGGATGGATCGTCGATGCCTCCCTGCTGGATCCGAACCTGTCCAGATGCATATCCGCAAGCCAGGACCATTTCGGCGTCTCCCAGGACCGGGAAGTTTGCGTTGTGGGTGGCCAGGATGAACTGTGTCTTGGGCTTGAGAGTCAGCAGCAGCTTGATCACATCTTCATAGATCGTCTGATTGTCTAG
>DAIPHW010000206.1:1572-4573 GCA_036771135.1 Fibrobacterota bacterium | reverse complement strand
CCGACGCCGAGCACGCGGCCTACGTGCGCGAGCGACAATGGCACCCGCGCCAGAAGACCACTTTGCGTGAAAATGGATCGCTTGTCTTCACTCTGCCTTTTGGCGACCCCGATGAAGCAGCCCGCTGGATCCTGGGGCAAGGCCCCGGATTCCGCCCCCTCAAACCGCCGCCCCTCGTGAAGTCCTGGAAAGCCATGATCCGAAGGCTCGCGGCATGATTTCCTGTAACCCTGCGCAAACTTCCGGCGTCTAGGCTGCGACACCCATTCACCTGGAGGCGTTTGCAAATCATGTCGTTCCTGAAATCATTGCTCACCCTGCTCTCTGGCGGCGATGCCGCCGATGCCCTTTCCCCTACCGCCTTTCGCGAAGCCTTGGAGGCCACGCCACATCCTCTCCTGGTGGACGTGCGTACCGCCGCTGAATTCAAGAACGGGCACCTGCGCGGAGCCCGCAACCTTGAACTCTCTTCGCCGGCGCTGGCACGGGAGCTTGGCGGGCTTCCTAAGCAAAGCCCGGTGCTTCTCTACTGCCAATCGGGAGGACGCTCCTCTGCCGCCCTGGCGCAGGCCAAGCGGCTCGGCCTTGCGGCGCGGCATCTCTCCGGCGGCATCGGCGCCTGGAAGGCCGCAGGCTATCCCGTCGCACGCTGAGACGTACGCATGAAGAGAGCGGTGTGCGGCACAGAACGTTTGCCGTCCGCACAAAAAAAGCCGCATCTCCTGCGAGATGCGGCCGGATAGGAAAGAGGTCTGAAAAGGCTTAGCGCTGAATCGCCTTGGCGGAAAGGACCGAGGAGTTCTGACGGACCTCAACAAGGACGACACCGCGATACTTCGTGTTGAAGGAAATCGAGTTCGTGCCTGCGCTTGCCATGAAGCTCTTCTGACCGATCACCTGTCCAAGCGGATTCAGAAGGGTTACGCTAGCCATGCCGCTCTGCTCCGCAGCGAAGGTGGCCGAAAGCGTGCCAGCACCCGTCGAGACATAGAGATTCGGAGAGGTGATGGAAGACTTGATGGCACGGATGGAAGCGGCCTTGTAGGCCTCAGCAGGCGTCGGGATGAGCTTTACCGTGTCGATGTTTCCTTCGGTGGTCGGAACCTTCTTGTTGAAGCTCGCGATCGTGTCCAGAGTTCCATTGCTCTTGACCAAGGCGACGTAATCAACGGTCATCGATCCCGTGAACGCAAGCGAATAAAGGTTGATCACGAAGGCGTTGACCTGAGTCGGCGTGGCGATATAGAGCTTCTGCTTACTCTTGGATGCATCCAAAGTGTCCGATGTGCTGGTCGAAAGCGTGAACTTGTAATCGGCCCAACCGCTGCTGCTAGAAGTCTTCGCAAAATGGGAATCGGTCCACTTCCATGCAGAGCCACTCATCACGGCGAAGTCCGTGGAGTACCAGCCAGTTCCAGTGGTCGCACCGGTGATGTGCGCACGAACGACGACACCCGTGTAGCTCGACCAGTTCGTGATTGTCGGAGTGACGCGAATCGTCCCTGCGGTGCCCGTATCCGAAGAGGTATAGGTGACGTAGAGGGAGTTGTTCGTCGCATCGACACTCGTCTTCACGTAGGCATCGATGGAGTTTCCGGCGATGGTGTCAAGGCCATACGCCTTGCGCATTGCGTTCAGGCACTCGTAATCGAAGATGCCCTTGGCGCCTTTCTGACGGCGGATGATGGTGGAATTCATGTCGTCTTCGGCACCATTGTCCCAGGCAACGGGAACAAGTCCGTTGGCCTTCGCGGAAGACGCGACCTTGCCATAGAAGGCAGCGCGGGAAAGCAGATGGAGACGCAGAGAGTCACCAGAAAGCTGAGTCAGACGCTTGAAGGCGCCAAATTCGCCAACGACAACGGGAATGCCATTATCGTAGAAGTCGGTCTTCATCAGCTTGAATACGGAATCCACCCAAACGCCATTGTCCAGATTCGCATAGGACTTGGAATAGACGTTCCATCCGACGTTGTGAGTCGGATCGGTCTTGGAAAGGTACCCGTCCCAATAGAAGTACTGGTTGCCCCAGCTCTCGTCCTTCGCCATCATCGAAAACTGATACGGATAAAAGTGGACTTCCGCCATCATGTAGCCGGTCCCTGTCGGGTCCGTCGGCAGGTTGCTCTTGAGCAAAGAGTTGGCAAGGTCGATTTCGGTGCGCGGAGCTTGCACGATCAGGCTGCGCGTCGCATTGTTTCCGCCGGTGGCACGAACGACGTCGATGAACGCCTGTTCGTAGGCCTTGAGGATCCCCATGCGAGCTTGGTCGAATACGACCTGGCCGCTCGACAGCCAAGCGTCATTCACGGCCGGCTCATTGGCACCAGCAAAGATGAGGTGCTCGTCGTAGTCCTTAAATTCCGTCGCGATCTGCTTCCAGAACGCCTTCTGGCGAGCGATGACCTTGGCGGTGTCGGTGGTGGCCGTGGCGTTGTCGCTCACGGAATGGACGCCGTCAAAGACGTTGTTTTCGAGCCATCCCCCATCCCAGTGGATGTTCAAGATGCAGTAGAGACCGTCGTCGATGCAGTAATCAACGACCGTCTTCACGGAATCCATCCAAGTGGAATGAATCGTGTTCGTCGTCGTATCCGCATGGGAGTACCAAGCCGTCGGAATGCGAACGGTCGTGAAGCCTGCGGCCTTTACGGAATCAAGCAGAGCCTTGGTCGGGAATGGATTTCCCCAAGACGTCGGGTCGCCCGGAGCTTCCATCGTGTTGCCGATGTTGTAACCGAAGCCCATCTTGCTGTAGACTTCCGTCGCTTTGGGAAGAGCAGCCGATGCAGACGCAACCAGTGCGAGCGATACAGCAGCAAAAAAGAATCGTTTCATTGAGGCCTGCCTGGGTTTAGGAGTTCTCTTGGATTGTACCGTATTTCAACAAAATGTTCCCGACGGCCAGATCTCGCTCAAGGATGATTTGCGTTCTGGAAAACAAAGTGCAGGCAGACGCCGCGTCCGCGTCCGGATCCGCAGAGAAAATCGGCCTCCAAGC
>DAIPHW010000206.1:0-1472 GCA_036771135.1 Fibrobacterota bacterium | reverse complement strand
TGCAGGCAGACGCCGCGTCCGCGTCCGGATCCGCAGAGAAAATCGGCCTCCAAGCGTCTTTTTCGCCACATTCCCGTGAAAACAAAAGTTGTGCCGTCACGGAGAACCCCAGAACGGACAGGAAATCGTAGCGATCCAGCCGGCAATTCTGATGGAGCCGTCCGCACGCCCCCATTCCCCCCAAATCCGAGACATCGGCGCCGAGCAGTGCTATCCTTTGCCGGCAACGAAGGCATGTCCGCATGGACCTTGCCGACAGGCATCCACGGAGACACGGGTGGCCTCTGGCCGGAGAAGGGAGATTGCAATGCGGGGAGTGAACCTGGGCGGATGGTTTAGCCAGATTGACGCCATCCGGCATAAGGACCCGACGGGCTTTCCCGGGGAACTCGAACACATCCGCACCTTCCTGAGTCCCGAGGACTTCCGGCAGATTAAGGAATGGGGCTTCGACCACGTGCGCCTGCCGGTGGACTGGAACGAGCTCTTCCATGCCGAATCCCTGCATCCCAAGGAGGATGTCTTCGCGCTGCTGGACCGGGCCGTCGAGGACATTCTTTCCCAAGGGCTTCGGATCCTGCTGGACCTGCACCGCTGTCCCGGGCACGACTTCGAGGCCGGCCTCACCCAGGAGCAGAACTTCTTCACTGACCCTAAGGAGCGGCGCGCCTGCCTGCGCGTGTGGTCGGTGCTGGCCGAACGCTACGGCAACCGCGAAGAAATCCTGCTGGAGCTCCTGAACGAGCCGGTGGCGCCTTCGGCTGCGGTATGGAACGAGGTCAAGAAGGAACTCGCAAGCACGATCCGCGCTCAGGCCCCCAAGTCCACCCTGGTGGTGGGCTCCAACCTCTGGTGCGCTGCCGCCGAGTTCGCCAACCTGGAGCCGCTGGAGGATCCGAACATCCTCTACAGCTTCCATCTCTACAATCCCGTGCTCTTCACCCACCAGTTCGCTCCCTGGGTGCCCTGGCCAGAGTACCACGTCGCCCGCCCCTACCCCGGCACCTACGAGCTGCCCAGCGACGCCTCCGCAAGGCTCCCGTCCGATTCCGGATACTGGGACAAGAGCCGTCTCGCCGCCCTGCTGGAGCCCGTGTTCCGCTTCCGCGAGCGTCTGGGCGCGCAGGTCACCTGCAACGAATTCGGAGTCTACCAGGCCGGCCCCACGCCGGAGCATCGCGACGCCTGGCTGAACGACATCTTGGATCTCTTCGCCGAGCACCAGGTGGGCTGGACCTACTGGAACTACAAGAACCTCGACTTCGGGATGATCAGCCAGGGCGAGTCTCTGTTCCAGGACGATCCCCGCTACGCCAACCCCCAGCGGCTAGACAAGGGACTGCTGGAGCTACTCCTGCGCACCCGCCCAGCCCCTCTTCAGCGGTAAAATCCGGCCGTCGCCCGCCTTAAGGGCGTTCTGCTGCGCAAGCGCCCGACAAGTCATGCACCCGACGAAAGCCTCAGGACTCGGG
>DAIPHW010000205.1:3372-4582 GCA_036771135.1 Fibrobacterota bacterium | reverse complement strand
GAGGACTTTCCGCAACTGAAGGATAAGCCCGGCTACCATTACGAGGAAGGCATCCTGGCCGGACTCATGGAGTCGCGTTTTTTGCTGGTGACCACACGACGACGAGAGGATGGCGCATGAGCCCCGAAGAACTGCGCGAACGCCTTGCGCGGATCCTTCCGCACGTGGAAAATCCGGCCCGCTACATCGGCGGCGAGGGAAACCAGGCGCACAAGGACATTGCCGCGACCAAGGTGTCGTGGGCCTTCGTCTTCCCTGATACCTATGAGCTGGGCATGAGCAACAACGCTCTGCGCATCCTTTACCACGTGGTGAACCGCGAGCCTCTCTGGCGCGCCGAGCGGGCTTTCGCCCCCTGGCCCGACATGGCCGAACGCATGCGCGAAGCCGAGATCCCCCTCTACGGTCTAGAGAGCTTCTCGCCGCTTGCCAGCTTTGACTTCGTGGGCATCACCCTCCAGACCGAACTCAACTACACCAACATCCCTTATGTGCTGGAGCTTTCCGGCATTCCTGTATGGGCCAAGGATCGCGGCGAATCTGATCCGCTGGTGTGCGGCGGCGGGCCCTGCATGGCCAACCCCGAGCCGGTGGCGCCATTCTTCGACTTCTTCTCGATCGGCGACGGCGAGGAGCTCACCGTCGAGCTCTCGCGGCTGATGGAACGTCGGCGCGCCGAAGGCCGCACTCGCGGCTGGTTCCTGGAAGAGGCGGCCAAGCTGCGCGGCGTCTACGTGCCCTCACTGGTGCCGATGACAAAATCTGTCCACGGCGAGTGGGTCCCCGAAGGGATCGACGGCAAGGGAAGCTACCTGAGCGCCAAGGGCGTGCAGCGCACCTGGGTGGAGGCGCTGGATCCGCGCGACGCGCCGGTGGAGCAGGTGGTGCCCAATTGCGACATCGTGCATGAGCGCTTTGCCGTGGAGGTGATGCGCGGTTGCACCCAAGGGTGCCGCTTCTGCCAGGCCGGTTTCTGGTACCGTCCCAACCGCGAAATGCCGCTACCCGACGTGCTGGATCTGGCGCGCCGGGGCCTGGCCGCCACCGGTTCCGACGAGCTGGGGCTGCTGTCCCTTTCTACCGCTGACTACAGCCAGATCGCCCCGCTCACTGACTGCTTGGTGGACGATCCCGCTTTCCGCAACGTGAATCTCTCGCTGCCGTCGCTTCGCGCCAACAGTTTTGGACAAGAACTGTCGCGCAAGATCGC
>DAIPHW010000205.1:0-3272 GCA_036771135.1 Fibrobacterota bacterium | reverse complement strand
TTCACCCCCATGCAGTGGGTGCCCTTTGCCGGGCGCGAGGAGATCTTCGAGCGCATCCGCTTCGTGCGCGAGCGCTTCCGCAACAACAAGTCGGTGCGGGTCACCTGGACCTCCTGGGAATCGGCCTGGCTTGAGGCGGTGCTGGCGCGTGGTGATCGCTCGCTTGCCCCGGTGCTCCTGGACGCCTGCCACGGCGGTATCCAGTTTGACAGCCATGACAGAAATCAGCAGCAGGAGAACATGGAGCGCTGGAAGGAGCTCTTTGCCACCCATGGTGTAGATGCTGAGGGAAGCACCTTCCGGGCCCGCGAGGCCGACGAAGTCTTCCCCTGGGACTTCATCCACCCGGGCGTCACCAAGGGCTACCTGCGTCGCGAGCACGACAAGATGTTCGAGCCCGAGCTCCACGCGATGGTGCCCGACTGCAAGTGGGGCGCCTGCCAGAACTGTGGCATCCCCGGGAGCTATGCTGACATCCGCCTGGCCCCGGCTCAGGAAGGGCAGATCACGCTGCCGCCGCCCAGGACTTACGAAGGAATCGTCCCAAAGGCGGGCCAAGCTGCAGGACTCTCGAAGGAAGACGAAGGGGCCGAGGGACTCGATGCCGTCGCGGTTGGTCGTGTGGGGGCTCTCACTGCCGAGAGCGGCGTGGTGATTCCGCCAGTTCGTCCGCTGATGTGGCGACTGCTCTTTGCCAAGCGCGGCATGGCGCGGTTCTTGGCCCATCATGCCACTCTGGGACTTTTGGAACGCGCCCTGCGGCGCGAGGGGCTGTCGCTCTTCTATAGCCAAGGTTTCAATCCCAGGCCGCGCATCAAGAACCTCGGGGCGCTGCCGGTGGGACTTGCTGTAGAAAACGAGGAGCTGATCGTCGAGATGGCTGCTCATCCCGAGCATCCGGAAGGGATCGAGGCGCGGCTCAACGGCATCCTTCCCGACGGCCTGGTGGTGGTTTCCTTCAAGTTTGCGCCGGGAGCAGATCTGACGCGAGTTCCGGCGCTTGAATACCGTTTGACCACGGCGGGACTTTCTGAGACTCTGCGACAGAATCTGTCGGAGCG
Source organism: Fibrobacterota bacterium (assembly GCA_036771135.1). GTDB lineage: Bacteria > Fibrobacterota > Fibrobacteria > UBA5070 > UBA5070 > JBDKGV01. The sequence goes on along the minus strand of DAIPHW010000205.1, from coordinate 2,211 downwards.
TCTGGCAATCCATCAAGCCGGAGAGCTTGCCTCCATTGAAGATCATCGCGGACGCAGCTTTGACGCTAACGCCGAAATCCTAGAGGTGCGCCAGGACTTTGAAGTGCTGGTAATCAAGGCCCGTTGCAACGAGGCCGGCAACAGCGTCTCGCCGTTTCTGCTCTTCGCCGCACTTTTGGGACTTCCCCAGGACGAGGTGCGCAGCTTGGAGGTTGTGAAGTTCCGCTAGGCGAATTTGTTTCGGAAGACGCTGGCTGGAAATGAAGATCGACAAGGAGATCAGCCACTTGGACGAAGGATCGCAGATTTGTCAGGAAACGACTCGGGGGCTGCGGCGCCTCGAGTCGGAGACAAACTGGGACGGCTTGACGCTTGAGAAGTCCGACTTTTCAGGGCAGCGCGCGGTCATGGTGGGGATTTTCAGGAGCCGGCTGAGCGGCGTCAGTTTTGCCAGATCTTGTCTAGAAACCTTCGATCTGGATCAGGTGAGCTTGGAGAGCTGCGATTTGGCCAATGCGAGCTGGGAAAAGGCGCGCTTGGTGAAGGTGGAGGCAAGGGAATGCCGACTCACCGGCGTGAACCTTGCAGAGGGCCTGCTGAAAAATTGCCGATTTCTGTCTTGCGAGGCCACCATGGCGAATTTTCGGGGCGCCTCCTTTAAGAAGTGCCGCTTCGTGGATTGCAACCTGCAGGGAGCGGATTTCCAGCATGCCGACCTTCGGGGCACAGTCTTTGAAGGGTGCAACCTGCGTGAGGCGCAGATGTCCTTCGCCAAGCTCGAAGGCGCAGACTTCCGCACATCCGCCATCGAAGGCCTGCGGGTGGGCATCGAGTCGCTGCGGGGCGCCGTGGTCGACCTCTCGCAGGCAGCCTACCTCGCGAGGCTGATGGGCCTTAAGGTGATGTAGCGCCCTTCTTCTTGTTGGCACCTTACGGTAACTTTGGCGCCAAAGTTACCGCCACGTGCCATCCTGAAATTCCCCTTCTGTTCGCCATGGAAGCCGGTGGCTATGGCGCGCGCTTTGCTTTTACGGAGGGCGGCGGGATCCGTCCCGCAGCGACCGACCGGACCTCCGGAGGCACGACAAAAATTGTCACAGCCCCTATTGCGGGCAGCTTCTGCGTCAGGAGGTGGTATATGCTCACAGTCGGAACTCCGGCGGGAAAGGAATGCAACGTGCCGATGCGGGACTTGTTCGAGGCATCCTGGCGCTCGCGGCTGGCCGTACTTCCTTTGCTTCTCGTGGCGCTGGGGCTTGCCGTCGTCGGGTCGCTTGCCTTGGGGCGCTATGCCATCTCCTTTCCCGATCTCCTGGCCACCATCTTCCCCGGGCACTTTGCCCTGAGCGCCGGTTCCGACCCGCAGATGCTCGCGACGGTGATTTACGACGTGCGCTTGCCGCGGGTGCTGGCGGCGGTGGTGATCGGAGCGGCGCTCGCCTCCTCGGGTGCCGCCTACCAAGGGGTGTTCCGTAACCCCATGGTCTCGCCTGATATCTTGGGCGCCTCGGCCGGGGCCGGCTTCGGGGCGGCGGTGGCCATCCTGCTTTCGCTGCCGGCGGTGGGCATCCAGCTTTGCGCCTTTGCCTTCGGCATCGCTGCGGTGGCCATCTCCTACCTCGTCTCGCTGCGCTTCGGGCGCGGCCACAACGGCGTCGTGGTGCTCATCCTCTCGGGGATGGTGGTGGCCACCATGTTCTCGTCCTTCCTCTCGCTGACAAAATTTGTCGCAGATCCCGACAGCAAGCTTCCCGCCATCACCTTCTGGCTGATGGGAAGCCTCGCCTCGGTGGCCCCGCGCGACGTGGCCACGGTGAGCGTCCCCATCGCGCTTGCCGCGGTGCCGCTCTTCCTGATGCGCTGGCGCCTCAACGTGCTCTCCTTCGGCGACGAGGAGGCCCGCGCCATGGGCGTGGACACCAAGAAATTCCGTCTGGTGGTGATCCTCTGCTCGACCCTCATGACCGCCTCGGCCATCGCGGTGTGCGGCATGGTGGGCTGGGTGGGCCTCAAGGTCCCGCACCTTGCGCGCATGCTGGTGGGCCCCAACTACGCGCGCCTCCTGCCAGTCTCGCTGGTGCTGGGCGGGCTCTACCTGCTTCTGGTGGACGACGTGGCTCGCAACATCTGCTCGGTAGAAATCCCCCTCGGCATCCTCACCTCGCTGATCGGAGCGCCCTTCTTCCTGTGGCTCATGTCGCGGGGCAAGAA
>DAIPHW010000204.1:0-4582 GCA_036771135.1 Fibrobacterota bacterium | reverse complement strand
GAGAAAGACTTTCCAGCCTTCTGCTTGACGTTTCACTGCGGCTTCGTCGAATCCTAGATCGAGTTCCACTCGAACTCCAGCAAGATCCGCCAGAGCTGCGGCGAGCCCCGCTTGAGCGATATGTACAGGGGCTGGCATCTCTTCCAGGATGTTCATGGCGGAGGTCTCGCTGGTGCAGCGCAGGGCGGCGCGCCATGCCGTTGCGAGCGGCGCGCAAAAATCATCGACACTTGAAAGCAGGTCGGTAGCGCTCTTGAGGTCGCCGCTTTTTGCCAGGAAGACCCCGGAGGCATAGCGCACGCAAGGCTGTTCGCTTTCCTTGGCAAGGAGCGGTGCCAGCCAGTGCATCCCCTCGGCCATGCCTGTACGCTCCAAGAAGAGCAGAGAAAGCCATACGGAGGCTTCTACATCGCCGGCGGTAGCGAAGGTCTCCAGAGTTGCCGCATCGTCCTCTTGTTGGGCCTTGCGGATGCGCGCAGTCTTCGCTCCTGGAGCATCTCCCAGGATGCGCAGATGCTCAATGTCCTCATTCGCTGCGGCGTGCCCGCTGCGCCAGGCGAGCTCCAGCCGTGCCCGCGAGAATTCAATGGTGGGAATTTCGTCGGAATTTGCGACAAGAACTGTCGCCGCCCGCGCCATCTCCCCCGAATGGAACAGATCCTGTCCAAACAGCGCGCGGAGCTTTCCGGCCCAGGGCCATTCCTTCCGCTCTGGGGCGGGCGTCTCTTCAAGCTTTCCATAAGCCTCCTCCAGCAGCGCCCTGCGCTCGACGGCTTCCTCGGGGCGCAGCAGGATCTGGGCCTCCTTGAAGAGGTCGAAGAGGTCAGCCTCGCCTCGTTCGCGGCGGTGGCGGTGGATGCGCAGATTTCGCTCGATCTTGCCGCGCCCTGCCACGTCCTGGGCATGGTAGCCGTGATGCAGCAGCACGACGTCGCAAACGGCGGGCGTCGTCTCGCCCAGCCGCCACAGGTCCTCTTGCACCGATTCGTGGACCGGCTTTCGATAGCGGATGTCGGGGCGGTTGCGGAAGAGGCGGGGCAGCGGGACTTCCTGGTAGCCGCCTTGCGCGTCCAACAGGCGCATGCGGATCAGCCGACAAAAACCTGGGCCTTCCAGGGCCTTTTCCAGAGCCGGAAGAGTGGAGGTGTCAAACTCTTCGTCGGCATCCAGCACTAGGATCCAAGGCTCCTTAGCCAGCTCCAGCGAGGCGTTGCGGGCAGCGGCAAAATCGTCGTCCCAGGCGCGGAAGCCAACGGCAGCTCTGAAGGAGCGGGCAATCTCCACGCTGCGGTCCTGCGAGCCGGTATCGATCACCACGATTTCTTGTACGTGTGGTGCAATCGAAGCAAGGCAGCGGGGGAGGTTCTCCTCCTCGTCGCGCACGATCATGCAGACCGAGATGGGAAGTTTCATGAGCCCCGAAATTAGCTCTCCGGGAAAGAGTTCTGCGGCGGCCTTGGATTAGATTTGGCGGCGTGAAGTCTGTGATTCTCATCGGCATGCCCGGCTCGGGCAAGAGCACCGTCGGCGTATTGCTGGCCAAGCGGCTTCGTCGCGGCTTTGTCGACACCGACCTGGTGATCCAGGAACGCGACGGACGGGCGCTTCAGGAAATCCTCGATAGCGAAGGGCCGCAGGGATTCATTGCGCGCGAAGAGTCCATCTTGCGGGACTACGTGCCGCAGGGCGAAGTGGTGGCCACTGGCGGCAGCGTCGTCTACAGCGAATCGCTGATGCGTCACTTCTCTTCCCATGGCCTGGTGGTTTTTCTGGATGTGTCGGCGGCGGTGCTCTTGCCGCGCCTTTCCAATCTCGATACCCGCGGCGTGGTGCGGCGTGGTGGCCAGACGGTGGAGGAGCTCTGGGACGAGCGCGATCCTCTCTATCGCCAGTGGGCCGACGTCTCCATCGACAACTCTATGGAAGACCACGAATCGGTGGTGGAGGCCATCGCGAGCCTACCGCAGTTGCGCGACTGAGGCCGCAGCGGTCTCCTAGGGATGTAACTTAGCCGAGTGATCCAGTTTCTTCATGTCACCCACACCTACGAGGGAGGGTTCCGCGGCATCGAGGACATCACCCTGCGGGTCGACCAAGGGGAATTCGTCTTCCTGACCGGTGCCAGTGGTGCCGGCAAAACCACGGTGCTCAAGCACGTCTACATGGAGGAGTTCCCCGATCCGCGTCGCGGCGGCCGCGTCCTCCTCACCTTCACCAATGGGCGCGTGTTCGATTCCACCAAGGTTTCCCGCTCGGCGATCCAGGACCTGCGGCGTCACGTGGGCACGGTGTTCCAAGACTTCCGCTTGCTCAACGACCGCGACGTGTGGGAAAACGTTGCCTTTCCGCTGCGGGTGGCCGGCTTCGGTGGGCGCCAGCTCAAGGCTCGGGTGGACGATATTTTGGAGCGGGTGGGCATGGCTCACAAGCGCCGCAATCACCCGCGTGAGCTTTCCGGTGGCGAGCAGCAGCGCGTCTCCATTGCTCGTGCTGTGGCTCCCGAGCCCTACATCGTGCTGGCCGACGAGCCGACCGGTAACCTCGATCCCGACAACGCCCGCGGCGTGCTGGATCTGTTTCGCTCTTTGCACGATCACGGCACGACGGTGGTGATGGCCACCCATGATCGCGAGCTGTTGCAGCGCTTCCCCATGCGGCGCATCACCTTGGAAAACGGGCACTTGCTTCATCGCGAGTTTGCATGAGACAATAGTTCCAAAGGAGCATACTCCATGAGCGGGACCGAAGACTCTCTGTTGGACGCCTTTAGCAAGGAATTCCCGGTGATTGGATTGCCGGGAGGCATGTCTCCGTTCCTGGACGATGCGACTCCGATGGCGCCGGCGGCCAAGCCTGCAGCAGCTCCGCGTGAAGAGATTTCGCACTTCCCGCCGTCTTCGATGTTGCCTCCCGTCGGAGGAAATCCAGGCCGCCTCCCTCCGGTGGAGGTGAATTCCCCTTCGCTGGTGGAGCCGAGCGATTCGATTTCTGGGCTCTCCATGGCTGGCTTCGTTGGTGAAGACCCGTATGCGGCCCTGCGCGCGGGGCGTCAAGCGCCCGCTCCGGCATCAGCCAATGATCCGTTGGCCAAGCTGAATGCCATCCAGATCACCAACACCGATCACTTTCAAGGGCGCATGGTGGAGAGCTACATCGGGCCACTGGACGCCCATGTGATCGTCGCCATGGAGTCGCTCTTTGCCGGCGATTCCCCGCAGGGCAAGTTCGGCCGTTTCAAGGGTGCGCAAGGGCGCATGAAGCAACTGACCGAACTGCTGCTCCTGGAGCTTCGCAACGAGGCGCTCAAGCGCGGCGCCGATGCCGTGCTGCGGGTCTCGGTCGAAAAAGTGGCCTTAGGGAACACCATCGCCTTCACCGCCGTGGGAACTGCCGTGCGGTTGGCTTCCGCCTAAGCAAGCGCTCCTCTTCCCTCGATAGCTTATGTTGAGGGAATGCGGCGCTATCTGGATTGGAACGCTACGGCCATTCCCGACCCTCGGGTGATCGAGGGGCTGCGGGAGGCCTTTGCAAGTGCCTGGGGCAACGCCTCAAGCCTGCATGCCGACGGGCGCCGAGCCGCCGAACAAGCCGATACGGCACGCGAGGAACTGGCTGGCTGGACCTCTTCGCGGCCGCAGGAGTGGATCTTGACCTCCGGATCCACCGAGGCCCTGCATACGGGCATTTTGGGAACCTGGCTGGCGCGTTCGCCGGCTCGCCGCATCGTCTCAAGCCAAGGCGAGCACGAAGCGGTGCTGGAAGCGCTGTCGCTTGCCGAACGTCTGGGAGCCGAGACCTTCCGCGTGCCTTTGGATGGACAGGGCCGCTGGGACCCTGAGGCCGTGCTGCGCGCTTGCGATACCGATACGGCACTCGTTGCGCTGATCTGGGCCGGCAACGAAACCGGTGCCGTAAGCGATGTCCAGGCTCTTGCCGAGGAACTTTCGCGGCGAGAGATTCCGCTCCTCCTAGATGCCACCCAGGCCTTTGGACGATTGCCGGTAGACCTGTCGCGGCTATCCGCAAATCTGATCACCGTCTCGGGCCACAAAATTGGTGGACCTAAAGGCATCGGCGCCCTTTTCGTGCGCTCTGGAACGCCTTGGCTGCCGTGGATGCGCGGTGGGGGCCAGGAACGAGGGCGACGCGGCGGCACCACCAACGCTCCCGGTGCGGCGGGCTTTGCCGAAGCCATCCGGATCGTTCGGGCACGTGGCATCCCTTCCGATTGGGCGGCCCAACGGACGCGTTTTGAAGCGCTGCTGCAGGAACGTCTTCCCGAGGTGCAAATCGCCTCGGCAGAGGCCGAGCGTCTTCCCAACACCACTTGCGCACTGATTCCCGGTGTCGATTCGCAAAGCCTTTTGAACCGCTTGGATGCCTTAGGCTTTGCCGTTTCTTCGGGCTCTGCCTGCAGCTCGGGGCGCACCGAGCCAAGCCACGTGCTCACGGCCATGGGCATTCCCGATGCGCTGGCGCACGGAGCCTTGCGCATCTCGACAGGCCCCGCGACTCCATGGGAAGACTTGGAGGCACTGCTGGACGTGTTGCCCCGCGAAGCGGCGCGCATCCGTTCGTTGGG
>DAIPHW010000203.1:0-4589 GCA_036771135.1 Fibrobacterota bacterium | reverse complement strand
CGTCATGCGGGGGCAGTAGCGGGCCAGCCGGGAGGCCACCACACCGGAGAGCGGAAGCGCGGTAATTATTGACCGCTCTCTCACTGGCTGGGCGAGGCACACGCGCCGATGACCACGGCCACCATTTACCACCAGGAGCGATATGCTGTACCCCAACCCCGAGCCGCTAGACCACAACCCCGCCGACGACCGCGGCCCATGCGATGTCGAGGGATGCGAGTACCTGGCGGACCACGAGGTCAGCGGTGGGTGGCTGTGCGAGCGGCACTATTCGCGCCTGAAATTTTACCGAGACGGAAACCCCACAAACCTAGAGGAAGTGAAAGGAAGCAAATGAAAGTTGACAGCATCAAGATCAACGGATTCAAAAAGTTGGTCCAATTTTCCATCGACCCGGATGGCAAATCTGTCGAGATTTCCGGGCGCAATGGCAACGGGAAATCCAGCATTATTGACGCGATTTGGGTGACGCTCACCGGAAAGGACGTTCCGGGAATCCCGATCAATAAGGAGTGCGTCAAGGCGAAAATCATCGTCGGCCTTGATAGCGGTCATACGGCGACGCTTGAGTTCAAGGCGCGCGGCGGCAAGACGTTGACTGTCGAAGGCCCGGACGGTATGCCGGTGAACGCTCCTCAGAAATTCCTCAACGACCTGATCGGGCGCATCTCGTTTGACCCGTTTGATTTCGTCAACAAGACTCCGAAGCAGCAAAAGGAGTTTTTGCAGGATCTGCTGAAAATCGACAACTCCGATTTGGACGTCCGAAAGAACGCCGCGCTCACCGAGAAGCGCGAAGCGGAAGCGGACCGAAATGCTATCGAGCGTCAGCTCGAAGAGTTGGCCGGCATTACCGAGACGCTGCCTGTCGATGTATCCACCCTACTGGCCGCCCAGGAATCGCGCCAGAAGATCGCGCAAGACCTGGACAAGGCTCGGCACACGCTGGAGTCTGTCTGTGTCCAGATTTCGACATCTGCGGATCGCAAGGAACGGATCTACGCTGAGTTGGAGCGTACTCGCGAACAATTGAAGCGCCAAGAAGCCGAGCTTGCAGCGGCGGAAGAGGAGACGAAAACCGCTAGAGAGCGCAAAGCCAAGGGTGAAGTTGTCGTAGCGTCCCTGGAATCTGAACTTGAAGCGGCGCCCGACCACTCGCAGAGCATCCGTGACGCATCTGAGATCAACCGAAAGGCGGAGGCGTGGAAGCGCAAGCAGGCGCTGCGCGCTGAAATGGATGTCGCTGAGAAAAGTATCGAGGCATCCAAGCAAGCGCTGGCTGACATCGAGAATGACCGCAAGGAGCGCCTTTTCTCTGCCAAGTTCCCGGTCGAAGGACTCGAATTCACCGAGGACGGCGTACTTTTTAACGGCCTCCCGTTCGACAGCGGAAACCAGTGCCAATCCGACATTCTGCGCGTCGGTGTCGCCATCGCGGTCGCCCAAGACCCAGCTCTCAAGATCGTTCGCATCAAGGACGGATCGCTCTTGGATTCTGCCCGCAAGCGCGAACTTCTGGAGCAGCTTTCAGCCTCCGGGTTCCAAGCCTTCATTGAGACGGTGGCGGACTCAGAATTGCAGGCGCTCACCATTGACGAATCACCGGTAAAGGCAGGCGAGTGATGGAATCTGGAGCAGTTATTCCAATCGCTGCGAAAATTATCTCCGTGATGCGAGAAGTTGAGGCAATCAAAAAAGACCGCGAAAACAAAATGCAGGGATACAGCTTTCGCGGAATTGATGACGTCTACAATGCTTTGCATGATTCGATGGCAAAAAACGGCATATTCTGTATCCCTCGCGTTCTTTCTGAGCGAACAGAAGATAGGGAGACGTCAAAAGGTACGTATTTGATCTATCGCGTTTTGTCAATCGAATACGACATGATGGACGAAACCGGAAACAAGATCACCATCGGCCCAGTTATTGGCGAGGGAATGGATACGGGAGACAAGGCGTCCAATAAAGCAATGGCTGTGGCCCACAAATACGCTCTTTTGCAGGCGTTCATGATTCCAACCAACGACGCAAAAGATCCGGAAGATGATTCACACGAACCTAGCAAACCTACTCAAAGCAGAAGCCAAGAGCCTGGCGCAATCACAATCGTTGCAGTACATCGCAACCAGCATGAAAAAGGTCCGTGGTGGAAGATTACATTTTCCGACAATCAGAGTGCGTCGACGTGGTCTGAATCTTTGGGGACACTCGCGGAGGATCTTTACAAACGCGGGAGCCATTGCCGCTATACCACAATCGTAAAGGGAAAATTCACAAACCTGAATACGCTCGAAGGTGCCGCATGATCGGAGTCAATCGCGTGATTCTGATCGGCAATTTGGGCGCTGACCCGGAGGTGCGGATCACGCCGCAGGGAGCCACGGTAGCCAACCTGCGCCTAGCTGTCTCTGAGACGTGGAAGGACCAGCAGGGACAGCGGCAGGAACGCACCGAATGGGTGAACTTGGTGCTGTGGCGCCAGCAGGCTGAAATCGCTCAAAAGTACCTTCGCAAGGGCTCCAAGATCTACGCCGAGGGAAAGCTACAGACTCGCTCGTGGGACGACAAGCAGAGCGGCCAGAAGCGCTACGCCACCGACGTGGTGGTGGAGCACTTCACGATCCTCAGCGAGCGCGGGCCCAATGCTGACGGCGAGGCTGGAGCGCCGGAACCGCAGGCTTGGGGGCAGCGGAGACGCCCGGCACAGCAGGAGCCACCGCAGGGCCGAGCGCCGGACGACAGTTTGCCTTTCTAGCCATCTTCCCGCCCGGATCACCCAGCGCGTCGCGGTTGTCGCTTAACCTAAGTTCCGCGGCGTGTTCCCCTCTCACGTTGGGAGGGGAGGCGGGGTCTTTTCCATCCGTAGCCAAAGGAGAGAACACCATGAGTAAAGCAACCTACCACGTCCCGCAGCCGGGAGAGGTCATCGAATTTTCCGAGAAGGAAAACTCAGCCATGCGCCATATCAAGCAAGTGGCAGCATGGGACAGCAAGCACAGCACCCTCACGACCAGCGGAGGCGAGCGCTACCGCATCGAAAACCGCGCATCAATCAAGCCGGCGGAACCGGTGAAGGAACATCCTGCCATCGAGCCTGAGCGCCACTGGGACGATTCCGTCGGCGATCCTGTCGCCGTGGCCGCCGCCTTCACAGCTCGCCTTCCCACCAGCTTTGCCAGCGAGGTCGAGCGCGCCCAGGCCATCGCAGATGCTGAGGCCGAGGAAAAGAAGCGCCGCAGTGCGGCTATCGACGAATTGAAACGTCAATCTGACGAGATCAGGGTGCTGCTGAATAAGCAGCACGACGCACTGGTAGTAGAAGATGACGCTAGGGAAGATTACCAGAGCCGCGTCAACTACCTGCGCAGCCTGCGCGTGAGGGGCGAGTGAGGCGCTTTCGCATCGAGGAGATTGGCAAACTGTCGCTTGTCAGTCTCCTTTCCTACGCCAAACCCGGCGAAGCGGCGGAATGGGCGCGTTCCGGTGGCCCGTCGCTCTCGGAACGGTTCCTACTCCAACTGCGACGCCTGGGCATCCCTGAGCCGGTGCGTGAGCTGGCCTTTCACCCATCCCGCCGGTGGCGCTTTGACTACGCCTGGACAACCTGGATGCTGGCCGTAGAGGTCGATGGAGGTACGTTTGCGCGGGGCCGGGCGTCTGGACACACCAGCATCTCCGGCATGGCCAGGGACCGCGAGAAGGATGCTGAGGCGGCAATCCTGGGATGGTCAGTGATCCGCGTGGATGCGGTCCATGTAGACAACGGCATCGGTGCCGATTGGGTGCGCCGGTGGATCAAGGAAAGGACGAAATGAGTCAGATCAAGAAGCCTGAATCTCCAGCCGCCTGCCGGCATTGGGGAGGCAATCGACGCATCCGCGAGGGTGGGCCTGTGCGCGTGGCGACGTGCGACCACCCGATGCTGTGGCGCAAATACTCAGGCCGGACCTGCGCGGAGATCTGCGGGGCCGGAGCGTGTCCGTTTGGGCGGGAACTGGAGGCGAGGGGATGATCGACAGAATCCTATTCCGGCTCGCATTTTGGCTCGTACACCGGCGCTATGATGTCGTAACGATTGTCGCGTCTCGAAATGCTGGTGATCTCACTGTATCATCTAGGATTTCTGGCGGGTACTCGTCGATCGCTACTCGCGTCGGACACGCTGAGGCAATTAGGTCAGAACTCGAAAGAACCGAGGCTGCTAACTCAAACGCGATTTACGTTGCCGCTGTGGAGTGCGGTCTATGACCTCCACTGACCAGCGCAGCGCACGCTTGGCAGAGCTGGCAGAGATGCCATTTGCCACACATGGCGAGACGTGGGAGCGCGAGCTGGAGGAGCTGGCACGCGAGATCGACCGCATGAATAGAGGGGAAAGGAGCGAGCTGTGAGTGGAGAAGAAAAGTATCCGTTCGCCTAACCCCGCCTGGTCACGGTGCGGGCTCACGAATTGAACAACGGTCGCCCGTCACCGTGGAACGGGCTTGTTAGGCGGAAAATCGAAAGCCGTAAATTGACAAAAGCACCTTTCCCTTGGTTTCTTTTACTATATTAGGAAGTATGGAACCTGAACAGAAATACGTGGAACT
>DAIPHW010000202.1:0-4615 GCA_036771135.1 Fibrobacterota bacterium | reverse complement strand
AGCCCGGTGCCCCGTAGGGGTCGGGCATGCCCGACCCTTACGGGGCAGGCGCCCACAAGAGCATTTGTAGACATTTTCTGACAGACAGAAACCTCATTGCAACACCGGCGAATCTCCGGCGTGACAATTTTTGTCACCTCTGGGGCTAGCTTAGAGGCATGTCAAAAACTGGCTCGACGGCGGGTTCCACCTCCCGCTTCGTCGCAGGCGAGATTCGCAAAAAGAAAGACTGGAAGACGTGGCTTCCATGGGTCCTTCTCGCGGCCATGGCGCTTGTGGGAGGAAGCGGCTTTGCCTGGCTCTGCCAACGCACCGAGCGTCTGGAGCAAGCTGATCATCGCAGCGATTCCCTGGTCTTGGACGCCAACCGCAAACTTTTTTCGCTGCGCAAGAGCCTTTCTGCCGTGATTCCCGACCCGCGCGGCGACATGCTGCTGCGCCTGCACGGCTCCAACACCATCGGCGACGAGTTGGGGCCCGACCTCGCTCGGGCTTGGCTTTCGGAGCTCGGGGGCCAGGCCGTCGCCGAGCGCCGCGACTCCGCCCACGCACCGACCTTGCGACTCGAAGCCAACTTCCCGGGAGAGCCGCATCCGCAGGTGGTGGAAGTCGAGGCCAAAGGGTCGGGAACCGCCTTCGACCATTTGAAGGACCGTTCCTGCGACATCGGCATGTCGTCCCGACCCATCAAGGACGAGGAGCTCGAAGGCCTGGAGTCTGCGGGCATTCTGGACATGGCACCCCCGGCCAGCGAGCACGTGATCGGCATGGACGCCATCGCCGTGGTGGTGCATCCGGGCAATCCCCTTTCCACCCTGGACCTGCAGACCCTCTCGGAGATTTTCAGCGGCACCCTCACCGACTGGTCACAGGTTCCCGGAGCCATGCAAGGGCCGATCCATATGATCAACCGCGACGCCCGCTCGGGGACGCGCTCCTGGTTCCAGGAGGTGGTGCTGCACGGCGCCCCCTTCGCAAAGGATGCCCGCGAATTCGCAAGCCATGCCGAGGTCATCCAGGCGGTCCGGCAGGATCCCTCCGCCATCGCCTTCGTAAGCCTTCCCTTCGCCAGCAAAGCCAAGGCGCTAGCGCTGCGCGACGGCAGCGGTCCACCCGTCTATCCGGGCGCGTTTGCGGTGCGCAGCGAGGACTACCCCCTCTCGCGCCGCCTCTACCTCTACTGGCCAGCGCGTTCCAGCCACCTGCTGGCGCGCGAGTTCATCGAGTTTTGCCTAGGGACCAAAGGACAGGAACTGGTCTCCCGCGACGGCTTCCTGCCTCTCAAGATCGACATCTCCGCCGAGAAGGTGGCGGGCGCCGAACGCCTTCCAGCAGATCTCGCAGCACTGCTGCAACGCGACGAGCGCCTCTCCTGCACCTTCCGCTTCACCGCTTCGGGCCGCCTAGATAGCCGCGGGCAGCGGGACCTCGGGCGCTTGCGACAGATCTTGTCAGAAGGTCGCCTAGCCGCGCGCGTCCATCTGGTGGGCTTCTGCGACTCCACCGGAAGCCCGGAGGCCGACATGGCGCGCTCCCGGGAGCTAGCCGAGCGCCTAGCTCAAGAGCCGACCCTGCGCATGGGCATTCCCGTCGAAGCCCTAGGGGGAGGCCCCTGGAGGCCCCTTGCCTCGAATACGACCCCAGCCGGCCGGGAGCGCAACCGCCGCGTCGAGGTCTGGATCCAGCCGCGGTGATCGCGCTCTTGCTGGCCCTGATGTCTCTGCCGACGGTTCCCGATCCGCTGGCTGCGCGGGTCGAGGACGCCCTCGCGCGGCGGGACTCCTTCTGCGTCACCTTGCGCGAACCGGCTCCGCCGCCGATCTTTGCCAAGGCATCCAGCATAGAGCTTGGGCGCATCGGCGTGCTTCTCTCTAACGCCGAGGCCAGCCACGATCCGTGGTTTCATCTGCTGCGCGCCCTCTACGAGAAGAGCATGGCCAGCACTCGCGCCGAGATGTTTCTGCAGAACGCCCTCTTTGCCTGCGGCCCAGATGTCGGAGCGCTGACCGCCCTTTCCCTGGAACTTTCTCGCCAAGGGGAAGGCGCCTGGGCCCTAGAAGCGGCCACCCAGGCCGATCGGCAGTTTCTCGCCCAAGGGGGCGATGCGTCAAGCTTGCTGGAGGGCCTGTGGCGGGAGCACGTCCGCTCCGACCCAGAGCGGGCGGCAGCCTGGAAATCCCGGGCAGAGGAAGTCGCCGGGCGGGCAGGCGCCAGCGCTTCCGTGGGCGATCCGCGCTCGGTGAGCGCCACTCTGAAACAGGCGGCGCGAGGCTGCTGGCGGGACAATTTCGCCCTATTCCGCCAGGGCGTCGGAATTTTACAGGCGTCAGGACTCTGGCTTCTAGCTCTGACGATCCTCTCGCTAACGATACGCCACCTGCCCACCGGACTTCACCTCCTCGCCGCCGCACCAGAGGCTTTACCGGTGCGATTGCGACAGATTCTGTCTTGGGCCATTCCGGTACTTGCTTTGGGAGCCGGATGGGCCGGACTTGCCTGGGCCATCCTCATCCTGACGGCATCGCACCTGCGCTCGGGAGCCGAGCGAGTGCTTGCCCTGATCGCAGCGCTATTGCTGCTTTCGGCGCCGCTAGCACTCGCGGTGGATGCCGAATTTTCCGCCGTCGATTCCCGCAGCGGAAGCTTCGGCGAACTGGTCGCGGCCCTCGACGGCATCGCAGTTCCTGGTCACGGTCTCGCCGGAGCTGTCACGGACCTCAAATCTGGAAACGACGCTTCGGCCCTGATGCAGGCCCGGCAGGCCCTTTCCCAGGATTCCTCCACAGGCTTTGGGTGGAGCTTGCTTGCGACCGCGAAGTCTGGCAGCCGAGATTCTGCCGGTGCCCGAGCCGCTTGGCAACGCTCGTGGAGCATTACCCCTAACGCCTGGGCCGGATCGGTGCTCTCCCAGCCCAGCGACACCCCAGAAGAGATGCGCCGCCAGCAGCGACTCGCAGAAAGTTATCCCGATCGTCCGCGCATTCCCCAGCCTTCCAGCCTTGAGATGTTGCGCCTGTTTTTCGCAGATATCTCCCTTCGCGACATTTCGGGTGCGCCTGCCATCAGCGGGTTCTTGCCTCCGGAAACCCTTCCCTGGCTTGGCTTTGGCTCCATGGCTATCTTCCTGTTCGCCCTTTGGGTGCCGTGGGGCAAGGCCTTGCACCTGGAGGCCTGCCCCCTGTGCGGACGTCCCACCTGCCAGCGCTGTCGCCAGCAGCGCTCCTGCAAAGTCTGCGCGGCTAAACTTTCGGAGCAGGCATCGGAAGCTGAACGGAGGCAATTGCGCCTGAAACTCCTGAGTCGTCGGGTGACATGGCGGCGCAGCCTAGAATCCTGGGGAGATCTAGTGCTTCCCGGATTTGGCTCCCTAGCGGCAGCAGCCGGCCCCGGCATTTTAACAGTATTTGTCTGTTTGGGAACTGCCGTCGGACTGGGATTAGACACCCACAGCTTGTTGTGGGTTTCACAGGTAGAAGGCATTCCCGCTCCAGCAATTCGCTTGTGGGGATGGGCGCCGCTTGCCCTCTGGCTTGGCCTATTCGCCTTCAGGCGCCGACGTGCAGTTCGAGTAGGTGCCTGATGGCCATCACGGGAAAACTTGGCGACTTTGACCTGGCCGGAGTGCTGCAGATGCTTCAGCAGCAAGGCAATTCTGGCCACCTGCAGCTTGAATTCCAGGAACAGCTGGGATGGCTGCGCATCAGTCGCGGAAGCGTGACCCAGGCGCGCGTGGGCGAGCTCGACATCAGCGGCATCCTGCTGCGCTACCTGCAGGCCAAGGGCCTAGATACCACCACCTGGGCCCACGCCGATGCTCGCCGCGGAATCGAAGTGCTGCGAGAAGAGGCGCTGCGCCGGGATACCCTGGAAGAAGACGAGTGCGATCGCGTCATCCGGCAAGGCCTCATCGACCTCGGTTGCCGGCTCTTTGCCTGGGAAAAGGCGCGATTTCGTTTCACTCCGGGCGAGGAGCCGACAGGTTCTGTCCAATTGGGCATCGACGAATTGACGTTGGAAGCCATGCAGCGCCAGGACGAATCACCGGCTTTGGAAGCGGAGTTTCCCGCGCGCCAAGTGCTGGCCCGAGCGGTAGAGATGGATTCGCTCCACTTCCCGCCGGAAGAGATGCCCGACCTAGCTCCAGACCGGCACGTCTTCATGCTGCTAGACGGCATCCTCACCGTAGAGGAATTGGAAGAGCGCACCTGGCTTTCACCCATCCGCCTGCGCCAGTCGTTGCAGCGACTGCAGCAACGCGATTGGATCGAGGAAGTGGAGGCCGCATCGACCCACGACGCCATGGAGGAGCGCAGCCTCCAGTCTTCGGTGCTTTTGCAGGCGGGAGCCTGCGTGGCCTTGGCGGCAGCGAGCCTGCTTGCGGCAGTGCTGCTCTTGGGGGATCGTCCCCTGCTCGGGCTGGTGAACATACGCTCGGCCAACTGGGAGTCCCGACTCGATCGCCGTCAGGAACCCAAGCGTCTATTGGAGCGCGTTCAGAGTGGCAAGACTCCGACCACAGCCATGGCACCAGAAAGCTATTGAACTCAGCTATCTTTGGGCTTTTCAGGAACTTTCCAGGGAGCGCTCATGAAGGCCCATTTCCGCTGCATTGAAG
>DAIPHW010000201.1:0-4618 GCA_036771135.1 Fibrobacterota bacterium | reverse complement strand
TACCGGGCTGTGACGCCGCCCTAGTGGACACAAAGGATGCTGGTTAACTTTAGAGAGTACAGTCCTTTCCCGAAAGGCATTACGGAGATCTTTATGCCCCATTTTCCCGCTGCCACATTCTTCCTGTTGTTTCCGGTTCTGGCATTTTCTCAAGCGCGGGAAACAATTGCGCCGGTTCCGGCTTCTGTTGCTGCTCCCGGTGGCTCGCTGGCTAGCCCTGTGCGAGACACGGCCCGCACTCTCAATGTGGCTGTGAACGATCTCACCACGCACGGGGTGGATGCATCGAGTGCGGCCATCATCTCGGAGCGCTTGCGCACCGAACTTCTGAACACCGGGAAGTTCCGGGTGATGGAGCGCGGACAGATGGATCAAATTCTCAAGGAACAGGCCTTTCAACAGTCAGGCGCTTGCGACAACAGCGAGTGCGCTGTGGAAGTAGGAAAGCTCCTGGCCGTGGACCGCATGGTGGCTGGTTCGGTAGGCAAGATCGGGGAGATGTACACGTTGCAGGCGCGTCTTTTGGATGTGCAAACGGGCGAGGTGCTGTTTTCGGTGAGCCAAGATTTTGAGGGACGCATCGAGGAGCTGCTTTCGCGCACCGTGCCGCGCCTTGCCGAACGCTTGGCGGGTGCCACTGGGCCTGGAGGCGTCCAAGGCAAGGCTGATCTCTACGTAACGGCGGACAAGCCAGGGGCGATCCTCTTCGTGGATGGCGAGAAGAAAGGCCCTGCGCCGCAGAGCTTTTCCGGGATCTCGACCGGCGATCATCGCGTCGAAGCGCGCCTGGAGGACCTCTACGCTTCCGAGAACGTGACGCTGCACCCTGATGATGTGCAACGGTTGACGCTGCATCTGGAACTGGGCATGGGCAGCCTGAAGGTCTACAGCGAGCCTGCGGGAGCGCAGGTGACGTTGGATGGCCAAAAGGCGCTTGGCTTGACGCCCTTGCGCGCTGATCGCATCCCAATGGGCAAGCACGTCTTGACGCTCTTCTTGGACAGCGCACATCTTCCGCAGGAGGTTCCGGTCGCAGTCCTGGCGCAGGGAGTGACGAGCGCCAACGCGACTTTTCGGCCGGGAGCCTTGGCGAGCTTCCATTCGAGATTGCTGGCCACCTTGGTGCTCAAGCCGTCGAGCGGAGATACCCTTCGTTCGTCGCTTCCTGCCTCGCTTTGGCTGACGGCAGGAGTCTGGCAGCTGCAGGCAGATGCCGGGCGCGATTACGATGCCGTGGAAGAGGCTTTCCAAGTGATGCCAGGACAATCTTTGTCCCGCAATTTGAACTTTGTTCACACCAAGGTTTGGCAGGATTCGGTGGCGCGGATGCAGCACCATGCGCGCATGATCAAATGGCGCTGGGCGACGGGGATCGCGACGGCTGTCGCCGCTGGTACGGCTACGTACTTTCACATTCAGGCGGCTTCGGCCTCGAACGATGCCGACAATGCCAAGAAGGCCTATCAGACAGCACCATTGGGCAGTGACTACGATGCCTTGGTGGCAAGCTACCACTCTGCGGTGTCGCGCAACCATACCAACTTCCAACGTGCTGTGGTAGCGGATGTGGCGACAGGGCTTCTAGCGGCGGGCTTCGGTCTGACCTTCGCGTTTTGAAAGGAACGGACATGAACATGCATGATCCCGTTGTAATTGCCAAGAAGGCATCGAAATTAGTCTGGCTTGCCGCCGCGATGGCTTTGGGACTTTTTGCCTGCCAGGTGGAGGACAGTATCGAGCGGGACAATCCGAGCGATGCCGCCGGCACCAACTACCACCTTCCAACAGTTTCTGTCATAACACACGCCGACACCACCTTCCGCGACTCTTCGTCGCTGCGAATCCGGGTGCGGGACAGTTCGACTAACAGCCGCATAGTCCGCTTACGTTGGACCCTAGACGGTAGCGTTTCTGACAGCACGACCGACACGACATGGCACCCGAGGTCGGGGCTTTCCGAAGGCCAACATCTTATTGTGGTGCGTGCCGTGGACAGTGCTGGTCTCGTAAGCCTTCCCGATACCGTGCGCGTGAAGGTGTACAACAAGCCGCCTGTGCTAGCGCACGTGCTGGATACGACGCTATCCGCGAACAAGTTGCTATCGATCAAGCTGTCCGCGACAGATTCAGACGGTACGGTGTCGAAGATTCTCTGGGGTATGACCAAGGGCGCTTGGACGGATAGCACGGGCACGGTGACGCTGTCGCCGATGGCCGAAGGCGCTAAGAAGATATACTGGTCAGCTCGTGACGATCTGGGCAAGGTGAGTGTGGATAGCTTCACGGCGACGTTTACGAACCTTGCGCCTGTGCTGGCACATGTGCTGGATACGACGTTATCCGCGAACAAGTTGCTATCGATCAAGTTGTCGGCGACAGATTCAGACGGTACGGTGTCGAAGATCCTCTGGGGTACGACCAAGGGCGTCTGGACGGACAGCACGGGCATGGTGACGCTGTCGCCGATGGCTGAAGGCGCAAAGAAGATCTATTGGTCAGTTCGTGACGATCTGGGCAAGGTGAGTGTGGATAGCTTCACGGCGACGTTCACGAACCTTGCACCTGTGCTGGCGCATGTGCGGGATACGACGCTTTTGGTTAGTCAGGTGCTTGCCGTGACGTTGTCTGCACATGATTCGGACGGCGTGGTGAAGGAATACCTGTTCGACACCACAGGAAACGGTTGGGACAGTTCTGCCACGGCTCCAATGCTGCGGATCACCTCGGCAAACGAGAGTTCGCGGAAGATCCACTGGGGCGTCCGCGACGACCTCGGCAAGACGACGATGGACAGTTTTGCGGTCACATTCATGATAGACCGCCCTCTTCTCACAGCTATTTCCGACACGACCGTGTCGGCCTCCAAGGCGCTGGTCATTCCCTTGAATGCGCGTCCTTTGGACGGCAGTTCCAGCGCGGTCACGAAGTATCTGTGGAGCACCAATGGCAGCACTTGGGACAGCTCCAGTACGGCGAGCATCAGCCTTTCTGATACGGCTGGCGGTGCGTTGACGGTCCAATGGAAGGCGCGCAATAGCCTTGGGAATGTCTCGAAACCGGACACCTTTGTGGTGACATTCCTGCATGCCCCGATGATCACCTCGCTCAGCGTGGATAGCAACTTGACCTCTTGGTCGAGCGGAACGGGTTCGTTGATCTTTACTTGGGCTGGTTCACTGCCAAACGTCCCCGCTGGAGAGACGATCACGTGGACTCTTTCGGGAGGCACCAGTGGCCTTTCGCAATTGTATAGCGGTACGTCCACCACATATACTCAATCTGGCATCGATTCCGGGGTGACATACAATTATCGATTGGTGGGTAGGAACCAGTTCGGGGATAGTGCGGTCTCAACGGGAGCATTAGCCACCAAATATCACGTTGTCCCGGTCACTTCTGGTGGCATTCCTTGGAATAAGAGCATCGAATACGGAACGTTGACCGACTCCCGCGATGGCCAGACATACTACACAGTGAAGATCGGAAACCAAACCTGGATGGCGCAGAATCTCAATTTTCGCAACATGGTGGGGAGTACGGATACGGTGGGGGTCTGCTATGGCGGCAACAAGGATAGTTGTTCGAAATACGGGCGATTGTACACATGGGCAGAAGCGATGGGTTTAATGGCCGGATTCAATTCCGTACTGGGGAACTTTAGCCTCCCTCGCCGAGGGGTGTGTCCGTCCGGATGGCATCTTCCGAGCTCTTTTGAATGGACAAGCTTATTTGAGGCGGTGGGTGGTGACAGTTCGGTCGGGAGAGTGCTGAAATCGAAAACTGGATGGGGACAAGATACGTTGATTTTAGGAAAGATGGAATATAATGCAAATGGAGAGTTCATCGACAGTGCCATGGTTTATGATACGACGATAATTACACAGAACGGACTGGATCAACTGGGGTTTAGGGCTCTTGCCGCAGGCTACGCAAACGGTGGGACGACATCGAGTTATTCCGTTGGCCATTTTGGCGATTGGTGGAGCGCCTCGGAACTTGGTTCGGCGTCAGCATGGCACGTCATCATGGCCAGTTCCACGAACGGCGTTTGCGACGATAGCAACTGTTCGTCTTCGATGCGTACGAGTATTTCAGCGACGGGACTTGGAGGGGTGAATTCGAAAATGGTGGAATTCTCCCTGCGTTGTGTCGCTAACTGAGCGAAAAGTTTTTTCCAAGATGAAGGGTTTGGGCCCGATGACCCCGGTCTTGATCCCGCTCCACGGCACCACTCGTCCTGCCGTGCGCGACTGCGCCGCATCTCCGCAGTAAACCAGGAGTCGGTCGGCGCAAAGGGCTAGCTTAGACTCTTGCAAATCCGGAATCTGATTCCGAATCTGCATAACGTCCGCCGGGCGGGGTTTTATCCCACCAGCGCTTCGAACTCCTCCACCAGCGCCTCGACGGCGCGATTGCCGGCGTTCCAGAAGGATTCGTCCAGGACGATGCCCACTGAGGCGCAGGCCTGGGCCGGATCTTCGCTGCCGCCCTTGGAGAGAAGTTCCAGGAACTTGGGCACGAAGCCCTGCGGGTTTTCTTTCCAGCGCTGGTAGAGCCCCAGCACCAGAAGCTGCCCGAAGGTGTAGGCGTAGCAGTAGAAGCGGGTGTGGATGAAGTG
>DAIPHW010000200.1:0-4630 GCA_036771135.1 Fibrobacterota bacterium | reverse complement strand
CAGGAATTGTCGGCGCTGGTCGAGCCTTCCCGCGAGGGCTGGAAGCTGCTGCGCCAAGGCCGCGCCGGTTTCGTTACGGCTTTGCGCGAGGTGCTTTCGGAACGCTTCGAGCCGGTGCTGCTGCCGCGGCGGTTCCGCTTCGGGGGACTTCCGCGCGACAGCCGCGGCAAGATTGAACTCTCTCGCGCTCTTTCCCGCGCCTTGGCTGCGGAACTCTCGCTCGACGGGATCGAGGCGGCGCTTCTTCGCACGGAGGACGGCCTAAGGGCTGAAGGTACGGTCCCGCAGTCCTATCCGCGTCTGGATGGGCATTTCCCCGGCTTCCCTGTGGTGCCTGGGGTGGCTCAGTTGCGTTGGGCCGTGGACGCCGTCCGTTCGTTGGCGCCGGAGTTCTTGCCGCGGCGGCTGCGGGCCGTGAAGTTCCATGCGTTGCTGCGGCCGGGGTCTGATTTTGTCCTCGATATCGCTCGCGTCCGGGAAGACTGGGAATTTTGCATCTCGTCTCCGGAAGGAAAACGCTATTCGAATGGGAGATTTTCGCCTTGAGAACCAGCGCGTTGATTCCCCATTCCGATGCCTCGGCGGTGCGCGACAATTGGTGTTGCGTGCCGTGGGCGGAGGTCCTTTCGCAAGCCAGAGGGACGGCGCAGCGTATGCCCTGCCAGTAGTTCAACTCTTCGAGTTTGGGGGATTGGAGGAAAAGCATGAAGAAGATTCGCTTCGATGGAACGTCGTTGACAATTCGTGACATCAAGGACTTGGCACGTGGAGCGCGCCATCTCGCCTTTTGGCCGCTAGCTGAGGTGCAGCCATGAGCCTTCCGAGTGCCACCGCCCGCGTCGTGGTCCCTTTCCACGACGTCGACTCTATGCGCATCGTGTGGCATGGCAATTACTACCGCTACTTCGAGGTGGCGCGCTGCGAGCTCCTGCGACAGTTTGACTTGGATATTCCCCAGATGGAATCAAGCGGCTGGCTCTTTCCGGTCATCAAAAGCCAGTGCCGCTACGTTTCCCCGCTGCGCTACGGCGACGTGGCGCTGGTGAGGGCAAGCCTTGCCGAGACGGAGTTCAAATTGGTGGTGAATTACCTCGTACACGAGGAGAAGACGGGACGTAAGGTCGCCACCGGCTTTACCGAGCATGCCGTGCTGGACGGGGACTTCCAGCTCATCTACCCGATCCCTTCCGAGATTCTGAATCGCTTCGCGGAAAGGAGCGGATCGTGACCGCTCCGATGGGTATGCCGACCATGGGAGCGGTGTGTGCCCTGGGATGCGGACGTGAGGAGATCTCCCGGGCGCTGCTTTCGGGGCGGGAGGACTTCCTTTCGCCGATGGCGCTTTATTGCCGCGATGCGGAAGTCCTGTGCGGGATCGTCCCGGGGGAAATCCCGGAACTGCCGACGGAGCTCCGACGCTTCACTTGCCGCGCCCACTGCCTGGCGTGGATGGCACTGCAACAGATCCTTCCTGAGGTGCGGAAGCGGGCGGAGCGCCTAGGGCCGGGACGCATCGGCGTGGTGGTGGGCTCGAGCACCGCGGGGATCGATTCTACCGAAACGGCCTATCCGGTCTGGAAGGAGACAGGATCTGTCCCAGCCGGCTTTTCCTGGGAGCACCAGCACGAGATGGGCTCGGCGGCTGGCTTCGTCCGGGATGCTTGCGGCGTTTCGGGGCCCTGCTGGAGCCTTACCACTGCCTGCTCCTCGAGCGCCAAGGTCTTCGCTTCGGCGCGTTCGCTTCTGCGCATGGGATTGTGCGACGCCGTGGTGACAGGTGGGGTGGACACCCTTTGCCGCACCACCATGGAGGGCTTCGACTCTCTCCAATCGCTTGCGCACGGTCACTGCACGCCTTTTGCGGCTGGCCGCGACGGCCTCAACTTGGGCGAGGGAGCGGCCTTCTTCCTGCTTGAACGTGAGGATGCCGAAGTGCGCCTCCTGGGCGTGGGCGAAAGTTCCGATGCCCATCACATGAACGCTCCAGACCCTCAGGGCCGAGGCGCCGAAGCCTCCATGCGGGCCGCGCTGGCTGATGCGGGGCTTTCCCCCGAAGATGTCGGCTATCTGAACCTGCACGGCACCTCGACCCCATTGAACGACGCCATGGAAGCTCAAGCCGTCGCGCGCGTCTTTCCGGATGGTGTTCCCTGCGCCTCCACCAAGCCATTGACCGGGCATTGCCTGGGTGCTGCCGGTGCCGTGGAGGCTGCTCTTTGCTGGATAGGCCTTGCCGCCTCGGAGCCGCTGGTTCCTCGTCATCTTTCTTCAGGCGTTCCCGATCCGGCTCTGCCCGCGCTGCGGATGGTCACTGATGCTCGCGCCGTCCTTTCCCGGCGCGCTTGGCTTTCCAGCTCCTTTGCCTTTGGTGGGAGCAATTGCACTTTGGCGCTGGGGAGGCGGCCATGATTCCGGTACTTTCCATTGCTGCCTGGTCCGCTTGGAATTCGGACCAGGGGACACCTGAACTTCCCTGGATTCCCTCGCTTCAGCGCCGACGCCTTTCGCCTCTGGATCGCGTCGCTTGCCAGTTGGCGCGGGAATGCTTCGATCGAGCGGCTATGCCTCCAGATGCGCCGGCCATGGTGCTAGCCTCTCGTCTCGGTGAGCTTTGCGTGCTGGCGCGCATCCTCGAGAGCATCCGCTTGCGCGAGCCGGTCTCGCCGGCGAGCTTTGGTGGTTCGGTGCACCACGCCGCACTCGGGCATCTTTCCATCTTGAATAAAAATCGGATGCCTGCGCGCGCGGTGTCGGCCGGCCCCTCGAGCTTTGCTGCCGGATTTTGGGAGACCTTCTGCATGGCCGAGGCGCATCCCAATGCTCCCGTCCTGCTCCTTGCTGTCGAAGACACATTCCCTACGCCCTTCCTTGGGGATGCTTGCAACTTTTCCGGCGGAGCCAACGGCTTGGGGATTCTTCTTTCTCCGGGAACTCTTCCCGGACGGCCTGCGCTGACAATTTCCGTCGAAGGGAGCGGAGCTCCCGCCTCCCCGGAGGCGCTGCTCGCCTGGTTGTCTGCCCCGGCTCGCGATCTCACCCTCGCCCTTCCTTCAGGAGCCCTGCGATGCCTGGCTACCCGCCCGTAGAGGAGCTTCTGCCCCATGCCCCGCCGATGGTCTTGCTTGACGCGGTGGAGGAGATCGAGGGACTGCGTTGCTGCTGTCGTGTGGAGGTGCGCTTCGGCGCTCCCTTTGTCGAGGAAGGTGGACTGCCGGCCTTCGTGGGGGTGGAATACTTGGCGCAGGCGGTTGGCGTCCTTTCGGGGTGGCGCGCCCGTCTTTCCGGGAAAGCGCCCCAGCTAGGATTCCTGCTGTCGGTGCGGGAATATGCCAGCGAGGTCGCGACGTTTCCAATAGGCACGAGACTTCTGGTCGAGGTGACTCACGTCTGGGGGGAGGGAGAGATGATGCGCTTCGACGGTGTGCTGCGCGACGCAGCTCATGGACAAATTCTGGCACAGGGGGGGCTTAGCATTTTCGCCCCGGAAAATCCCGACAACTATTTGAAAGGTACCGCATGAGCGCATCGTCCGTTCTTGTCACCGGAGCCAGCCGTGGGCTTGGGGCTGCCATCGCCGAGCGGCTGGCCCGAGAAGGATACCTCGTCGCCCTCAACTTTCGCTCTGGATCCGAGGCCGCACGCGAAGTCCTTGGGCGCATCGAGTCCGTCGGCGGGAAGGCGCGCCTCCTTCCCTTTGATGTTGCCGATCGCGATGCTGCGCGCGCGGCCATCGAGTCTGACATGGCGGCTCACGGTGCCTATTGGGCGGTGGTGTGCAACGCCGGAATCGCCTGTGACGCTCCTTTTCCGCTCATGGGCGGGGAAGACTGGGACCGTGTCTTGCGCACGGATCTCGATGGCTTCTACAATGTCGTTCATCCGACGGTCATGCCCATGGTGGAAGCCCACCGCGGCGGCCGCATCGTGGTTCTCTCAAGCGTCTCCGGAATTGCGGGGAACTACGGGCAGGTGAACTATTCGGCAGCCAAGGCCGGACTCATCGGAGCCGCCAAGGCGCTCTCCAAGGAGTTGGCGCGACGCCGGATCTCCGTCAATGCCGTCGCGCCGGGAGTCTTTGAGACCGACATGACCAGCGAAATTTCTAAAAGCGAAGTGCTGAAGTCGATCCCCATGCGCCGCTACGGCCGTCCCGAGGAGGTGGCGGGACTGGTGAATTATCTCGTCTCGTCGGAGGCAGAATATCTTACGGGACAAGTGATTTCGATCAACGGGGGCATGGCATAAATCGCCTCGCCGTTGCTTTGCCCTTTTGCAGGAATCCTTCTTCGCCGGGAGTGCTAGTTGTTGTGTGCTCTCTGGAATGGCCTAAGAAAAGACAATTTCTGGAATATTCGCAGCCGGTTGGCCGGTGAGGAGGGCCTTGGACGCTGAACTGCGCCATGCCTTCGGCAGGGGGGAGGGCGATTCTTCCCTGCTCACGGACGTCGAACGGACGCGTGCCGCATCCTTTTCCGAACGGCGACGCTCCCAATTCGTGCTCGGACGCACCTTGCTGCGGCGGCTGGCTGGCGAAGTCCTTTGTCTCCCGCCACGCGATGTCACGCTGGAGGTCTCTTCCGAAGGACGTCCCGAGCTTCCCGGCACCGGGCTTTTCGCATCGGTGAGCCAC
>DAIPHW010000199.1:0-4640 GCA_036771135.1 Fibrobacterota bacterium | reverse complement strand
ACCAGTGCTCCACCAGTACGAAAAGGACTCCCAGCCCATCGGCAAAGACATAGCGGATGGCTAAATCCATTGCCATGCCAGGGCCTTGCTCGGCGGTGTCGTCCTTGGTCACCGCCGTGTCCAGAAATTCCACCGATGCCGGAGTTCCGTGGATTGCCACGACATCCTCAGCCAGGAATTCCAGGGCCTCAATGGGATATTCCTTGATAAGATTTTTGACGGCTTGATCGTGCGAGAATTGCTCGCCGGAAGATGCTGCGCTGGGCATGGCTTGAAGATATCACCAGTTGAACAAAAGAGCAATTGTTTTGATGGGTACTTTTGGGAAATTTGCCGCTCTATCTGGCTTGACGTTTCGGTAAACTGTCACTGAAATACGCCAAACTTCGCCGTTTCGATGTGGCGAAAGTGTCAGTTTTCCGCCAAGTCCTTGGGATGGACGCCGGTGATCTCGGTGATGTCGTTCCATGCGTAGCCTTTAGCCAACATGCGACGAGCATTTTCACAGCGGGCTTGGCGCAATCCTTCTTCCAAGCCTCTCTCCACTGGCTCCACGCGTCACCGTGTCAGTCAGCGCAAATTGCCGATAAACTCGCTTATCCCTGAAGCCAGCGTCCCAGGTTGCGCGATTCCTTGTCGAACTCCACGCCTACCTTTACGACGTTGCGGCCGTCGGCTGTCCACGGCACCGCGTAGCCGCGCTCCTCGATCTGCGAAAGCGCCTCTTCCGCCGTCCCGTTCAGCTTGAACTCGAATACGTAGACCTGCTCCGGCGTCCACACCACGGCGTCCGCTCGGCCCTTGGCGGACTTGTACTCCGTTTGCAGAAATTGTCCAAGGAGTGTGAAGACGAGATAGAAGACCACTTGGTAGTGTCGCTCCGTCCGGTCGTTGAGATCGTAGGGGATCCCCGCAAAGAAAGCCTGAAGCCGCGTCAGAAAGGCGTCTACGTCGCCTTCGCGCAGCTCTTTCGAGAACTTGGCGATATGGAATCCGCCTCGCCCTCCTTCGATGCCCGTGTAGCTTGGGAGCAAAAAACGCAGGAAGCTGTTTTTCACTTCGGCATTGGGAAACCCCAATGTGTAGAGCGCCGCCTGCGGATCGTATCCCTTGATGGTGAGGTAGCCGCTCTGGTAAATCACGGGCAGCGGCGTGTCGGCGTCTAGGCGGTAGTCTGCGAACTCGGAGGCGTCCAGCTCGATGCCGTCGATCTCGCGCAGGTCCGTGTCCGTCTTCTTGAGGAGCTCGACAAGAAATGTCGGAGTCCCGGTCTGGAACCAATAGTCGCGGAATTCTAGGCGGTCCAGAAGATTGAGCGTGCTGAAGGGATTGTAGACATCCGGACCATCGAGATGGAAACGGTACCCGTCATAAGTCTTCCGCACTTCGGAAAGGCAAGCTTCGAAGGACAGTTTCTGTTTTTCCGCCAGCCGCTCCAGCTCGGGGCGGAAGTCCGCGACAAGCTCGTCTTCGGTGAGTCCGCACACGGTAGCGTAGTCGGGATGCAGGGAGATGTCCTTGAGCTGGTTGAGGTCGGAGAACACGCTCACCTGTCCGAACTTGGTGACGCCGGTCAGGAGCACGAAGCGCAGGTGCGCATCGGCGCTCTTGAGAACTCCGTAAAAGGCCTTGAGGATCTGCTTGTAGGTCTCGTGCAGCTCCGGCATCCCGATCGTCTGCAAGAGCGGCTTATCGTACTCGTCCACCAGCACGACGACGCGCCGTCCCGTCGCAGCCTCCGCACGGCGGATGGCTCCAAGGAAGCGGCGTGACAGGGATTCCTCGTCCGGACGCGGAGCTCCGTAACGTTCTTCCCAACGGCACAGGTGACTGTTCAGGATTCCCTGCAACGCTTCCGTTGTGGTGTACAGTTCGGCGTTGAGATCCAACCGCAGCACCGGGTATTCAAACCAGTCCTCTTCCAGATGCTCGATGGTAAGGCCGTGGAAGAGCTCCTTGCGGCCCTCGAAATAGGCACCCAGGGTGGAGAGGAAGAGCGACTTTCCGAAGCGGCGCGGGCGCGAGAGGAAGTAGACGCTTCCTTCCTCAGCCAGGCGATGTACGTAGGCCGTCTTGTCCACATACAGATATCCTTCCTCACGAAGACGCGGGAAGTCCTGGATGCCGATCGGAAGCTTGCGAAGCGCCATGGCTCAAAGATACCTTGCCAGGAGCTCAGGAATCTCCGTGCAGTTGAGAAGCCATCCGTTCGAGTTGCCGCACCTGGCGATGGAGGCGAACTCGTCACCGGTAAGGCAAGAAACCGCTACTTCGACTCCTGATAGCTCTCTTCGGTGTTCACGTCCCAGATGGCGGCCTTGTCGATGGCTCCTGAGGCGAAGGCTTCGACAGCGACCATGGCCGAGAGCATCGAGTGGTCCTGGTTGTTGTAGCGGTGCTGGCCGTTGCGCCCGATGCAGTAGAGGTTGGGGATCCCATCCAAAAATTGTCGGACCGTGGCAAATTCCCCGTAGGTTCCGAAATACGCGGGGTAGGTTTTGGGGACGCGGATCACCGTGCCGTCCAGGACGTCTTTGGCGGTGGCGACGCCGATCTTTTCAAGTTCCGCGATGGCGAAATGCTTGAAGGATTCGTCGGACTGGCGCCATAGCTCGTCGCCTTCCTGACAGAAATATTCCAGACCAATCCACGCGGTCTCGGGATCCTTGACCAAGTAGGGGCTCCAGTTGTTGAAGACCTGAATTCTGCCGAGCTTGACGTCTGGCTCCTGGACATAGATCCAGTTGTCGGGGACTAGGCCGTTTCGCGTGGGGATCTTCGTACGATTGCGAATCGAGAGCTTGCGCAACAGAAGGCCTACGGTGATGAAGTCCCGGTAAATGAGCCCCTCGGAAATACGTACGACTTCCGCAGGAACTGCGGGGAGCGCCCGCACAAGGTCTTGAATGGGCATGGAGGAGAAAAAGGCGTCACAGGGAATGCGAACCTCGCCAGAAGGCGTCTGGGCGATCGCGGCTACGATGCGGCCTTGGTCCATTTCCAGATGCACGACCTTGTGCTCATGGAGTATGGTGCCGCCATCGTGCACGATTTCCTGGGCGACCGTCTCCCAGAGCTGGCCGGGGCCATACTTGGGATACAGGAATTCCTCGATGAGACTGGTCTCGGTGCCCTTTTGCGCCAGGGATCTTTTGTGGGGCAGCAAGGATTTGAGGGCATGGATCACGGTGCCGAGAACGGAAAGCCCTTTCACACGCTGGGCACCCCACTCCGGTTGAATCTGGGAGCAGGGGACTCCCCACACTTTTTCCGTGTAGTCGCGGAAGAAGGTGCGATAGAGTTCGACGCCGAAGCGGTTGATGAAGAAGTCCTCCAGCGAGCGCTCGGGGCCAGGGCCACGCAGGCAAATCTTCAGATAGCTGAGGACAATCTTGACGACGCGCTTGAGGCCAAGTTTCCATAGGGTCGCAAGGCTGAGCGTGATGGGGTAGGGGAAGAACTGGCGCAGGAAGAGAATGCGCGAAAGTCGTGCGCGCACCAGCATGACTTGGTCGACGGCCTCTGGATCGGGGCCTCCTGGGACTAGCCGTGCCGAGCGTCCCAGCAGCTTGTCGTCTTGAGATGGACTGCCTTGGAGGGGCAGGACAGAGCGCCACCAGTCCATGACGCGATCGGACTTTGAAAAGAAGCGGTGCCCCCCGATGTCCATGCGGTTCCCGTGATAGACGACGGTGCGCGAGATGCCGCCGATGTCTCGCGTGGCTTCCAGGAGAATCGGACTGAAGCCGAGCTTTTGAAGCTCCTTGGCGGCCGTCAGGCCGGCAGGCCCGGCGCCGGCGATGACGACGGTCTTCATGGCTTCCCTTCGCAGCGTTGGGGTTTGAATGGAACTTGCAGGTCAGAAAAGAGCAGGAGCTTGCGAACGCCAAAGTTCCATACCAGTACAAGTCCTGCCGTCGCCATCTTGGCAAGCGCGAGGGCGAGGTGGAGCTTTCCGAAAAAGAGCGCCATAAAGAGTTCACTCAAGGCAAGGCCCGCAAGCCCGACGGCGATAAAGAGCGCAATCTCCCAGCGCCTGTCGCCAACGGAACGCAGGGCAAAGACCCAGCGGACAGAAAGTACGTAGTTAACGCATACACCGGTGAGAAAGCCCAAGGCGTTTCCGTAGAGGTAGTGTAGGCCGAACACGCGCGTCGCGAACCCGAGGGTGGAGGCGTCGACGATGAAGCTGATGCCTCCGACGGCGAGATAGCGCAGTGCTTGGGAAAGAAGCCCGTGACCGGGACGGCAGAGCGCATGGAGGAAAGCCATTTTGGAATGATACTTCGTGAAGAAGCAGGAGCGATATGGAGCAATGTGTGCTGGCCGTTTCGACTTCTGCGGAAGAAAAGATCTCGCGCTGCGGCGAAAGTGTCAGTTTTCCGCCAAGTCCTCGGGATGGATGCCGGTGATCTCGGTGATGTCGTTCCATGCGTAGCCCTTGGCCTGCATACGACGGGCATTTTCACAGCGGGCTTGGCGCAGCCCTTCTTCTAAGCCTCTTTCCAAACCTCTCTCCATGCCTTCCGCTTCTCCTTCGGCCTTCCCTTCTGCTCGTCCTTCTTCCAGTCCTTCTTGTTTCCACTTCTGGATGATGTACGGCATTTCCATTTCCTTGAGCCTCCTGTCCAAAGTGATCT
>DAIPHW010000198.1:2611-4682 GCA_036771135.1 Fibrobacterota bacterium | reverse complement strand
CGGAAGGACGCCCCCGTATGAGCCGCATCGCACTTTTGTCGGTTTCCGACAAATCGGGACTGGTAGACTTTGCCAAGGGCCTCTCCGAGGCAGGCTTCCAGCTCGTCTCCACCGGCGGCACGTTGAAGGCGCTGGCCACCGCGGGACTTTCCGTCACCCCCATCGACGAGCTCACCGGACACCCCGAGATTCTTGAAGGACGCGTCAAGACGCTGCACCCCAAGGTCCACGGCGGCCTACTGGGACGTCCGCAGATTCCGGCCCACAAGGCCGAGATGGACGCCAACGGCATCCGCCCCATCGACCTCGTGTGCGTGAACCTCTACCCCTTCGAAGCCACCGTAGCCAAGGGCGCCCCGGTTGAGGAAGTGATCGAGAACATCGACATCGGCGGTCCCTCGATGCTGCGCTCGGCCGCCAAGAACCACGAGCGCGTCACGGTGGTCTCGGACCCCGCCGACTACGCCGCGGTGCTTGCTGAAATCAAGGCCCACGGCGACACCACGTTGGAGACCCGCAAGCGCCTGGCCGTCAAGGTCTACGCCACCACCAGCCGCTACGACTCGGCCATCGAGCGCTACTTCGCCAAGGAATACCTGGGCGAGGCACGCCTCGACCTGCGCTTTGAGAAGGGCGAGACGCTGCGCTACGGCGAGAACAACCACCAAGCCGCCGTCTTCTTCCGCGAACCGGCCAAGGTGCAGGCGGGCGAGCCTTCGCTTGGCAACTACGTGCAGCACCACGGCAAGGAACTCTCGTTCAACAACATCGTGGACGCCGACGCCGCCCTGGAAGCCGCCCGCGACCTGACCCACACAAATGGTGCGGTGATCATCAAGCACTTGAATCCCTGCGGCTTTGCCACTGGCGCCACCCTGGCCCAAGCCTTGGCCGCCGCCTGGGAAGGCGATCCGGTTTCGGCCTACGGTTCGGTGATCGCGGTCACCCGCAAGGTCGACCTCGCTACGGCCGAACTCCTCAAGGGACGCTTCGTAGAAATCCTGCTGGCCCCCGGCTTCGAGCCCGACGCCCTGGAGTTCCTGAAGCACAAGAGCAAAGACATCCGCATCCTAGAGATCAAGCCCTTCGTGCGCGCTGCCGACCGTAAGGTCTACAAGCACGTGATCGGCGGTATGCTAGAGCAAGACCGCGATGCCGCCGTGTGGGAGAAACTCGAGTCGGTCACCAAGGTGCCCTTCCCCGAGTCCAAGACAGCTCTTGCCGACTTCACCTGGAAGGCCTGCAAGTACCTGAAGTCCAACTCCATCGCCATCGGCTACGAGTACGCTCCCGGCCAGTACAGCCTAGTGGGCGCCGGCATGGGGCAACCCAACCGCATCGACTCGAACGTGAAGCTCTGCCAGCCGCGCGTCCTGGACTGGCTCTCGCGCGAGGCGCCGACCGTCGATCCGAAGCAGGCCATTTCCGAGATGATCTTCGCCTCCGACGCCTTCTTCCCCTTCCCCGACAACGTCGAGGCGGCGGCCGAGTTCGGCATCAAGTACATCCTGCAGCCCGGCGGCTCGATGCGCGACACCCTCTCAGTGGAGAAGTGCGACGAACTGGGAATAGCCATGGCCCTCACCGGCATGCGCCACTTCCGCCACTGATCCAATAAGTCAGTCTTTGTCAAAAGGGAACCCAAGCGGGTTCCTTTTTCTTTTTGTCAGCGCGGTTCGATGCGCAGCGAATCTAGGGCGAAGATGGCCATCTCGCCTTCGAAGACGCTGCCGGCTTGGTGCGGCGGCGAAAAGCGCAAATAACGGGCATCGGGGCTTGGAATGGGCGAGGTCGGATCCCACTCCTCCCAGCGACCATCTACCTTCACGCTGACCCAAGCATGAGCCCAGAAGCCATCCGAACGTGCCAAGAGTCCGCGCACCACCCGGGAAGGAAAGCCCAGCGCAGCGGCACCTTCGGCAAAGACCTGGGCGTAGGCCTTGCAGTCTCCCGAACCGCGCGCGAGGATCTCCTGCACGTCGCCGGGAAAGAACTTGCGCTCATAGCGCACCCGACTCTGCACCAGGGCGTGCAGCGCAAGCAGACGTTCGTGAGGCGTTCCTGGGGGAAC
>DAIPHW010000198.1:0-2511 GCA_036771135.1 Fibrobacterota bacterium | reverse complement strand
CCTCGGGTAGCAACTGCATGCCAAGGCTCCAGGCGGGAACGAAGATCACTGCCACGATCATCCAAAGGACCTTGCGGCGTTCCAAAAAAGAAGCGGCGCCCCAACCGAAGATCAAGGCAAACCAGACTTCGCGCAGAAGCGAAAGGAGCGCCGAGGCACCTGGCGAGCGCATCACAAAAGCCAAAGGAAAGGTCCAAACGCAGACCAGACTGGCTCCGGCGGCCAAGCGCAGGAGTGGCAACAGTGCAGGCTTGGCACCGAAGAGGCGCAATAACAACCAGGCCCAAGGCGCCGCTCCCAGCCATCCGATCAGAGAGGCCACCGCCATCAGCGCCAAGTAGCCGGCGGTGAAATCCATGCCGATCCCCTCGGGGAGAGGCTCAAGGAATCCCAGACCAATCCCGGCGATCACAGCGACAATCGCCAACCACCAAGGAAAGAGTTCAGCATCCAAAAAACGACGAGGACGGAAGATCCCCAAAACCAGCGTGGCAGCCTTATCTTTCCAGTTCACACGCAAAAGCATAGTCATCTCAGGAGAGTTCGGGAATGGCGCCAGCGGCGGAAGAAGGAAGTCAGAGGATACCGCGCAAGGATGCTGAGATGCTCGTTCGCGGCTGGAACCTGCTGTACAATCGCACGCTCTCCTATTCCTTCTCGCATCCGCTGGTCCAAGACACCTTGCCCAAGGTTCATGCGCTGTTCGATCTCATCCTAAGAAACGTCGGCACGCTCAACATCCTGTTGCAGGAGGCGATGTTCTTCGTCGATTCGACTGACGTGATGTACCAACCCAACAACCGCCGCATCGCCGACCATCTGCGCCGCTTCGGCGTCGAGTCAATCACGCTGCTTCCTGGTTTCGGATCCAATGAATTTGCCACCTTCATCAACGCCTGCGGCCTCATCCACCCAGATGCCATGGGCTTTGCCGGTTACCTGTCCGGACGCGGCGCCTCCCACATCGAGATTAACAAGGTCTCGTTGCGCGCTGTCAAGGACGGCGACGAACTGGTACCGGCAGGAAGCGCACATTCCGTAGGAGGCCCCTCCCCAAGCGATGGTTCCGGTAGCTTCCAGGACATCGTGGCGCGCGCCGTGGTCGGGCGACTCACGGCTCAAGAGCTCGAAGGCAACATGCTGCTGGCGCAGCTCTTGGCGCAACCCGACAGCTTGGGCAAAGCGGTCGTGGATACGCTCGGCACCACTTCTAAGGCCGACAAAGCGAACGTGGAAGACATCCTGCTCGGGGTCCTTTCGCAGTTTGCCCAGTCCTCGCGCACGGCTGGGCATTCGCTCGAAGAGCTGCTCACTGGCATCTACGCCATGCGCTCAGAGATGCTGGGCGTCATCAAGACGCAAAAGGAGCTGGACACCGCCCTGCGCGAAGACGACATCCAGGTCGCCGCCGACGAGGCTTTCGAGCGCACCGTCTGCCAAATCGCCGCCGATGACTGGCAGCGTTCCAAGGGCAACGCCAAGCGCATGGCCACCGTGCTCACGCGCGTGGTTCCCGGCCGCAAGGAACTGCGGCGTCTGTTGCCGCGTCTCAAGCAGACCTTCCTCACCATGGGCGTCACGCTGCAGCAGTGGTATGCTCTGATCGCCGAGATCACCAACCTCTTCGGCATCGAAAAGACCATGGATCAATTGGCAGAGGTGGCCGCCGAATTTGGCGTCACCGCCGATGAGATCCTGGGCGAACTGCAGCGCGACCCGCACGCGACCGCACGGCTCTTGCTCGCTTCCGCCGAGATCCGTCGCGTGGGCGGTGGCGACGCCGAAGACCGCATGATCCAGTCGCTGCTGGATGCCGTGGACCAGACTGGCGAAAAGCTGGCCGAATCCGCCGAGAAGGACCCGCATGCCGCCGCCGGCATTGTCCATTCCTTCGAGCGCCTGCGCTTTGAACTGGAACAAGAACTCGCCGCCAAGGATCTAGATCCCTCGATGCGGCAGGCGGCTCTCAAGAAGCTGGAGCACCGCTCCCAGCATACCCTCAACGACCTCAAGGCGCGCGCCTTCACCAGCCAGCTGGGAAATGAGACCTTGAGTAGCGAAGAGAAGGTCGGGCTGCTCGAAGAGCTTGCAGGCGAGGAAGACGAACTGGATGCCATCCTGGGCACGGCTCTCACCCTGGTCGGCGAGAACGAAGTGGCCCAGCAAATCGCCCAGGAGATCGTTGCTAAGGTGCGCGAGAAGCTGCGGATGGAAAAGGAGAAGAAGGCCGGAAGCGCCCTTCCCCAAGGGATCTACCCCCGCTCCGTCGCCGAATTCTTCTTGCGCTTCGAACTGAAGCGCGCCCAGCGCTACGGCTTCGGATTCACCTGCCTGCTGGTCTCCTTCCAAGGACTCCCGGAAGATCCCGAGATTTTCAAGACCTACGAACAGCAGCTGCGAGGCCTTTCCAACATGCTCTCGGCGGAACTGCACCGTTTGCTGCGCGAAGTCGACTTCGTGGGGAACTTTGGCTACAACCGTCTTTTTGTAGTACTTCCCATGACCCAGCCG
>DAIPHW010000197.1:0-4748 GCA_036771135.1 Fibrobacterota bacterium | reverse complement strand
AGACGGGGCCGAAAGCCTTGTTGTCGATGAGACGGGTGCTGCCGTAGCGGGCGGCTACCGTCAGGAGCGCCGAAGTTTCGATCTTCGGTGCATCGTCGATGCAGGCCAAGGTGTTGGGGTCCACGAAGGAGAAATAGTCGATCGCGTCGGGTGGCGTCTGTGACAGAATTTGTCTTCCAGCTTCGAGCAGAGCTTTGGGGGAACGCTCCCCGGCTTCCCAGCGCACCGCGGCGGCAAGCAGCGCGCGCGAAAGTGAGAGTGCCCGCACCCTGTCTGTACTGGAGAGGTAGCGGTTGCGCGAGCTCAAGGCTAGTCCGTCGGCCTCGCGGACGATGGGAGCGATCACCAGTTGCACGGCGAAGTCCAGGTCGCGCACCATGCGGCGCAGCAGCAGGGCCTGTTGGGCATCCTTCTGCCCGAAGACCGCGACATCACATTCGACGCTGTGAAAGAGCTTGGTCACCACGCTTGCTACGCCGTCGAAATGGATGGGGCGAAGCGCGCCTTCCCACAGATGGTTCCACTCGGGGATAACGACCTGTGCGCGATACCCTTGGGGGTAGAAGTCCGGCCCTGGTGTGAATACGGCGACCACGCCCTGCTTGCCGGCAATTTCTAAGTCGGAGGCTAAGGTGCGCGGGTATTTCTCGAAGTCTTCTCCCGGTCCAAACTGGGTCGGATTGACGAAGATCGAGATGGCGACGGCATCGGACAATTCCCGCGCTTTGCGGAAGAGCGAGGCGTGTCCCTCGTGCAGGGCTCCCATGGTGGGAACAAAGCCGATGCGCTTGCCGGAAAGACGCTGGGCCCGACTCCAGGCGCGCATCTCGCTGGCCGTTTGAAAGACGATTGGCTCAGGCAAGGACCGGCTCCTTCTGGAAGTGCCAGACTTCGCTTTCCCACGTCGGGCAATTTTCCAGCAGCAGGTCGTGGGCGTGATTCCCTGTCAAGGGGCAGCGGAAGTCGGGCTCCAGGTCCAGGAGAGGAACCAGCACGAAAGAGCGCTCAGACCAGCGGGCGTGGGGAACCACCAGCTCCGGAGTGGAGATCGCAACGTTTCCGTAGAACAACAGATCGAGATCAACCTCGCGCGGATGAAAACGCGGCCTGGCGCGGCGTCCCAGCCAGCACTCCACCTCCTTGAAGAAGTAGAGCATGGCTTCAGGATTCAAGGTGGACTTGAATCGCACCACTTGATTCAGGTAGCAGTCCTGGATGCCAGGACCGACAGGAAGCGTCTCATAGATGGGACTTTCCTGAAGGTGTCCTCCTACAGCGACGCGGGAGAGCCAACTGCGGGCGCGACGAAGGGCGTCCCAGCGATCTCCCATGTTGCTTCCCAAGGCCGCGTAGACCAGAACCGGGCTGCAATCGTTCATGTCACGGAAATGTAACAAAGGTCATGGAAAGAACTTAGTGCAAGCGCGTGATCTGAATGGGAGAATGGTAGGTCTCGCGCTGGAAGTTGTATTCGGCAGAGATCCATGCGGCAGAACGCGTCGTGCGGCTGACGCGAACTTCCTTGACGAGTCCCTTGAAGCCTAGTCGGTCCGAGATTAGGCCGCTGGATGTCGCTGTGTCGAGGCCTCCGACGAGCAGGTGGCCGTCCATCTTCAAGCCTTGGGCGTGAACGGAGGCGACATCGCCCCATTGCTGTCCATTCAGGTAGAGGCGCAGCTCTTGCTTAGTGCCATCATAGGTTACGGCAATATGGAGCCATTCTCCCGGCGAGGCGACCGTCGGAAAGCGGGTGACCTGATTGTTGTCTGAGTCCGGATAATGGGCTTCAATCCAGGTCGAGTATGGTCCCATGCGGATCGAGAAGGGGTGCGAGTTTGAGGAACTGGAGACCTGCCGAATGATGGGCGCTCCAGGGCGCTGATTGGTGTCCGGCAAGATCCACAGAGAAATTGTGAAACCGGAATTTGTCGACGATGGAAGGCTTCGCAGCACCAGGCTATCCGAGCCAGCGGTATGCCAGCCGATGATTCCGGCGGGAGTGCCTTGGGCGTCAATCCCGTAGGAGGAGGCATCTTTCAGACTCTGCCGGAGATGCCAGACGCCCCACCATCCGTTGGAGGAATCAAACACAGTCCCTTGGGTGCCGGCTTTCTGACTTCCCCAGTACATCTGCAGTGTCTGCGAGGTGCCGGCTTTCAGGGTGTCGACACGCAGCCACAAGTAGGCTTGGTTCTCGGCGGAATTCCACGATTCGACGTTGTATGGCAAGGGGGCGCCGGAGGTCGACAGGAAGCGCAGTCCGTTGGGTGTGGCGGTAGAAAAGTCAATGTTCTTGTCGCTGAGGGACAGCGGGATCGGCATGCCGAGAAGGTCGGCGCCGACATTGGCTCCGGACACCGCAGCATCCAAGACGACCGCTGCGCCATGTGGGTAAACAGAGTTGTCCGAATTGGGAGTGTAGGAGATGAGCTGAGCTGAGGTGCCGCTTTCTGCTTTGAAAACGCCTTCCCCAGCCGTCGTGCCGGCCTTCATGGCTCGGAAGGAATAGGTGCCGACCGGCAATGTGTCCCATTGAACAGCTCCGACAGAATTTGCTGTGGCCGTGGCGTCGAATCCGTAGAGCAAAAGCTTGCAGCCGGCAAGGCGAACGTCTTGAAACTGCGGAGTGCTTGCCTGCTGAAGTTTGACGGTGTCGCTGAGCGCCGAGGCGGACAGGGCATCCTGGTGGGTCAGACTGCGCTGGTTCCCGGAGCGGACTTCTACTGCGTAGTTGCCTTTGGCGAGTCCTCCGATGTGGAGCGGGCCGATGGAATTGCTCGTCGTGTCAATCCGCGTGCGCAGTCCCGCGCGCAGCGAGTCTCCCCATTCTCCGGCCAGGGAATCGCTGGGGCGGATGCGCAGGCTGACGTTGGAAACTGGTGCCCAGTCGCTGTTGACAACCAGGATTGCAAAGCCATTGGTGGTTTCTGATCCGTTGCCTCCGCCGTTGGAGGAAACCGTCGACAAACCGGTGTCTTCACCGCAGCCGGCGAGAATGGTCAGTGCCAAGAGCGGAAGGATATGCTTCACGTGGAGAGCTCCGTAAGGGGGAAGAGCTGCACGTTGAGCTGGAAAACGGCCTCCTGACGGCGACTCTCGCGGGCCATGCGCAAGATGTCCTGCCGGAACTGGGCAATGCGTTCTCGCAACTCCGGCATGTCTTCGCGCGAAAGCGTCACAGTCACGGTGGAGATATCGCGGATTTCGGGAGAATGCCGCTCCAGAGATTCCTTGGCAAGCGCAAGTGTCTGCCCTTGGAAGGTTCGTACCGCCTGAGAGCGCCAGCCGTCGCCCGTGGTGACGAAGCGCTCAGTAAGTTCCCAATCGCCTTCAGGAGTCTTGTGGATGAGTTCCAGACGTTCCAAAAGCTCAATAGATTCGCGCGCTTGCTCTTCGGTGATGGCGGGGGATAGGCGCTTCGCTAGGGCGGCGAAGTCGCCGCGAAAAGGGAAAATGCCCACCAAAGCCCGGATAGCGCTGTGATGCCACGACTGATAAAAGGCGAAACGATCTTCGTCCAAAGTGCGCGCACCGATGCCTTTGATGGCCATCAGCTTGTGGAACTCGTCGTTGATTTGCCGGTCGGTACGAGCTTTGCCGAAAGCGACGAGCTGCTGGAAGAAGGCTGCGTTCTTGCCCTCCAGATGCAAGAGTTTCATGGTCGGCTCGATGGACGATTCGCCTAGATGAACCTTGCCTTGCAGCAGCTTTACGAGATATCCCGCATCAATGCCGATGCGCGCGGCCATGTAGCGGTAGGAGAAAAAGGCTTCGCCACGCGATTTTCGCCATTCGTAGACGTCGCGCAAGTATTGTCGGTAATCAAGATATTCCAGCAGTTCCGGCACGCTACAAGCATACCTTCCGAGGGGCAAGGGAAGGTGTAGCCTGCGACGAATTCGTTGAGATGGGACTCAACGCGACATGGCGATCAAAAGGCCTCGCCAGTGCGCTTTGCAGCTAGACGGAGGAACGCTTCTCCCCGCTCCTTGTAGTTGGCGAAGAGGCCGAAACTAGCGCATGCGGGGGAGAGTAGGAGAGCGCCGCCCGAACCCTGCAGGGCGTGTTCGCAAGCTGCGAAAGCTTCCGGAAGCCCGGGATATTCCTGCAGGTCGAAAGGAGGATGGCCTGCCCGCGAAAAGGCTTCTCGCAAGCGCGGTGCCGTGGCGCCGATCAGGGCCACATGGCGGAGCGATGCGTGGTTCAGCACTCCTTGGACCAATTCGTCGAAGTCAATGCCCTTGTCGCTGCCGCCCAGGATCAGGGAAAGTGGCGTCTCTGAAAAGGTTCCGATGGCGGCGAGCGTCGCCTCTGGACGGGTGGCATAGGAGTCGTCGTAATAGCTAATGCCGTTTGCCTTGCCAGCCCACATGAGTCGGTGGCGCAGGCCTTTGAAGGCGCAAGCGCCTTGCTGGCACGGTTGGTTTGCGATGTCTAGGCCTCGGGCCGCCAGCCAAGCAAGGCCAACGTTCTCCAGCTGAAAACGCCCGGGGACGCGCAACTGCGTGCTCTTCAAAAGAACGTTGCCAGCGCGATCTACCAGGCTGTCGCCGACGATGGACAGCACTCCGGACGGCCCCAGCGT
This sequence comes from Fibrobacterota bacterium, assembly GCA_036771135.1. GTDB lineage: Bacteria > Fibrobacterota > Fibrobacteria > UBA5070 > UBA5070 > JBDKGV01. The sequence continues at coordinate 163 of DAIPHW010000197.1, read as the reverse complement.
CCAGCGCGAGGCAGAGCCGGCCATGCCGCAAAAAACGCTGCCAGGATCTTCGGCGAGATGGACGGCCAAATGGTGATCCAGTTGGTGGGCGGCCAAATTCGCCTTGGATTCCCAGTATTCCACTTGCCCGGTATGCCAGTCCAGGTGCTCGATGGTTACGTGG
>DAIPHW010000196.1:1545-4849 GCA_036771135.1 Fibrobacterota bacterium | reverse complement strand
TTCCAAGGGTGCGCGGCAGCACCCTTGGCCGGGTGCAGGGCGGAGCGCCTGCAAAGCCCAGTTCAAACAAATACCGTCAAAACCACAAAGCGGCACCAAACAGAATTGGGCACCCCACGCGCCAGGGATGCCGGCGATAGCCCGGGACACCCGCCCATTCATCGCCGTAGGGATCGGGCATGCCCGATCCCAATTCGGCGGGCGGGGGCCCGGCAGGCAGCCCGGTGCCCCGGTAAGGGTCGGGCATGCCCGACCCTTACCGGGGCAGGCGCCCTTCGTGGCTTGCGACGTTTGATGACATATTTTGACAAAGCGCTGCCATCGCCCCGGTTTGCAAGCCAAAGCAAGGCCCATATTGGGCGGGAGCAAGGACGGCACGGATCCTGCACCAATGAAGGCATCATGGAAAGCGGTACCCAATTGCGACTGGTCACCATGGCCGGGCCTCCGGCCTGCGGCAAGACCTCGGTGCTGCGCCATGTGCTCGGGCACCTGCAGGCGCGCGGCCGCAAGGTGGGCGTGATCAAGCTCGATTGCCTCTCTACCCAGGATGCCAAGATCTTCCGCGAGGCGGGCATCGAGGACGTGGCCCAAGGGCTTTCGGGATCGCTCTGCCCCGACCATTTCTTTGCGGGCAACGTCCCACGCCTCATCGAATGGGGGAAGCGCCGCGCCCTGGACCTGCTGTTCCTGGAAAGCGCCGGCCTCTGCAACCGCTGCTCGCCTCACATCCGCGGGAGCCTGGGGGTGTGCGTGCTCTACCACCTGGGCGGCATCGGGCTCCCCGCCAAGGTCGGCCCCATGCTGCGCACGGCAGATTTTGTCGTCACCACCCGCGGCGACCTGGTGAGCCAGGCCGAGCGCGAGGTCTTTGCCCTGCGCACCGGCGAATTCGCCCCGCGGGCCCGCGTGATCGGCGTCAACGGCCGCACCGGCCAAGGCACCTTGGAACTCTCCAAACTTCTGGAGGCGGCTGCCGCGCCGCTTTCGGACGAGGAGCCGCGATTGCGGTTTTCCATGCCGGCGGCGGTGTGCTCCTACTGCCTGGGCGAGACGCGGCTGGGCGACGAGCGACAGATCGGCAACATCAAGCTGATGGAGCTGCCGTAATGGCCGAAGAACTGCTGCTGCGCATCTTTCCCGGCCGAGACCGCGACGGCGTCCCAGAATCTTTCGAATGCCTGGAACTGAGGCCGGGCGACCTGTTGGCGCTGGTGGGCCCCACGGGATCGGGCAAGAGCCGTTTGCTGGCCGACATCGAATGGCTCTCGGAAGGCGACTCGCCCAGCGGCCGCCGCGTGGAGCTTTCGGGAGGCGGCACCGCCAGCGACCGCACCGAAGATTCCCACCAGCGGGTGGCGCTGCTTTCGCAGTCCATGCAGTTCGTGCTGGATCTGCCGGTAGGACAATTTCTGGCATTGCACGCCAAGGCTCGCAAGATCGCCGACGAGACCCTGACGCGCCGCGTCATCGAAGCCGCCTGCCGGCTGTGCGGCGAGCCCTTTGACGAAGAGACGCCGCTCTGCGCCCTGAGCGGAGGCCAGTCGCGAGCCCTCATGATTGCCGACACGGCAGTGCTGGCCGCCGCCCCGGTGGTGCTGGTGGACGAAGTGGAAAACGCTGGCGTGGACCGCCGCGCCGCCATGGACCTGCTCGTCTCGCAGGACAAAATTGTGCTGGTGGCCACCCACGACCCGCTGCTTGCCCTGCTTGCGCCCCGACGCGCGGTGCTGGGCCGCGGCGGCGTGCGCAGCTTACGCGAACGAACGCCGGCCGAAACGGCACTGCTTTCCGAACTCGAGACGCTCGATGCCCGCATCTCGCTCGCTCGCGAAAAACTGCGGCAAGGACTTTCGCCCGCCGAGGAGGAATCGCCATGAAGATCGTCTTCTGGGAAAAGCCCGGCTGCATGGGCAACGCCCGTCAGCGGGCCTTGCTCGCCACCGCCGGCCACGACCTCGATACCCGCTCGCTTCCCGACCACCACTGGAGCCGCGACGAGCTTTTGGCCTTTCTCGATCCGCTGCCGGTGCCCGACTGGTTCAACCGCGGCGCCCGCCGCGTCAAGGAAGGCGAAGTAGATCCCGACGCCCTGGAGCGCGAGACGGCCCTTGCCATCTTACTTTCTGACCCCATTCTGGTGCGGCGGCCGCTGCTGGAAATCGGCGAGGCGCGCCTCGTGGGGTTTGACCTCACCAGCATCGAAGCCCTCTGCGGCGAGCTCCCGAAGACGACCCGCATCCAGGAAGTGCGCAAGCTGGATCTGGAAAAGTGCCCCGGCGAGGGAATCGAGGTCCCCTGCGGGACCCCGCGCGAATAGTCTAAGCCCCAGCGCCCCGGAAGAGTTCCTGGAGCTCTGTGAGCGTTGCGGACAGATCTTGTCCGCGAATGGTGTCCCAGCCCAGCCACAGCAGATTGCGGCCTTCGGGGATGGTCCAATCTGACTCGGGACGCGCCGAGGGAAGGCCGACCCGTGAGAACACCGCGGCGGCCTCGGGACCGCACAACCAGCGCCCCAGCGCCTTCACCCGCTCGGGGGCTTCGTGCCGCACAAAGAGGGTGACAGGACTGGCAATGGCCCCCTCGCAAGGCCACACGATGCGAAGTCCGGGGCGTCGCGGCAGAAGCCGCGCGAAAAAAAGCGGCAGCGTGGCCGCCGGCGGAAAGTTCGCATCGCCGCTTCCCAACGCCTTGGCGATGCGAGCCGGATGGCCGTGGCCACCGATGGCGGCGCGGAATCCCGGCATGGCATCCATCCCAAAGCGCTTCCAGAGATGCAAGAGGGTGGTCTCGCAGAAGGTCTTGCCGTCCCCGCGAAAGGCCACGCCGCCCTTCCAGGACGAATCCAACAAGTCTTCCCAGGCATTGAGCGGCTTGCGATCTGCGGCCCGTTCGTCGTCCACCACCAGCACCGTGAGGTTGCTGGCCACCACCGTAACACGGCGCTGCGGGTCGTGCAGATGGGCAAGCGCCCCGCTCGGATCCCAGTCCGAGAGATCAGCATAGGCACCGCTGTCCATCAAGCGTTCGCGGGAATCCTTCCCAAAGAGCCACCCCACTCCCGGAGTGAGCAGAAGCGGAGGCAGATCGTCGGGGCTTTTGGCGGCCGAGAGGTTGCGCTCCTCTTTTTCGCCGCGATTGGCGTGGCCCCCAAGCTCCATCACCAGATCGGCCGGACGCTCGGCCCATTCTTCCAGCGCCAGCTCCAAAGGCGTGCGCACCGGACAAGGCAACGACAAATCGGCGTCAATGCCAGGAACCAGCCGGCGTACCCGCAGCGGCGTTTGGATCTCATCTTGAACAG
>DAIPHW010000196.1:0-1445 GCA_036771135.1 Fibrobacterota bacterium | reverse complement strand
TAGGAGGCAGCGTCGTTTTGCTGGGAGGACTCGGAATCGCCATCGATCGCCTGGTGGCGCACAGCCTACAGGAACGCATGGGCGCTCAGATGAAGAGCCAGGTCGACATGGCGCGTGCGTTGTGCGATCTCTCCTTTACCGATCGTCAAACAAAGCTGAGCCATGACGTCGAGGTCTTCGCCGATCTCGCCCAAGGCCACTATTCCCTGGGACGCGGCAACCAAACACTGACAGGCATCAACCAGACCGATAAATCTACCGCTACGCTGGAGCTTCCCGCCGTCTCCCTGAATCAAGATGGCCATTTTCTGGTCGACCATGCCAAGAATGTCACTGGCGACGACGCCACGCTTTTTCTGGTGGGATCGCAAGGCATGTATCGCCTCACCACCACCGTCAAGAAGAGCGACGGCTCGCGCGCCATCGGAACCTTTATTCCTTCTTCATCCCCCGTCTACCAGGCCATCTCATCAGGGCTGTCCTATGCAGGACGCGCCGTGGTGGCCGGACAGGACTATCTGACAGCCTACAAGCCGCTTAAGGACGCATCGGGCAAGGTGGTACTGGCCTTCTTCGTCGGTGTGCCAGAGGTCGATCACGAAACTCTTCGCAGTGAACTTCTCGCTACCAAGGTCGGCGAAAAAGGATTGCTCTATGCCGTGAATCCTAAGGGGATCCTGACCATCCACCCCACGAATGAAGGCAAGGATATCTCCGGCGAACCGATCGGCAAAGTTCTCCTGGCACAGAAGGAAGGCACCCTTCGCTACCAGAAGGAAGGCTCCACGGAATGGAAACAGACCGTCTTCACACGCTCCGAAACTCTCGGATGGACGATCGCAGCCACCATTCCCGAAGCGGAAATCTTTGCGACGCTTTCCCGCGTACGCACTACGCTGATCATCTGCCTCGCGCTCACCTTGCTGGTCTTTGCCGGCATTTCCACCTGGATCGACCGCTCAGTGGCTTCGCCCATCCGGCATGCTTCCGAACTCATGCGCAACATCGCCCACGGCGATGGCGACCTTACTCGCCGCATGGACGTCTCGGGACGTGACGAACTTTCGGAGCTGGCCGAGCGCTTCAACACCTTCGCAGAAAAGACTCGCGCCACCATCGTCTCAGTGCGGAATAGCACCGGAAATATGGCAGAATCTGTCGGAGGCCTCAATGCCTTGGCCGAAGGGCTGGACGGAGACGCCCGCCTCTCGGCCGACAAGTCCAACACCGTAGCCGCCGCCGCCGAAGAGATGAGCGTCGGAGCCGCCACCGTGGCCGCCGCCGTAGAGCAGTCCGGGTCGAGCCTGGAGCACGTAGCCGCCGCCGTGGAAGAGATGAACTCGAGCATCAAGGAAATCGCCCGCGCCACCGAATCGTCGCGCGCCACCGGCGAGGAGGCTTTCCTGGCCGCTCAGGAAGCCGCCAGCCTGGTGGAGGAGCTCGCC
>DAIPHW010000195.1:0-4856 GCA_036771135.1 Fibrobacterota bacterium | reverse complement strand
TTTTCAGGAACTTTCCAGGGAGCGCTCATGAAGGCCCATTTCCGCTGCATTGAAGACCATGCCGTCCGCTACGAGCTCGAAGAGGTCGTCTACGACCATCAGGGCTCGCTCCTGGAGGTCCATCACCCCCTGGAAGACCTGCGCACTCGTTCGGCCGAGGCTTGGAAAGGCCTCTTTGCCTCGCGCCTTTCCTCCATGGATCTGCCCGACCGCTCCGGCGTCTGGAGCAAGCGCGAGTGGGTGCTTCCGCAGATTCCGCTGGAGCACGTGGTCACCCTGGGCGAGGGCTGGAATCCGCTGCTGCCCGAACCCCGCACCGCCAAGCGCCTGGGGCTTGCCGACCTGCGCCTGAAGCTCTGCGGCACCACCCACACCGGCTCGTTCAAAGACCTTGGCATGACAGTTCTTGTCAGCTGGGTGAACCACCTAGTGAAGACGGGCGCCCCCATCCGCGCTGTGGCCTGCGCCTCCACCGGCGACACCTCGGCAGCCCTGGCCGCCTACGCCGCCGCTGCGGGCCTTCCCGCCATCGTCTTCCTGCCGGCCGACAAGGTATCGCTCGCCCAGCTCATCCAGCCAGTGGCCAACGGGGCCCACGTGCTGGCCCTGGACACCGACTTCGACGGCTGCATGAAGGTGGTGCAGGAGCTGACCCAGGACAAGTCTATCTACCTCGCCAACTCCAAGAACTCGCTGCGAGTGGAGGGCCAGAAGACCGTCTCCATCGAGACCGTACAGCAGCTGGGCTGGAGCGTTCCCGACTGGTTCGTGATCCCCGGCGGCAACCTCGGCAACGTCTCGGCGCTCGCCAAGGGACTCGACCTGCTCTACGATCTGGGCATTCTTTCGGGCAAGCGCCCTCGCATCGCGGTGGCCCAAGCCGAAGCCGCCGACCCGCTGGTTAAATCCTTCGAGAAGGACTTCACTTCGCTGGAGCCCCAGACTGCCCGTCCCACCCTGGCCTCGGCCATCCGCATCGGCAACCCCGTGAGCTACCCCAAGGCCGTCGACGCCCTGAAGCGCTACCACGGCGTGGCCGAGTCGGTCAGCGAAGATCGCCTGGCCGATGCCGCCGCTCGGGGCGACCGCAACGGCTTCTACCACTGCCCCCACACCGGCGTGGCGCTGGGAGCCTTGGAGCAGCTCGTGGAAAAGGGCGTGATCGAGAAGGGATCGCGCGTGGTGGTGGTGAGCACCGCCCACGGCCTCAAGTTCAGCGAGTTCAAGACCGGCTACCACGAAGGGCGTCTGCCTGGCGTAGAATCGCGCCTAGCCAACCGCATTGCCCGCATTCCTCCCACCTACGCAGCGGTGCAGGACGAGCTGAAAAAGCGCCTTTCCTAGGCGATCCAGCAGTACCTGGAGCCGTCCACGGGCGTCGCGTAAGCCCCGGCGGCGCGCGCCTCGGCGGACGCGGGAGGTTGCGACGACTTCGGGATCTGCGTCATTTTCTGTCCAACCGCACCTGAGTCTTGAGAGATCTCCTGCATCTGAGGCGCAGACACGCTCGCAGCCGGCACCGCCGGCGCTTGCGGAAGGGTGGCTTGGTTTTTTGTGGTCGCGGGAACCGGCTCGCGCGCGGTTGGCGAGGCCGCCACGGGACGCCTGGCAACGCGTCGGACAGGCGGATCAGCATGCTCCTGAGACGAACCTCCCGAAGCGGCCGTAGCGGAAGAGGCGCTCAATTCCACGGTATCTTGCACCGAAGCGGCACGGCGATCAAGCCAATCGCTGCCCCCTGAAGCGGAACTGATGCCTGCAATATCCATCTCCGGCAATCATTACCAAATATCCCGCCCAGGGCAAGCCATGTCGAAGACCACGCCAAGAAGACCCGCAACGATTATCATTTGCTCCTGATGTCCGACGCCCAACTTGAACCGCGCGCGTCCCTGTCGGCGCTCCCATGCGAAAACCTTGAACTGGTGCAGTTGCGCGCCGAGTTGGCCTCGGAGCGTAGCCAGGCCGAACTGCGCTCCCGCATCTTTCGTTTGCTGTCCCACGAATTTCGCACTCCCCTCACCGTAATCCTGAGTTCCACCGAACTCTTGCAGACCTACGGCGAGCGCTGGGACGCCTTAAGGCGCAACGGACACCTCACCAAAATTGCTCATTCCGTAGAACTGCTCTCGGCGCTCCTGGACGACGTATTACTCTTCAATAAGGTCCAGGCTGGCGTCCTCGAAGCCGTCGATGCGCCACCAAGTCAGCCCATGCGGGAATTTCTCCAAAGCCTGATTGACGACCTTCCTGATGAAACCCAGGCTCAGCGCGTGCATCTAGACTGCCCGGCCTTCGACTTTGCCCTAGACACCGAACTGCTGTCGCCAGCGCTGCGCAACCTGCTGCACAACGCCCTTCATTACACCAAAGGTGATGTTGAACTGCGGGCCTGGCGACAGGACGGAAGCCTGTGGCTTCAGATCGACGACGAAGGCCCGGGATTTTCCCAAGAAGAGCAAGTCCATCTGTTTGAGCCGTTCTTTCGCGGCACTTCGGCCCAAGGGATCCCCGGCACCGGCCTCGGCTTGGCGGTGGTCCAGGGTTGCGTTCGGCTTTTGGGGGGCGAAGTCCTCTGCCACCCCCGCGCCCCCTGTGGAAGCACTTTTCAACTGCAATTCGAGGACCGAACATGAAGAAGATCCTTGTCATCGAAGACGGCCTCGAAATCCTGGAAAACATCCGGGAGATGCTCACCGAAGACGGCTTTCGCGTGCATTGCGCCACCAACGGCCCTGAGGGCATCGCCACCGCCCGCACCGCCAAGCCCGATCTGATCCTCTGCGACCTCATGATTCCCGGCTGCGACGGCTTTGAGGTGCTCTCGGCCCTGCGCGCCGCCCCCGAGACGGCCACCATTCCGCTGCTCTTCCTCACTGCCCGCACCGACCGCTCCAGCATGCGCCGCGGCATGGAGATGGGGGCAGAAGACTACATCACCAAGCCATTCACCCGCCAGGAGCTCTTGGCGGCGCTGCACGCGCGCCTAGAGCGCTCCGACTTCCTGGCCGAGCGCTTCCGCATCCAGGTGCAGGAACTGCGCGAGACCATCGCCAGCACCCTGCCTCCGCAGCTTTTGACGCCGCTCAACGGCATCCTCGGTCTTTCGTCCATCCTGGTGGAGGAATACGAATCCATCAAGCGCCGCGAACTGCACGACCTGGCCCGCAGCATCGGCGAGTCCGGCCACGAGATCCACCGCATGGTTCGCAAGTTCCTGACCTATTCGGAGCTGCGCATGGTCCTGCTGGATTCGTCCCGGGTGCAGACCTTGCAGCGCGAGAACCTCTGCAACGCCAAGGACGTCGGAGAAAAGACCCTGCGCAGTCTCTCCGAAGAAAGCATCGAAACCGAGCGCATCCAGGCTCAGTGGGCGGATGCCTTGGTGGCGATCTCGCCCTTTCACTTGCAGCGCCTCTTGGAGGAACTTTTGGAAAACGCCTGCCGCCATTCGCCGGCCGGTTCCAAAGTCACCCTGGCCTGCAAGGTCAGTGGACCTCTGCTGCGCATCGCCATCGAAAATCAGGCCAAGGCCTGCGACCAAGAGCGGCTGGATTCGGACGCTCTGGGAATTGGCGAGGGACTGGGTGTTGTGATCTCCCGCTCCATCTGCGAGATCTACTGCGGCAACCTGCGCTTCGAAAACGCCCCTGGGGAATGGACCATCACACAGATCGAACTGCCCTGCATGGCGCCAACAGCTTCCGTCTCGGCATAAAAAAAGCCCGGGGTTGCCCCCGGGCCGCAGCGACCTCGCAATTCCCCGTAAACGAGGAAGCCACTCACCCAGCCGGAAACATTGCCAATAATTCCCCGTTTTTCCAGAACTGGGCTATTAGCAATATACCAATGGCATTTCACTAAAAGCAACCAAGATTTTACCTTGTGGCGATGTCGAAGATTGCCGTCCTGGATTTCGGTGGGCAGTACGCCCACCTCATTGCCACCCGCCTGCGCCATCTAGGCGTCTACTCGGAAATTCGTCAGCCGGGTTCCCACCCGAGTCCCGATCCGGAACTTGCCGGCATCGTGCTTTCAGGTGGCCCATCGTCGGTCTATGCCGAAAACCGTCCCGACTTCGACCCCGCTTGGCTTTCTCTGGGCGTGCCGGTGCTGGGACTGTGCTACGGCCACCACCTAATGACCCAGGCCTCGGGCGGCACGGTGGAGCGCGGCAAGGTCCACGAGTTCGGTCCGGCCGATCTCGAATTCGACGTTTCCTGCCCACTCTTCAAAGGCATCCCCCACCCCACTCGGGTGTGGATGAGCCACGGCGACGAGGTCACCCAGCTTGCACCCGGCTTCCAGGCCGTGGGCTGGACCAAGGACTGCCGCTACGCCGCCCTCGCCAATCCCGAGAAGAAATTCTTCAGCCTGCAGTTCCACCCTGAAGTGGTCCACAGCGTGGACGGCGAAGCAATCCTGGGGAACTTCCTGGACATCGTCGGCCTTGCCCGCGACTGGAACATGGGCTCCTACGCGCCGGTGCTGATGGACAAAATCCGTCACCAGGCCCAAGGCCGCAAGGTGTTCCTCTTGGTCTCGGGCGGCGTGGACAGCACCGTGGCCTTTGCGCTTCTCAACAAGGCTCTAGGCCCCGAACGGGTGCTCGGGCTGCACATCGACAATGGCATGATGCGCTTGCGCGAAAGCGAGGCGGTCATGGAATACATGCGCCGCGAAGGTTTTGACAACCTGCGGGTGGTGGATGCCACCGACGCCTTCCTTTCGGCCCTCACGGGCGTGACGGAGCCCGAGAAAAAGCGGCGCATCATCGGCCAAACCTTCCTGGACGTCAAGGACCAGGAAACGGCGCAATTGGGACTCAACCCCGACGAGTGGCTGCTGGCCCAGGG
>DAIPHW010000194.1:0-4857 GCA_036771135.1 Fibrobacterota bacterium | reverse complement strand
AAAAAAGGAGGCGTCGCCACCACCAGCGACACCTCCTCTTATCAACGGAGAATGAGAATCAGGCCGCTAGAGCCAGTTCCTCGGCCTTGGTGCGCAAGTGCCCCAAAGCCTTCTCCTTGATCTGACGAACCCGCTCCTTGGAAAGGCCCACCACCTTGCCGATCTGCTGGAGGTTGAAGGGTTCGCCGTAGCCGACGCCAAAGTACATGGAAAGCACCTTGCGCTCAAGGTCTCCAAGAGCGCCAAGCAGCTCTTGGAGGTTCTCAAGTTCGGAATTGCGCTCGAAGACGCGATCGGGCTGGTCTTCATCTTCGCTGGAAATGAGATCCAGAAGGGAGGTCTCGCCGTCGTCGTCGATCTTGGAATCGAGCGAGGCGTGGCGCTGGCCCATCTCGATCACCTTGTCGACCTGCTGCGAGGTGAGCCCCAAGCGCTCGCCGACCACTTCGGAATCGGCCACATAGGTGCCGCCGATGGTCTGCATGGTCGCATGGTTGACGCGGGAGAAACGTCGCAGCACCAGTTCCTTCTCAGCCGAGATGCGCACCATGCGGGCCTTCTCAGCGATGGCGCGGGTAATGCTCTGACGAATCCACCATACGGCGTAGGAAATGAACTTGAGGTCGCGCGTGGTATCGAAGCGACGTGCCGCCTCGATCAGGCCGAGATTGCCCTCGTTGATGAGCTCGGGAAGCGAAAGCCCCTGGTTGCGATACATGAAGGCGACGTTGACGACGAAACGCAGGTTGGAGACCACCAGCTTGTGGATGGCACCCTCGTCGCCCTTTCCTAAAGCGTCCAACACGGCACGCTCTTCCTTACGGGTGAGGAGGGGATATTTTTGGATATCCTTGATGTAGAGGTTGTATACGCCTGATCCGTCCCAACTGTCCATCCGACCTGCCATTTGAGGCCTCCTTTTAAGTTTTCCTTCTTCTTAAAGAGTAGGGTCTCAGATTGAGACGAATGTCATAACTGTGTAAAAGCGAGGTTTGCTTCTTGTCAGAAGTCGGGATATGCCGGTGACTTGCCAGGATTGCGATGCGTTTGAAACGGTTTTGCCATGGCAGCATTTTGGGGCCAGTGGAGCTAGAATAGAGACATGGCCACGCTTCACGGAGAACTACCCAAGGCGGCATCGGAACTTTGTCTGGCGCGGGCTTGCGAGCGTCTGCCCGACAGCTGGCATCTCTTCTTCAATGTCCACTGGATCTACCGCGACGACATCCTGCACGCCGAACTCCCCGGTGAAGCTGATGCCGTGGTGTACCATCCCGACCATGGCATCGCCGTCATCGAGGTGAAGGGCGGCGGCATCCAGCGCGAGGGCGAACGCTGGTTCAGCATCGATTCGCACCGTCGCTGGCATCCCATCCAATCGCCGTTGGAACAGGCAAGTCACGGTGCCTTTGCCTTCCGCAAAGGCCTTAAGTCCATCGCTCGGCGGCTGGTGGCCGGCGCTGAAATGCCGCAAGTGCCGCGCATCGAGGCCATGGTGTGCTTTCCCGACATCCCTCCGATGGACGACGAGGATGTCTTCGGCGAAGACCTACCGCGCCGGGCCATGCTGGACTTCCGCGATCTTGGACATCTGGAGGAGCGCCTCATCACCTGGCTTTCCTGGCCGTCCCCCTGGACCCATCGGCCTCCAGGGCCGGGGTATCATCACGAAATTTGTCAATTCTTCCATCCCCAGGCGCGCGCCGTGCCGCTTCTGCGCGAGTCTATCCGCAACGAGGCTGCGCTCTATGAACGTGCCCAACTACGCCAGGAGCGGATCCTGCAAGCGGTACGCGAGAATTGTCGCTTGCTGATCACGGGCGCGGCCGGAACCGGTAAAGGAGAGCTGGCCCTGTCGCGAGCCGGAGACTTGGCGTCCCGGGGGCGGAAGACCGCGCTCCTGTGCGAGAACCCACTATTGGCGCAGCGTCTAGCTCAACGACCCGGATTGCACGCCGTCGAGGTTTGTGACCGCAAGGAATTCCTGGAGCAGATCGCCCGCACGGCGGGCCTGGAGCCGCAAGAGGATACGATGGCGCATACCGTACCGGAAGCTCTCGATATGCTGCCGCAGCTGCGTTGGGATGCTCTGGTCTGCCTGGAAGCCGAGCGCTATCCCGATTGGTCGTGGCCGCTTTTGGAATCGGTTCTCAAGACCGCCCCGACGTCTTCGCTCACGCTGTTTCGCGATCCCTTTGTGTTAGGAGATGGCATGGTTCCGGCTTGGCCTTCGGGGCTGGCGCAGTGCCGCTTGGATCGCGTGGTGCGGCGCAGTCGGGCGATTTCCGCATGGCTTGCCTCCCATTGCGGAGTGCATCTGGACATTGATCTTGAATGCCCGGCAGGTGAACCGGTGCGCGAACGGACGTGGCGTGACCCTGAGGAGCAGGAGCAGCTCTTGCGCGAGGAGCTACACCGCTTGATTTCCCAAGAAGGCCTCGCTCCGGCTCAGATTGCCGTACTTTCGGCGGCGCCGCGTCGCGAAGCTTCGGCACTTTGCGACTGGAAGGATGCTCGTCTCAAGTGGGTGGCCCGCATCGGCGGCTGGAATCCCGACAAGGCCGTGCTGTTGCCCTCACCGCTTGCCTCGGCCTGCGAGGCGGCGGCGGTGGTGCTAGTGGATGTCGATTCCGAAACCGCGCCGCAGAGCCTTTACCTGCTGGCCTCGCGTGCCCGGCACCTGCTTACAGTGCTTTCGCGGACCTAATTCACAGACGTGCCCGCGGATGGCAGGCGGCATGGACTTCGCGCAGCGTCGAGATGTCGAGATGGGTATAGATCTCGGTGGTGGTGAGGCTTGCGTGCCCGAGCATCTCCTGCACCGTCCGCAGATCGGCGCCGCCTTCTAGCAGATGGGTGGCAAAGCTGTGGCGCAGCACGTGCGGGGTCACGCGGTTGGCATACTTGCGCCGGCCTTCGTCGTGCTCCTGGATGCCGGCCTTCCAGGCGTGGTCGCGCAGGATCTTCCAGGCCGACACTCGTGACAATTCTTGTCCGCGAGCGTTGAGGATGAGCGCGTCGCAGTGCGGCGAAAGACTGCGCCGCCCCTCCTTGAGCCAAGTGTCAAGACGCTCGATGGAAGGACGCCCGATGGGGACGAGCCGCTCCTTGCCGCCTTTCCCCAGTGGTCGCACTAGACCTTGCTCAGGAAGGTAGCGCTGGAGCGTAAGGGCGCAGGCCTCCGAGACGCGCATGCCGGTGGCGTAGAGCAACTCCAAGAGCGCAGCGTCCCGTTGTCCCAACGGCGTGGAGAGGTCGGGGGCGTCCAGCAGCAGCGCGACCTCGGCCACCGAGAGCGCATAGGGAAGGTTGCGCCCGAAGCGCGGGCCGGCTTGGTTGGCCAGGGGATTGGCAGGTAGGCGGTCTTCGCGGCACAGCCACTCAAAGAACCCCTTGAGGGAGGAATGCAAGCGCGCAAGGCTGCGACTATCTAGCCCTGTCTCGGAAAGCTCAACAAAAAAAGCCGAGATCTCGGCTTGGCCGAGCTCGGCAAGATTTTTCCCGGTGGGTTCAAGCCAGCGGGAAAAAAGTCCCAGATCGCGTCCGTAGGCCGCAAGCGTGGCTCGGGCCAAGGCCCGTTCCAGGCCGAGGTAGTCGAGCCAGTCGGAAATATCTTCTGGAAGCTTCCCCGTCATGATAGGGGGAAGCTAGATCCTTTAGGGGAGAATGATCCGCTGCGCCGCGACGGTTCCGTCCATGGCGCGCACCCGCACCACGAAGAGCCCCGAAGCGGCTGTGTGCAGGCTCAAGTTGGCGGAAGGACCATCGACCCGGGAAAGGATGCGACCGTCCAGACCCAAAAGTTGCAGCGAAGCCATGGCTCGTCCGGAAAGGTTTGCCTCTACGACACCCAAACGCGCCGAGACGCGAAGCTGGGGGGCAGTGATGGAACGTCCGGAGGCATTAGTAATTCCTAAGGTAGAGCTTCCCGATTCGGTAGCGGCGAGCATTCCTGCCAAAAAAGCAAGCGGTGCGTTCCAGTTGATGGCGACCTCGTTGGAGGCATAGCACGCTTGGCCATCCGCATAGGACTTAGCGCTGATCGATCTGCCATTGGCCATCACGGAAGAGGCAGGATAATCCGTGCAGCCGTCCGTCGTGTCGCTTTTCTGGGGGTTGGGGCCACCGACGAGAAATCCCGGATCCGGGGCGGCGATGCCGTCGGCCGCGGATGGGCGATGGTGGATGTTCATGGGGGAGCGGCTTCCGAACCCGGTCATGAAGCAGTAGCCGGTGGCGTTGCGCCCGAGCAGGTAGTCGAGGATTTCCAGCGAGGCGGCTCGGTAGCTCGTGTCGCCGCTTGCCTGGAAGGCTTTCCAGAGGAGGATGCCGTTGTTGCCAAAGACCGAATTGCTTCCCCAGTAGAAGTTGCCGCTGTTGTTGCCTGCGGGAATGTGGTCGCCGTTGACCTTGCGGTTGTCGTTCATGGTCTTGGCGGTCTTCAGGAGAACCGAATCGAGCTTCGGGCCGATTCCCGCGAGGCTTCCGGTGAGCAGGGCCTTGTTGGATTCAAGATCAAGCCAAGCCAGGGTGCTCACGGTCTGCCAGCCGGGAGTGGAAAGCGTGGCGGGAACCGTGGCGAGGGATTCGATGGTGGCGAAGCTGTCGAGCTGGGTGGTGAGGAAAAGTTCGGCACCGGCCCACTGGAATTCGTCGGTGACGGTGCCGTCGGAATAAGTCCCGGTGGCGACCGACGGCGTGAAGGCGGCGTTCATGGCGGTCTGGTCGTAAAGGCTGTCGGGATTCTGGCGGGCCCAGGCCCAGGCCTTCAGCGAGGCCGCGAGGCAGGAGTCGGCAAGCCCGGGCAGCTCGGGGACGCCCTTGAAGATGCGGGCGGCGTAGGCCGTCACTGCGGCG
>DAIPHW010000193.1:0-4879 GCA_036771135.1 Fibrobacterota bacterium | reverse complement strand
CACGACAGCTTGGAGCCGGGCGGAGAGACGCGAACCGAACATCTGGTCGAGGGCCAACGGCGTTGCTGGTACGAGACTGGCATCTCGCCACTGCACGACATCGGGCAGCGCAATGGAGGATGCTTGCTGCTGATTCGAGACATCACCGACCGCAAGCTCCTGGAAGCCCGCCTGGAAGCCTTGGCCCTCCACGACGCCCTCACCGGCCTCTACAACCGGCACTACCTGGATGCAGCCATGGCCCGCGGCATCGCACGCAGCATCCGCAAAGCTGCTTCACTAGCTGTCATCATGTTTGACATCGACCACTTCAAGGCCGTAAATGACAAATACGGGCACCAGGGGGGAGATGCCGTACTGCGCGAGCTGGGAAGTTTCCTTTTAGCGGAAGTCCGTGAAGAGGATTTTGCCTGCCGTTTTGGCGGCGAAGAGTTCGTGGTGGTGCTTCCCGGCGCCGGTCTCGAGGATGCCGTTGCTCGGGCCGAATTTTGGCGTCGGGACTTTGCCAAGCATGGTGTGCCCTGGAGCGAAGGCGAGATTCATGTCACCCTCTCGGGGGGAGTCTCGGCTTTTCCGGAACACGGCATGGATCCCGACCAGCTTCTGCAGGCCGCCAAGAGAAGCGGACGCAACCGCGTGGTCTGCGCCCCTTTTCCGTTCAAGGAAGCGTCTCCCCCCACAGCACCTGCCCTCGGCGAGCATTGATGCGTGCGGTCACGATCTGCCCCGGATGAGGCTCTTCCGAAGGCACCAGCACCACCTTGCGAAAATGCGGCGTACGTCCGACCCATTCCCGAGCCTCGCGCCGCGAAGGATGCTCTAGCAGCACCTCTTCAACCGCCCCCACCCGCGCATCTAGGCGCTCGCGGGTATGCTCCAGCTGCAGCGCGATGATCTCCTCCAGGCGCCGGATTTTCTCGGTCCGGTCGATGGTCTCGGGAAGTCCCGCCGAAGGCGTGCCGGGGCGCGGCGAGTAGGCGAACATGAAGGCCTGATCAAAGCGCACTTCACGCATCAGAGAAAGTGTTGCGAGGTGATCCTCTTCGGATTCGCCAGGAAAACCCGCGATGATGTCGGTGGTGATGGCAATGTCGGGAATGGCCGCACGCAACCGCGCCACGGTGGCCAAGTACTGATCTCGTCCGTACTGGCGGCGCATAGCCCGCAGCACTGTACTGGATCCCGACTGCACCGGCAGATGCATGTGCGGCATGACTTTCGGGAGCTCGGCCATCTCAGCCACGATCCCAGCCGTGAAGTAGCGTGGATGGGGCGAGGTGAAGCGAATGCGACGAATCCCCTCTACCTGAGAGACCGCGCGCAGGAGGTCGATCCAATTTCCGTCCTGGGCACGGTAGGCGTTCACCGTCTGGCCAAGCAGAGTGACCTCTACGGCACCGCGTTCAGCCATCCGGCGCGTTTCCTCCACGATGTCAGCAAGTGCGCGGCTCTTCTCGGGGCCACGCGTGGAGGGCACAATGCAGTAGGCACAGCGCAGGTTGCAGCCGCGCTGTACCGCCACGAAGGCCGACACAGCCCCTTCTGAAACGGCAAACATCCCTCGGTACGGGTCGTCCACGACGCTCCCCAGAGCGAGACTCTTCTCAGCTCCCCCCAAAAGGCGCGGGAGCTCGGCGTAATGATCTGGCCCGATGGCAAAGTCGAGCTTGGGAAGAGAGGCAAAAAGAGCCTCCTTACGATTTTCCGCCATGCAGCCAAGGACGCCGAGCTTCACGGTCGGACGCCCCCGCTTGAGCGCCTGGAGGTTGCGCAGCTTCTCGATAGCCGTCTCCTCGGCCTTTTCGCGCACCGAACAGGTGTTGACGAGCACCACCTCGGCCTCCTCGAACCGTGCAGCACGCTGGTAGCCTTCTCGTTCCAAGATGCCTTCCACCAGCGACGAATCGTATTCGTTCATCTGGCAGCCATAGGTGAGGATGAAGTAGCTCTTGGCGTTGATTTCCATGGTCGGTAGGGAAATCTACTCGCCTCACCGAAGGCAGACACAATTCGTCCTCCACATCCCTGCCCAAACGATTCAGTCAAACAAAAAGCGTACTCCGTTTTGGAACAGGGAGGAGAAATGCACATCCCACGCCAATGGCAAACCAATTTTTTTCATCTAAATTGCCACGCTTGGTGTCCGTCCGAGCAAAAGCTGTATCGCATTCTTTGGGGAGTCGTTTCGTGCTCCTTGCTTCTTGCATGACGAAGCTGTGCCTTTCCTGCCCGCAGCCACAGCCCCGCGTACAGTACCTATGAATATGCTTCGGGCCGTCTTCCGCACCTATCCGGCCATTTCACGAACTTTAGCGATCCTCGTCGCCATCAATCTGGTGACCTGGGCATGCATACGCATCGCATTTTGCGACCACCGCCCGCACCTCTACATGTTGGGCGATTCCTGCATCCGCAGCTATCATATGGCACCAGGAACGCGCATGGAAGATCTCCTGCAGGGGATGCTTCCCGGTATGCGGGTGGAAAACTGGGCAGAATCCGGCACAAGCCCACTGGATTTTCTGCTGCAACTCAACAAGGGTACTCTTCTCTGCGCCCCGCCCGCGTACGTGGTGGTGGTGATGGCACCCGACAAGATGCTGGGACTGGATAGTCCTCTCCGCGTCCACAATGCAGACCTGCGCTGGTTACCCCTGGATCAAACCGGACTGCAAATCTGGAACACACTCTCGCCCCAGGAGCGCAACAACGCTGTGGTCGAAAAGGCCAGCCTCCTGCTGTACGGATTCACCGATCTGGTGCGCTCCGCCGTGGTCAACTATTGGAAATGGCCTCACGACCGCGCAGTTATGCGCCACAACTCGCCATGCCGCCGCAGAGAAATTAAGGCCCAAGCACAAATCTTCGGAAAGGCCCTGGACAATACCGCGATCGGGAGCGACGCAGACTTCGACACCTTGGTCAGAACGCGAGATACTCGGCTGCTATTGGACATCCTGCGCCACAAGGCCATCCCCCACCTTGTCGTCTTGCATCCTTGCGGGAATCCAACCCTTTTGAGCCAGACCTTCTCCCCGCGCGCCCTCGCCAAGCGCGATACCATCATCCTGCGCATGCGCAAATGGTTGAACACTCGACAAACAGCCTACATCGACTTCAACCTTCCCAACAGGTTGAGCAATTTTCCAGATTCCGTCTGGGACGACAACGCTCACCTAAAAGCAACACAGTCCATCGACTATCTGAGCAAGCAGACCGCGTATTGGCTCACCGCCAAGCAAGGTCGCGCATGTTGCACAACCCTCGAGCCATCTTTCCCTTAAGCGGAAAATGACGCTTATGCCGGCCGGTACCGTATATCTACCAGTGCGGCGGCTTGTCGTTGGCGGGTCCGATGTCAAGATCCCCCTTCTCGGCGCGCGCACGCAAATCAGAAACCTCGCGTTGCAAGCTCTCCAGGGAAGCGCGCAACTCCAGGATAACCTCATTCAATTGCCCCAGGGTATGCTCCTGATAGGCGCTGCGAGTCTCCAATTCGATGAGCCTCTGCTCTTGGTCTTCAGCCATGCCAGGAAGATAACCGCATTTCTGACAAGACTCCGCGCGCGGACGGAAACGAACGTTTTGGATTCCATCAGAGAACACGAAATTCCCAGGCATGATGACACTCCACACCTCTTTGTCTAGCTTGGTTGGCCGTTTCATACTTATCAGAGGCGCTATGACACGCGAAGATTTGCTTCCAACTCTCTTGAAAATTGCCCGGGATGTCCTGGATGAAGACGAATTGGAATTCGACGGCGAGACGCTGTTTGACGACATCAAAGAGTGGGACTCCCTCAACCACATTCACATGGTTGTCCGCATGGAAAAGATCTTTGGCATCCGTTTCGAGGCAGCCCAGCTGCAGCGCGTGAAGAAGGTCCAAGAGCTTTTGGATATCATCGCCACTTTGAAGGGGATCTGAACCGGCTTTGCAGTTCCTGTCCTTTCCTTTCCTCGCCTTCCTCGCTACCGTTTTTCTGCTCTATTGGGCGTTTCCGCGGCGTCGCTTCCAGAACGTCCTGCTTTTGGCGGCCTCGCTCGTTTTTGTCGCCAGCTGGAGCCTCCAAGCTCTAGCATTACTGCTGATTTCAGCCCTTTTCGAATGGCTGGTGGCCCGGCGCATGGAGCGGCTCACCGCGTCGCGCGCCCGCCTTGGGTTGCTTTGGGTGAGCATCGGCGTGAATCTCGCGCAGTTGGGATTCTTCAAGTACGCTCACTTCTTCCTGCCGCAGATCCGGACAGCCACGTCCCTGTTGGGCTGGAATGCCTCCAGCCTTTCCATCCTGGTGCCGGTGGGCATTTCTTTCTGGACCCTCCAGAAAATGACCCTGACGCTCGACGTGTATTTCGGGCGCTGTCCGGCCGAGCGCAACTTCGGGCGCTTCCTGCTCTTTGTGTCCTTTTTCCCAAATATTGTCTCTGGTCCCATCGAGCGCGCTCGCCGCTTCTTGCCGCAACTCGACAGCGCCCGCGGCTGGGATTCCCGACGCTTTTCGGAAGGCGTCTGGCTCTTTGCCATCGGAGCGCTTCAGAAGATCGTGATCGCCGACAACGTCGCCGATTGCGCCACCGCCCTGCTCCAGCCCAAGGCTTCAGGCCTTGCCGTGCTCTTGGGAACCTGGGCCTACGCCATCCAAATCTATAGCGACTTCGCCGGCTATTCCGACATGGCCCGCGGCGTGGCGCGCATCTTCGGTATCGACATCTACCAGAACTTCCAAGCCCCCTACCTCGCGACCAACCTTGCCGATTTCTGGCGTCGCTGGCACGCCTCGCTCACCGACTGGCTCAACGACTACATCTTCACCCCAACATCCTTCGTCTTGCGCGATTGGGGCACGGCAAGCATCCTCGTTGCCACCTGGGCCACCTT
>DAIPHW010000192.1:0-4938 GCA_036771135.1 Fibrobacterota bacterium | reverse complement strand
CGGCAGAACGACGGCCCGCGGCAAAGAAGCTCGTTCATCGTCGAGTGACTTCGACCTCTCGCACAGCGTGTCTGGGGGGACACTAACTACGCTTCTTACCGGGCGCTACATCGAGATTCCCGTGTACGCCCTGAGCTTCTCCGAATACATCGCAATCCGCTCCGAATCGGTCACAGCACCTGATACTCGGCTCCTATTCAACGAGTATTTGCAGTTCGGTGGCTTACCAGGTATCCATCATCTACCGCTAGAGGAGGAGTCCACAGCGCCCTACCTAAGCGCCGTGCTAGACACCTTGCTGCTGCGCGACATCGTACAGCGCCACCGCATTCGCGACGTGTCGGTCTTAGAGCGGATCCTGAGCTTTTGCATGGATAGCACCGGCAGCCTCATCTCCATCAAGAGCATCGCCGACTTCTTCAAATCGCAAGGGCTGCGCGTGGGTCTGGAGACGGTAGTCTTGCATGAGCTCTTGCGCCGGGGGTGGAAGGTGTCCGTAGGCGCGATGGGAAAGCGGGAGTTCGGCAACCTGGAGGCGATCAGGGACAATTACCCAAAAATCGTCCTCTCGCTGGACGATCTCCCGATAGGCGGCCGCAATGGCGTGATGTGGCAAAACGTGCGGGAGTGGCTGCAAGCGGAGTGGTGAAGGCCGGCCAAGAGCCCCCCCCCTTTAGCCATGAAGCATGGATGCCCTTACCTTGATCAGCATTGTCCAACGGTGGACAGCGTCTTTAATAGGCCAAACATGATCTCTGTCGTGCATCCAGCTGCCGCTGTTTGCTCTTACTTTGCTGACATGGCCATCATTCGAAACGGCAGACTTGCTCGCCAAGAACAGCCTGGGGGATAACGTGGATGCCTGAAGGCGAGGAGTGGCCCCCGAACGAGGAGGAACGGAAGCTCTTGTTCAAGAGCATCTCGCAAGCCTCAAGTCATCTCATCGGGCGTGCCTGGGATTACGTGTGGAAGTTCACCGGAATCCACAGATCAAATTCTGCGGGAGGAGGCTGGAACGCTTCCGTGCAGGGGACGCGATTGTATTCTGTGACGGTTGCCTTGGACGGTAACAATCTCTGCACCTGCCCGTACTTCTCCGAGCATTTGGATTGCAAACACCTGATTGCCCTGCGCCTGCGCTTGTTTGAGGAAGGCGATGCCTTGGAGCTTCCAGATAGCGACGTGGAACCGCCGCCGGCCTTAACACCTCAGGTCGAATCGGGACTCCAGATCTTGCGTAAGATCGCTGCCACCCTGAACACATCCCAAGAGGACGCCTCGTCCCGCATCCGCGAGGTCGCCTTTGTCTTGATGCTGACCGACACTCGCCGGCGAATCCGTTCTGCAGAAATCGTGCCTCGACCGAGAGTTTTTACCAAGCGGGATGGATGGAGCTTAGACCGAGCCGATCTGCGCCATACAATCCTTCACACTCAATTTCCTCCCAAGTACATCAGCCCGAACGACATGCGGCTGATCGAAGCTTGCGGTGATCCGCCAGCCGATTATGGCTGGAGGACTCGTCGCCCTCCGGCAGGGCTTCACATGCTAGTAGCCGCGGCAGCGCGGCTGAAGCGACTGTTTCTTGCGGACGGAACGCCTCTGGAACTCGACGAGGGACTTTGGAAATTCGAGCCCTCTCTGGAACTCGATGAAAACGGATCTGGTCATTTTACGGCTTCTCTGCATTCCCTTGAGGATGCACGTGTCCATGTCCCTCAGGAACCGTGGTGCATCGCGGGAACGCAAGGCAACCGAACGGTCTTGGAAGGCAACCACCTGTATCGCATCGACTCTCGGGTGCCCGAGGAACTGTTGCTGCTTTCCGAAGATCTTCCCGCCCTTCCTGGAAATGCACTGGCACAAGTACGTCAGGAACTGCGCCAACTTTCCCACAGTGGAGTGCTGGTCCCGGAGTCGTGTTTCCCGCCCCCTCTTCACGAAGCGCCCTTGCGCCGTGCTAGAGTGGAGCTTCCTGACGGTGGTGGCGTCTACCTATCTGTTGTGGCGGCTTATCCTAGTCTGGCGGTTTCTCTAGACACCGACGACGATCGGCTCGCTTTCACCGACGGAAATGGTCTCCTGGTGGAGCTTGAGCGGGACTGCAAGGCCGAGGCGCAGTTGCGCCAGGAATTCCTGGATCTCTTGCGCGAGATGGAAGTGGAGCTTGTGAAGGCTGATGGCCGCTGGATGCTTCAAGACGCGGTATCGCTCCGGAAGCTGGCGCTGCAAGGCGTGCCGCGGTTGCAGGAGGCTGGCTGGGAAGTGGGGAATGTTACTCTCCTGGAACGCTGGCGGCGGCGTTCAGGGACCTTTCGTGCCGTCGCTCGCTCTTCGGGGCAGGATTGGTTCAAACTTTCCGGGGCGCTTGACTTCGACGGCATGGAGATTCCGCTGTCCACCTTGGTCGCACATGCCGGGCCGATCGCTCTTCCCGACGGCTCTACGGGCGAGGTCTCCGAGGCTTTGCTCAAACGCCTGCACTGGCTGGAGCGGCTAGGAACGCCTTCCGAGGACGGCATCCGTTTGCGTGGCTTCCACGCAGTGCTGGCCCAGGAGCTCATGGAAAGCGGCTTGGCGCAGGCCCGCGATCCGCTGGAGTGGCGGCAGCAGTTGGAACATGCCTCGACCGCCGGACAAGAAGAGCCCGCGTCCATTCCTGCATCGCTGCAAGCAAGTTTGCGTCCTTACCAAGCGGAGGGATTCCGCTGGCTCATGTCCCTGCGGCGTCAAGGAATTGGCGGGATTTTGGCCGACGACATGGGGCTGGGAAAGACCATTCAGGTGATCGCCCTGCTCTGCCGAGTCTTTGAGGATGATCCGAAGGCTGCCCCGGCTCTCGTGGTGGCTCCGGCTTCGGTGGCGGGCAACTGGATCTCCGAACTCGGGCGCTTTGCGCCCCACTTGCGCTCTCGCCTGCTTCACGGCATCGGCCGCGAGGCCCTGCGCGACGCTCCCGTCGAGGCGCCGACAATTTTTGTCACCACCTACGGAATTCTGCCCCGCGAGCAGGAATGGCTTGACGGGCAGGAATTCTCCATTGCGGTCCTGGACGAGTCCCAGTCCATCCGCAATTTCGAGACCGTCACGCACCGCTGCTGCCAGCGACTGCGGGCTGCCCAGCGGCTTTGCCTGACCGGGACGCCCATCGAGAACGCGCTCTCCGACCTGTGGTCCCAGTTCGCTTTTCTCAACCCCGGACTGCTCGGGCCGCGCGAGGAATTCCTGTCCCAGTTTTCTCCGGAGCCGGGAGAGACGCCAGATCTCTCGCGTTTGCGATTGGTGACGGCGCCTTTCTGGATGCGTCGCACCAAGGCGGCCGTGGCCCGAGACCTTCCTCCGCGCGAAGACATCCAACTTCTGGTGGAACTCGACCCCAGGCAGCAGGCCCTTTACCAGCGCCAGCTCAAGGAGTACCAGAAAAGCCTGCTTCCTACGATCCGCCGTCAGGGACTCGATCACGGCGCACGCTTTCAGGTGCTCACAGCCATCCTGCGCTTGCGTCAGATCGCCTGCGCCCCGGAGCTTGCCGGTCATCGGGGACCGTCGGCCAAGCTCGATACGTTAGTGGAGAAGCTCTGTGAGGACATCGCTGAAGGACATCGCGCGCTGGTATTCTCGAGCTTCACAAGCCTCTTGGATCTGGTGGAACTGCGATTGTCCCGGGAAAATTTGGGCTTTTTGCGCATCGACGGCTCTACGCCGGCGACCACGCGCACGCGCCGGATTCGTCGCTTCCAGGATGGAGGATCAGAATCAATCTTTCTGGTGAGCCTCAAGGCTGGCGGCGCTGGCATCAACCTGACAGCGGCCGACGATGTCTTCCTGCTCGATCCATGGTGGAATCCGGCTGCGGAAGAGCAAGCGGTCTCGCGTGCCCACCGCATTGGACAGACGCGCCCAGTGACGCTTTACCGCATGATCGCCAAAGGAACCATTGAAGAACGAGTGCTCGCGCTGGCGCGCGGCAAGGCCGCCTTGGCACGGGAACTTTTCGATTCCGGAGAAACGGGCGGAGCGATGCTCACTTCCGAGCTTGTCCAGGAATTGCTGGGTTGAGAATGTTCTCTTGGATTTGCCGCTCGTGCCCTTCGATGCTCGGCTAGAATCGCTGGTGGAGCGCATCCGCAATTTGTCGCAGAATTTATTCGCAATCAAGCGTCGAAATATTGATCCGCGTCGCTAAACGGATCTCAATTGTCGACTGGTCTGTATGTTCCTTTTTCCAGAGCAGACGCTGGGGCGTGACAGGACTGGCCAAGGCGTTGTGCTCATCGACGGCCTTGGCTTCTTGATTATTTTCAATTGGTTGCCATTTCATCAAATCAAGGCAATACAAACACCGAAAACGCACAAAATGACAGCGGTAAAATTATCATCAGCAGTACGATTATATTTGCTGCTTTACGCTCATCATCTTCCATGCTTTTGGCTAGCTCCATGCATTTTCGAACAAAAACGTCTCTACCGATCACGAAATTCATAATAAATAACTGAACAACTGACGCAATTAACCAAAACAAATCTCCATCAAACCAAGCAACCAAACGGTGAGGGATACAATTTACGAAACCGATTTCTCCAACAATAAATGGTATTGTCAATGCGTTTGCTGCTTTATTTACTCCTAAGAGTAAATAAGCTTGGCCATATATTTTTTTGATTTTTGACATCACTATTGTCCAAAACGATTTTCGTGTCAGAAGTTTTGCGACAGAAATTGTTAAATTCACGAGCAAACAAAAAGCTCCGCCCCTCGGTATAGGCTAGGTTTGGGTTAACAAGACACCATACCACCCTTTTCCCTCGGGAACGGCATCATGCAAGGTATCCATCTTTTTTTGGGTCCAGCACATCCAGATGCGGAGAGCCATGGGCATTGCGGGAGTAGCTGTCGGTGGTCTGTCCCACCGTGGTGGTGCTTAGGCGGTTGCTGTC
>DAIPHW010000191.1:0-4947 GCA_036771135.1 Fibrobacterota bacterium | reverse complement strand
GCGGCCTTTCTGCTCACTCGCTGGCGCGATCGTCAAGGCCAACGCTAGAAACCGCCAGGGAAGTTGGTACCTTTCCGTCTATGCCCTATTCCGTCGTCATCGGTCTGGAAGTCCACGTCCAACTCAAGACTCGCACCAAGCTCTTCTGCGGCTGCGAGCGCGTCGTGGGCGATGAAGCCAACACTCACACATGCCCCATCTGCTTGGGCATGCCCGGGACCCTCCCGATCCCCAACGCCAAGGCGGTCGAGTGCGCCATTCGCCTGGGGCTCGCGCTTGGTTGCACCATCGACCAGCATTCCTTCTTTACGCGCAAGAGCTACTTCTATCCGGACGTTCCCAGGAACTACCAGATCACCCAGACTGGCGGCATGCCGATCTACGACAAGCCCATCTGCACCGGCGGCGGCCTGCAGATCAAGGATGGCGACATTGACAAGTTCATCTCGCTAGAGCGCATTCACCTTGAAGACGACGCCGGCAAGCTCATGCACGACCGCGGCGCCTTCACCGTCTTCGACGCCAACCGCGCTGGAACTCCACTGTGCGAGATCGTCTCGGCCCCCGACATGCGTTCGTCCGCCGAAGCCATCCTCTACGTGCAGCGCTTGAAGCAGATTTTGGAATACACGGACGTCTC
Source organism: Fibrobacterota bacterium (assembly GCA_036771135.1). Classification (GTDB taxonomy): domain Bacteria; phylum Fibrobacterota; class Fibrobacteria; order UBA5070; family UBA5070; genus JBDKGV01. The sequence goes on along the minus strand of DAIPHW010000191.1, from coordinate 4,307 downwards.
CGACGCCAACATGGAGAATGGCAATCTCCGCTGCGACGTCAACGTCTCGCTACGCCGCGACGAGAACAGCCCCTTCGGTACCCGCACCGAACTCAAGAACATGAACTCCTTTACGAACATCGAGAAGGCTGTTCAGTGCGAGATCATCCGCCAAGCCGAGATCCTCGACAACGGTGGCCACGTAGTGCAGGAGACGCGCGCTTACGACGTGAATCGCGGCGTCACGCGTTCGCTGCGCGACAAGGAAGACGCCCAGGACTATCGCTACTTCCCTGAGCCCGACATCGTGCCGCTGGCCATCTCCACCGAACAGGTTGAGCACATCCGCACCACCATGCCCGAGCTTCCCGAAGCCCGCGTGGAACGCTTCCGCGACGTGCTGGGACTCCCCGAATACGATGCCCGCGTGCTCACCTCAGAAAAGGCGTGGGCCGACTGGTTCGAGGCCGCCGTAACCATCCAAAATAGCCCCAAGGCCATCGCCAACTGGACCATGACCGAGGTGCTGCGCATCGTCAAGGAGTCCGGGAAGGACATCGCGGAGCTTCCTTTCGGCCCAGCCCACATCGCCCAGTTGGTCGCCCGCATCGAGGACAAGACCATCTCTGGCAAGATCGCCAAGGACGTATTCGCGCTGCTCGCCGAATCGGGGAAAATGCCCGACGTGCTCATCGACGAAAACGGCATGCGCCAGGTCACCGACACCGGAGCTATTGACGCAGCCGTCGCCAAGGTGATCGAGTCCAATCCTTCCGAGGTGGCCGCCTACAAGGGCGGCAAGGAAAAGCTCTTCGGCTTCTTCGTCGGCCAGGTGATGCGCGAGACCAAGGGCAAGGCCAATCCCGCCATCGTCAACGAGCTGGTGAAGAAGGCGCTTTCGGCCTGATGCGGCGGCGCGGCCTTCTCGCCTTTCTGACAGTTTCTGTCCTGGCGACGGCCGCTCCCGACACTGTCCTGCCTGCAAGCACTCTATCTCCAGTGGTCCGTTCCCTGCAGACGAGCGATTCGGTTCTGCCACCGTTCGTGAAGAAGGACTCGCTTTCCGCTGACACGGCGCGGCGAGACACCACACTGCGCCGTCCCGCCACAGCCGTGCGCGACAGCGTGGTCAAGAAGAGCATTCCCAAGCGCATCCTCACCTTTAAGGAACAGCTCTTCTACGCCCTCATCTTCATGAGCTACCTGGCCGCCATGATGGCCATCACGAATTTCAATCCATGAGCCCCCCGCCCCTAGGAGAAGCCTGGAGCGTCAGCGAACTCACCCGCGAGATCAAGGACAGCCTGGAAGATCGCTTCGATCCGGTGCGCGTGGAAGGCGAGGTCTCGGGATCCAAACGCCCGGCTAGCGGCCATTTCTACTTCACCCTCAAGGACGAGGGAGCCGTGCTCTCGGCGGTCATGTGGCGCAGCACCGCCGCGCGCATGGTGCTGCCTGAAGATGGCGAACGCGTGGTGGCCGCCGGACGCATCACCCTCTTCGAGCCGCGCGGGCAATACCAACTGGTGGTGAGCGCCCTAAAGCCCGTAGGCGAAGGCGACCTGCAACGCCGCTACGAAGAGCTGCGACAGCGCCTAGAATCCGAAGGACTCTTTGCCGCCGCCCGCAAGCGCGACTTGCCAACCTATCCACGGCACGTGGCGGTGATCACCTCCTCCACCGGCGCGGTGCTGCACGACATCAAGAACGTCCTGTCACGGCGCAGTCCTCATGTGGAGCTGCTGCTGGTCGCCTCCCCGGTGCAAGGTGCCGAAGCCGTTCCAGGATTGCTTGCGGCCTTTGAGCTCCTCTCCTTCTGCCAGGGTACGCCCTTCGAGCCAGACCTCGTAATCGTAGCGCGTGGCGGAGGCTCGCTGGAAGACTTGTGGGCCTTCAACGATGAAGCCGTGGTCCGCGCCGTGACCAATTGCCCCTGGCCGGTCATTTCGGCCGTGGGCCACGAGACGGACTTCACCCTCTGCGACTACGCCGCCGACTTGCGCGCCCCGACGCCCTCCGCCGCGGCCGAACTTTGCGCCCCCCATCGGGAAAGCCTCCTGGAGGAGCTCGAAGCCTATTCGCAACGCATGGCCGATGCTTTGCTGGACACATTGGAGCGCCGTCGCGAGCGACTGGACCAGCTTGCCAGCCGTCCTTGCCTCAAGCGTCCGCAGCAGCTCCTGGAGCGTCCCTCACAGCGGTTGGATTGGCAGGAGGAGCGCCTTCACGCCGCTTCAGAGCACCTCTTGGAACGCAGCCGCATGCGCCTGTCCCAAGAAGTGGCCCGTCTAGAGGCCCTTTCGCCGCTGCGCGTACTTTCGCGCGGCTTTGCCGCCGTAGAAACCGAGAACGGCAAGATCCTTTCCAGCGCCAAAGGTCTGTGCGAAGGACAGGAGATCCGAATTAGATTTGGGGATGGTCGGGTGCGTTCCCGCATCCTGTACGTGGAGGACGCCCGAAATGACAAGTCCTGAGCTGACATTTGAAGAATCCATGCAGCGGCTAGAAGAGGTGGTGGCCGCTCTCGAAGGCGGAAGCCTCCCCTTGGACCAGGCCATGGAAAGCTACCAGGAAGGCGTGGCGCTGGTGCGCACTTGCCGGGAACGGCTGTCGAGCGCCGAACTCGTGGTGCGCCGCCTCACTGAGGATGCCGCCGGAAATCCCGTCGTGGAGGAAGAGCGATGAGTCTGAGCGAAACCTATCTGGAAACATCCAAGCAGCGTGTAGAAGCTGCGTTTGAAAGTTTTCTCCCCTCCGTGACCAAGCGGCCCGAGCGGCTTCATCAGGCCATGCGCTATTCGCTCCTAGCCGGCGGCAAGCGGTTGCGTCCGGCGCTCTGCTACGCAGCTTTCGAAGATTGCGGCGGTACCGGTAAACTCGTCGATCACGGCGCCGTAGCTCTTGAGATGCTGCACACCTTTTCGCTCATCCACGACGACCTCCCCTGCATGGATGATGATGACTTCCGCCGCGGACGTCCCACCTGCCATAAGCAGTTCGACGAAGCCACCGCCGTGCTGGCGGGAGACGCCTTATGCATCCTGGCTTTCGAGATTTTGGCCCAGGCTGGGAATGCCCGCGCTATCGAAGTGCTTTCGCACGCTTTGGGTTCCGACGGCATGCTCGGCGGCCAAGTGGTGGATATCGAAAGCGAAGGCAAGCCGGTTACACTGGAAACGTTGCAATACATTCACGGCCACAAGACGGCAGCGCTGCTGGAAGCTTCGCTGGAAATTGGGGCATTGCTTGCCGGTGCCGATGAATCGAAGCTATCCATCTACCGTGAATACGGCAGGCTCACAGGCCTCGCCTTTCAGGTCGTCGACGACATTCTGGACATCACCTCCACCACGGAAATGCTAGGCAAAGACGTCGGTTCGGACGTGGCTAACGGCAAAGCCACTTATCCAGCCTTGGTGGGAATCGAAGAAAGTCGCCGCATTGCCCGTGAGCTCATGGAAAAAGCCATATCGCTTTGTGGAAAAATGGGATGCCGAGGCAACTTGCTTTCTGACGTTGCGCGATTCATTGTCGAACGCGCTTTTTGATTTTCGCATCCTTTTCAGCCAAAGTTTTCTAAAGCAAGCCTATTCCGGCTTGCTTTTTTTATTGCAATGAAGTATTATACTCTTCAGTTGGGAAGAGAAATCGGGATGTTTTGGGCTTTACCGAAGCTCCTTTGATTGCTTTCTGTATATTCATAACAGAACAAATGAAATTCATTTGGAGGGGAAGTCATGGCTTTGGATAATCTTTCGATCGAAGAACTGGAACGCGAAATCGCTCGCCGCAAGGCTGCCGAAGTCAACGAAGTGCGTAAGCAGCTGGAAGACGCTCGCAAGGTCGTGCGCGATCTCGAGGCCAAGCTTGCCGATTTCGAGGGCAAGAGCGTTCGTCGTCCCGCCGCTCCCAAGAGCCGCCTTTCCGGTGGCGAGAAGGCCGAGCGCGTCCTGACCGCCCTGGAAGGCAAGGACTACACGGCTTCCAGCGAAATCGCTGCTCTGGTCGGTTTCGACGGCGTAGCGCTGCGCGACACCTTGGTGGCCCTGGTGAGCGAAGGTAAGCTTGCTCGCGAAGGCAAGGCCCGCGGCACCAAGTACAAGCTGGCATAATTTCTTCCCCCACTGGGAACAAGAACCCGTGCCGCAACTGCGACACGGGTTCTTTGTTCTCAGGGAAATTGCCCCCCCCTTCTCGCAACCTCTGCGCTATGTTCAAGCTTCACTCACGGAGGTTGCCAGTGTCTTTGAAGCGCATACTATCCATCGCCAGCCTGCTGACCACAGCATCCTTTGCTTTGGACGACGTCCCCCTCTACTTGGATGTCG
>DAIPHW010000190.1:0-4958 GCA_036771135.1 Fibrobacterota bacterium | reverse complement strand
GCGGGCGTTCTGAGAATTCTGGGCCACGGTGGCGGTGATCTCTTCTACAGCGGCCGAGGTCTCCTCCACGTTGGCCGCTTGTTCCGTGGCTGTCTGCGAGAGCGACTGGGCCGAGGCCGAGATCTCCTCGGAAGCCGAGGCCAGCGAGTCGGCGCTGCCGCGAATGTCCTTCATGACGCTCAGAAGCTTCTGGCACATCTCCTTCATGGAGAAGAGCAGGCTCGAGGCGTCGCCTTTTCGCAGTTCTACCTCGACGGTGAGGTCTCCGGCGGCTACGCGCTGCACGACGGCCAAGGCATAGTCGGGCTCGCCACCCAGTTCGCGCGTGATCAGGCGGGTGATAAAGATGCCCAAGACGAAGGCGGCCAGAAATCCGAGAAGTACGATTCCTGCGAGTAGCTTCGTGGAGGCTTGCGCGCTCTTTTCCGTCTGCTCGGCGGTTTGACTTGCCTCTTGCATGCTGCTTTTCATCATGTCCGCGATGGCTTTGTCATAGGCGACGATGGCGGTGGCACCGACGGTCTGCCCGTAGGCTTGGGCCTCGTCGCTCTTGTTTTCTTTAACCAGAGATAAGATTCGCTCTTCAACAGTCTTGTAGCCGCCGCGGGCCGTGGTATAGCTCGCAAAGAGGTCTGAATCCTCGCGACTGGAAATGAGCTTCTGATAGAGGCCGAGTTTGGCGTCGATGGAGTCGCTGTAGGTCCGGATGGCTGTTGACACGACAGCAAGACGGGCTGGATCCTTGGCCAAGATGGCTTCGCGCATCATGACGCGAACTTTCTGGAAATTGGCGTAGACCTCGCAGATCAATTCGATGCCTTGGGTCTTGTTTGTATACAGGTACTTCGTTCGTTCGTTGGCGCTCCTCAGCTGTAGGATGCCAACGCCGCCGATACAGGCGGCCAGGAGGGCAATGACAGCGAATGAAGACACCAATTTGGTGGACAGCTTGAGTTTGTTGAACCATGACATGGCTGGGAATCTCCTGCTTTGTGACTTTGGAAATGACGAAAACGGAAGCTGTGGAGCACAGCATCAAAGAGCCTTGGCCGTAGTCATTCTGGCGCGCGTAGCCTTAACGAGGCGGCGGGATGGATGGTGTGCCAATGCCGATCAGGGACGTCGGCATTGGCTTGCGGCCATCGGATTCGTGGTAGGTGAAACGACTAAACGTATTGTCTCAAGTTTCAAGGTTGGATGCAATGGAATTTTGCATAAATTGTCTCAACAAGCATTCTGGGTATCCTCCTTGTCTCTTGACTTTCGCTGTGCAAATGGCGATGGCGACAAATTCGCAAGGAGCGGTGACTTGATGTTTTTTGGAAGTAAGCGTGATTGTCAGCACAAAGCTTGGCACGGGTGCAGAAGAGCGCGCTTGCAAGTGGTGTCGGCGAGTTGGATTTCTATGCAATGAAATGTTGTTCGTATTTCATGTACAGCAAAAAGTGGGTAGATGAAGGACCCTCACCTGGCGGACTTTTACACTGTGGAGACCATACGTCAACAGGAGGCCCGGCAGATCGGGCAGCGCCTTCGGCAATACCGGATGGAGCGGCGTTTGACGCAGACTCAGGTCGCGCTGCACATGGGACTTTCCTATCAGTCCTACCAGCGCTATGAAAGCGGCGAAGCTGTGGTGCCGGCTGACAGATTGCTGGCCATTGCCGCTATTCTGCAGATTTCTGTCCAGGATCTGCTGCCCAGCGCACCGGGAAAGCCGGTCTCTGAGAGGTTGCTAGCGCGCCAGGAGCATGGCCTCACGGAAGAGGAATACGATCTCTTGGAGGCCTATCGTAGGATCGAGGACCGGGAAATTCGCCGGGCCTTGAGATTGATGACTACGCGCTTTGCGGAAATGCGCTAAAGGGCCGCTAGGCGTCTTCAAAAAGCGGCTCGAAGTCCCCAAGGCGCACCAAGATGCCGATGCCGTCCAGGTCGAAAACCGTCCACTCGCCGGATTCCGGGGCGTTGAGGATGGGACGGATCAGCCACGGATGGTGCTGGACTTCCGAAGCCACCATGGTAAGGACGGGAAGTGAGGCCAGCCATTCGGAATCGTCGCGACGATGCAGCAGCCACACCGCCACCCCGGAGGCAATGCTGTACCTTCCCGGAGTCACAGACAAGGGCATCATGCCTTCATGGTCTGAGTTGTGTTCGGAGTGGAGGTGATGTGATGAGACCATCTGGAAGCCTTCGAATTGAGCTTTGCGTCATCTGTAGGTTCCGCGTTGCGGGCCTGAGATGGAGCGTATCAATCGAGCGGCCTTTCTCGCAAGTCTATTGGTTGCGCAGGGTCCCTCGGCGTACTTAATCGCTGCAAAAATCACCTTTGGGAAACTTTTCGCTCGCGGCAATGATGCTCGGCCCGGAAGATGAGGTTGGCTTGGGGATTGCATAAGGAATCAATGCCACGACGGTGTGGCGCCGACCGGATTACCGGAGGAACGGGAACGCTTCGGAGAAGTCCAAGCCACCAGGCAGGACGATCCTCCACAGCCTCGAAAGTCGCCCATGTCCGTGTCCGCATCCTTCCTGCTCGTGGCTCTGTCGCTGGGAACCGCCTTCGCCCAGTCGGCGAAGGACTCGTCGGTTTCCAGCCTGCGCGAATTCGACGTGGTGGGAGCCCGTGCCCAGTCCTCGGCCCCAACCCGCAAGGTTGACACCGTCACCCTGGGAGTTCTCGGAAAGGCTTCCTGGCAGGAAACGCCTTATTCCATCCAAACCGTCACTTCCGAACGGCTGCGCAACCAGCAGGGAAGCAGCCTCACTGATGTCCTAAAGGCCCAGCCCTCGGTCCAGAGCCAGACCGGCGGCAGCCGCGTCACCGACTACTTCACCTCGCGGGGTTTCACAAGTTCTGTCTGGACAAGCAACACCTCGGTGGAGGGGTTGCTTTCCCACAATCCCGTCGAGCCGGTGGAGGACAAGGAGCGGGTGGAGGTCATGAACGGCCCCAACAGCTTTCTCTACGGCGTCACCTCTCCCGGAGGCATGGTGAATTCGGTGCTCAAGCGCCCCACTGACACGTTTCTATTGCGAGTCACGGCGGGCGACTACGGCGGAGCCCAGGGCTTTATTCATGCCGACGTGGGTGGCCCGGCGGGATCGGTGGGCTACCGGGCCAACTTGGTCTACGTGGGCAAAGGGGAGACCGGGGTGGAGGAGCAGACCCACGAGCGTTCCCTCGCAAGCGTAGCCCTCGACTGGAAGATTTTGTCAGGACTTGTCTGGTCAGTCGACGCCTCGGCTTACCGCCGCGACGTGGAGCATTCCCAGTCCATCTGGATGATCGGCACCGCCACCAAGGTGCCCGATGCCCCGGATGCCGGCAAGAACTGGGGTTCCTCGGCGGGCTTTGCCAAGGACGACTACCAGCGCGCCGGCACCCGCCTTTCGTGGCGGCCCCTGCCGGACCTGAACGTTCGCGGCGACGTCCGCTACAACCAGTTCAGCCGCGAGTACGTGCTGTTGCGGCGCGTCCTTTCCGGAGATACCGGCTACACTCTGCGGGCGGACTACCAGGGAAAGAACCGCAACCTAAATCCCCAGGCAGATCTCCTTGCCGACTTCAGGCTCGCCACCGGCGCGGTAGAGCAGACCTTCACGGCCGGCTACGTGGCCGACTACCTGATGACCAAAGTTCCCACGACAAAGGCGACCTACACCTACTACAGCACCAAGGATGCGCTCCGCAAGAAGCTCGTCTACGCAAGCGGTGCGGACTATCCGTCCATCCCGTCCTTCGATACCGCCGTGAACGGCGGCGACTCCTACGCCATGTCCGAGGAGACCGATTCCCGCTCGGCGATTTTTCTTGATCGCGTGGTGATCGGCAGGCTTGCCACGGTCTTCGCGGGAGTCAACTACGCCGCCATCAGGGACCACAACGTGAACGTCTCGACGGGAAGGGACAGCACCTACGACAAGTCCTCCCTTTCCCCGAGCGCGGCCGTCGTGGTCACCCCGTGGCCTTTCCTCTCCTTCTACGTCTCCTACATCGAGGCCCTGCAGAAGGGGACGATGGCTCCCAATGACGCAAATTGTCTGAACGCCAACCAGACGCTCGCCCCCTACGTCAGCCACCAGCTTGAAGGCGGCGTCAAGGCGCGCCTGGGCGGTCTCAACCTGCAGCTTGCGGCCTTCCGCGTCGACCAGGCGAACGCCTACAACGACACCCTTGCCGGCACCAAGCGCTATACCCTCACCCAGGACGGCAGCGAAGTCCACACCGGCCTCGAGTTCACCGCCATGGGAAAGCTCCTGGAAAGCCTCTCGCTGAGCCTCGGGGCGACCTGGCTTGACGCCAGCATTGAGAAGACCTCGAGCCCGGCCCTCAGGGACAAGGTCCCGCAAGGGGTTGCCGAGACCATGGGCAAGTTTGGGATCGAATGGGCGGTGCCGCTCCTACCCGGCCTCTTTCTGAACGGCACCCTCAACTACACTGGCAAGGAGTGGGTGGACCAGGCCAACGCGCTCTCGATCCCGTCGGTGGTTACGGGCGACGTGGGGGTCCGCTACGAGCTGCCGCTTGCCCGCCACGTGCTGGCGCTGCGCGGCACCGTCACGAACCTCACCGGCGAAAACTTCTGGACCACCCGCGCCGGGATTCTCTACCTGGGAGACCCGCGCACCTTCCTCGCCTCCGCGGAGTTCACATGGTAGGTCGCACCCTTCCTGCTCTCACCGCCTTTTTGATCCTAGGCGCCGGCTGCCGCCGCATCGACTCGGGTCGTGGTGGAGGCGGCTCCCGCACGGTGCTGGACGTGCAGGGAAACCGCGTGGTGCTTCCCGGCGAGGTCCGACGGATTTTGTCCAACGGCAACTCGCTGAACCAGCTCTTCCTGACCCTGGGGGCAAGCGGCCGCATGGTGGCCACCGTCCCCGAAGTGCGGGCCAATCCCTGGTTCGTGCACCTCTCGCCCGCGGTGGGAAAGCTCCCCACCCCCTTTGCCTCG
>DAIPHW010000189.1:0-4975 GCA_036771135.1 Fibrobacterota bacterium | reverse complement strand
AACGCTTCCTGGAGCGCCATCCAACCGATGCGGCGGGAAGAACCCACGTGCGCATGGTGCGCCTGGAGGTCGAGGCGCTGCGGCCAGCCTAGGATAGCCACGCTCTGTTCGCCTGAATAAGCCCCGATCAGAGCGCGATGGGCCAGCCGAGGCGCAAGCGCATTTCCTTGCCGCCGCCGTCGGTTCCTGGGACATATTCCAGATTGCCGGCGCGAACTGCCTTTGATTTGTACAAGCCAGGCTCATTCAGGTCAAACTCCAGGCCAACCTCCAGCCGATCAAGGATCCGGTAGGCATACGAAAGCGCGATGGTCGTCCGCACGGCAAGGAAATTCCCCGATCCGTTTTTTGTCCCTTCGTCCGACGTCTCCCAGCGCACGTCCTGATCGCCCAGGGGAATCCCCGAAAGGCGGCCGCGCAACGCGAAGACGTGCCGCGAGAAAGGACGCCACTGAATGCCCGGCTCGACATCCAGGGAAAATCCCGTAAGCGTGACCTCGTCGGAATAGCTCGTATCCGCCGTCGTCATCCCCTTTTCGCTCACCTTATCGATGCTCACTTTCGTGGACAGATGGCTGTAGGTGAGGTGCGCCCCCAATGATGCGGACAAATGATGCCACTCGGGCGTCGCTCCCGTGGCTCCCAGACTGAAGGCGGAAGCCGACAACTTTGTCGACGACGCATAGACATGATCGGAAGACGTCACTCCCACCCGTTGCATCAGCGCTTTTTGCAAGGCAATGTCACCGGTGGGGTCGACGATGGCGAAGACAGCTTCGGGACGCACCGACCAGGACGTGACAGAAATGTCCGCTGCTGGCAGAAAATGGCAAAACAGGAGGGATAGAAACACACAAGACATCGGCAAATTTCAGAGAAGGGTGGAAACTACTGCGCTCCGAGGGCCAGCGGGAAACGACGATCACCGCAAACGCCATGAGTCGTATGTTCAAAATGCTATTTTGACGAAATTCATGGGGGAGGTTCCAAGTAATGGTCCTGGGCAAGAGCGCGCTGCGCAAAGAACTGGAGGGCGGACGGCTCAAGGTTTCTCCTTGGGACGATGAACTCCTGCAGCCGGCATCCATTGATCTGCGCCTGGGAAACCAGTTCCTGATCCCGCGCCCTTCGGCTGGAGCCATCTCCCGCTTCGGCGAACCGATCCCCTACGAGGAAATCGAAAGCGACCACTTCGTGCTGCCCGGCAACAGCTTCGTGCTAGCCCGCACCCGCGAAGTGGTGGGCTTTCCCGACGACCTGACGGCTTTCGTGGAAGGGCGCTCCTCCATCGGACGGCTAGGACTTTTCATCCAAAATGCCGGCTGGGTCGACCCGGGCTTTGAAGGCTCGATCACGCTGGAACTCTACAACGGCCTTTCCCATCCGATCGAACTGCGCGCCGGCTGGCGCGTATGTCAGCTCGTGGTGGTACGCATGGAAGGCGATTCAGAAGGTGGCTACCAGGGCAAGTACCAAGGCCAAGTTGCCACAACGGGAAGTAAATTGTTCCAGGATCGCGACGGCAGCGCCGCCTAACACCTTTTCCTCGCACAGGCCTCCATGCGCTACGGCATCTTCTCCGACATCCACGGAAATTTCGAAGCTCTCGAAGCAGTCTTCGCTCGCATGGACGAGCTTGGAGTCGAGCGTCGCGTGTGTCTCGGAGATCTCGTGGGCTACTGCGCCAATCCCAACGAGTGCGTGGAACTGATCCGCCAGAAGTCAAACTTGACCATTCTGGGCAACCACGACTCGGTGGCCCTGGGGCGCGAATCGAGCGAGAACTTCAACTTCTACGCCCGCCGCGCCATCGAGTGGACCAAGGAGAACCTGACTCCCGCCACCGTCGAATACCTCAAGACGCTCTCCTACCTGGAGACCGAAGGCGATCTCTGCTTCGTGCACGCCTCGCCCCGCTCGCCAGCCGACTGGTACTACGTCTCGGGTCTGGACGATGCCGTCGATGCCTTTGGCTTCTTCAAGCAGCGCATCTGCTTCATCGGCCACACCCACTGGCCGTCGCTCGTCACCATGGACAACGAGCAGTCCTTCCGCATCTGCGAATCCTTCGCCTACACCCTGGGCAAGAATCAGCGCCTCTTGGTGAACGTCGGCTCGGTGGGCCAGCCCCGCGACCGCAACCCCAACGCAAGCTTCTGCATCTGCGACAGCGACACTCTCTCGGTCGAGGTAATGCGCGTCCCCTACGACATCGAGAAGGCCCAGGAAAAGATGCGCAAGCTCAACTTCGCGGACTTTCTCATCAGCCGCCTCTCCGAAGGCCGCTGAAGCGTGACGGAAACGGAAATTCCCAAAGCCGCCGTTTCCATCCTGATCCGAAATGCAGGAACCCTTGGGGCTGAAGTCCTCTTGGGACGCCGTGCCGCCCGCCCTGACGACCCCTGGAGCGGCCAGATCGCCTTTCCTGGTGGACGCCGCGAGCCAACGGACGCAGACCTCCTCGACACCGCCTTGCGCGAACTGACCGAGGAATCGGGTCTTTCCCTGACGCGGGGAGACCTCACCGGAAAACTTTCCACCGCCCACGCCGGACGCCTCACCGGCATATGGATGGCCGTGGAACCCTGGCTCTTCCTGGGAGATTTCCCGGATGCCCCTGGGGGAGATGGCGAAATGGTCGAGTGGGCCTGGGTACCGCTTGCACTTTTGGACGACGCTTCGGCCCGCGTGCCGTCGCCCGCTGAAGGCTATCCCGGAATCCGCACCTCGCTAGGGACTCTGTGGGGGATGACCCTGCGCACCCTGGAAGCGCTGTGGCAAAATCCGCTGCTTTCCGTCCGGCGGATGCTCCTGGACTTTGACGGCACCTTCTACCCGCGCGACCACGATCTGTTCCGGATCATCGATACCCGCATCTCCCTCTACGTGGCCCGCTGCAAACAACTTACGGACGAAGAAGGCGACAAGCGCCGCCAGGAGCTTTATCAGCAGCACGGCAACACCTTGCACGGCCTGATGTTCGAAGGACTCAAGGATCCTGACGATTTTCTGCGCTTCGTCTTTGATCTGCCCGACGACGTCTTCCCGGCACCGGCTCCCGAAATCGGTGCAGCGCTTTCGCGCATTGGCCTGCCCGCCGACATCTTCACCAACGCCGAAGATTCCTACGTGCGCCGCTGCCTTCGGCTGATGCAGCTTGGCGAGTGGACCGGGGCCATCCACGACCTGCCCTCCTTCGGCTACGACTGCAAGCCCCACCACGCCGTCTTCGAGATGGTGAAGACGCGCCACCCGGAACCGGCCGGGGAGGTGGTCTTTGTGGACGACCAGCCCGATAACTGCTCCACTGGCCGCGAGACGGGCTACCGCACCGTGCTGGTGCGCAAAGCCTTTCCCGACTGGGACAAGGCCGACTTCCGCATCGGCTCGCTTCCGGAGCTGCCGCGCATCTTGCTGCCGCATCTGGGCGCCTAAGCAAACCTTAAGACAGATTCCGCCCCGACGATGTCGGCGGGATTTGTTCCATTTGCACCACACATGACCACACGACTTGACTTCCTGCCCGCCATCGACCTGATGGAGGCATGCGCCGTCCGCCTGTTCCAAGGCAAGCGCGACCAGAAGACCATCTACAGCGCGGCTCCCTGGGAGATCGCCGCCGCCTGGCGCGAGGGCGGGGCCGACCGCATCCACTTGGTGGATCTCGACGCCGCCTTCGACGGATCATCGCAGAACGCCCTGGCCATCCGCCGCATCGTGGCCGAAGCCAAGTGCCCGACAGAACTTGGCGGTGGCATCCGCGACCTCGATTCCGCCGCCCGCGCCCTGGAGGACTGGGGCGTCGACCGCATCATCGTCGGCACCGTGGCCGCCAAGAACCCGGCGGTGGTCGAAGCGATGCTGGCCCGCTTCGGCAATGAACGGGTGATCGTGGGGATCGACGCCCGCGACGGCGAGGTCAAGGTGAGCGGCTGGGTGGACGGCGCCAAGCTCCAGGCCACCGACCTGGGACGCGGCATGCGCGCCTTGGGCATCACCACCTGCGTCTACACCGACATCTCCCGCGACGGCACCCTGACCGGGCCGAACCTCCCGCAGACCGCCACCTTCGCCCGCGAGACGGAGCTTGGGACCATCGTCTCGGGCGGCATCTCGGGTCTTGCTGACCTGGAAGCCATCGCTGCCGCCGCCCACCCTGGCATCGTCGGGGTGATCGTCGGGAAGGCGCTTTTTGAGAACCGCTGCACCGCCCCCGAGGCCGCCGCCGTGCTCCATGGAAGCGCCGCGTGAGCGACCTGCGGCGACAAATTCTGTCGCAGGCGAAGACCGTCGTGGTCAAGGTGGGCACCCGCCTCCTGACCCGCGAAGAGGGAGGTTTCGCCCCCGAGCAGCTCGAAGCGTTGGTCGCGAACCTCTCCGGAATCCTCGCAGGGCGGCACGTGGTGCTCGTCTCCTCAGGCGCCGTGGGAACGGGCATGGGCATTCTCGGCTTTGCCGAGAAGCCCAAGATCCTGGCCGAGAAGCAGGCCTGCGCGGCGGTGGGGCAGATCCGGCTGATGCACGCCTACGAGGAGGCCTTTGCCCAAAAAGGCGTCCAGGTGGCTCAGATCCTCCTTTCGGGAGAGGACCTGCGCAGCAAGGAGCGCTTCGCGAACATCCGCGCCACCGTGGAGGCTCTGCACGCCCGCGGCGTGCTGCCCATCGTGAACGAGAACGACACCGTGGCCACCGCCGAGATCAAGGTAGGGGACAACGACAAGCTCTCGGCCGATGTCTGCCACTTCCTGGGCGCCGATTTGCTCGTCATCCTCTCGGACATCGACGGTCTCTTCACGGGAAACCCCAAGACCGACCCCGCCGCCGTGCTCATCCCCACCGTTCAGAAGGTGACTCCCGAGATCGAGGCCCTAGCTGGCGGCACCGGCTCCATCGCCTCCACCGGCGGCATGCGCACCAAGGTGCTGGCGGCCAAGCAAGTGACCCGCAGCGGATCGGCCTGCGTGATCGCCAACGG
>DAIPHW010000188.1:0-4978 GCA_036771135.1 Fibrobacterota bacterium | reverse complement strand
CGTCACGGCCGAGCTGGTGCGTGGCACCCGAGTGACCATCGGCAAGGGCTGTCGCATCGCCCGGGTGGAATACGGCGAACTCTGCCACATCCATCCGAAGGCCGAGGTGGGCGAAAGCGTCCAGAGCTGAAGCGCTGACCTTCCAGGTCTAGCAGAAGTTTTCTGCCACATTTACGCGTTCTTCAAAACGGGAGATGCTGCCGATCCTGGCGGGATAGATTCAGCAAGGAATCATTTCGCACAAGGAGCACCGATGAATCTTGCCAAACCAATTTCACTTAGCCTCCTCTTGGGCATAGCCTCGGCCCAGGCGAGCTACCAGTGGAACAGCGTGCAGGTATGGGGCGGCGGCTATGTTCCTGGCGTCGCCTTCCATCCGCAGTCCAAGTCGCTAGCCTACCTCCGCACCGACGTGGGCGGGGCCTACAGGATGAATGCCGACAAGTCGTCCTGGACACCGCTCACCGACATGTTCACCAACGGCGCCGACATGGGATCGATCGCCCTGGGGCTGGATGAGGCCGACACCAATTATGTCTACCTGACCGGCGGCATCGATCTGAGCGTTGCCTGGGCTGGTGGCGGCTCGTTCATGCGTTCCGCCGACCGCGGCACGACCTGGACAAAGACCTCCCTGACCAGCACCAACGTCACCGGCACCAACAGCGCCAAGCTCACTTCCAAAGGGGAAATTTGCCTGGGCGGAAACGCCACCGGACGCGGCATGGGCAACCGCATCGCCGCCAAAGGGACCACCATCTACCTGGGAACCAACCAGAACGGCCTGCTAAAGAGCACCGACCGCGGAACCACCTGGGTCACCGTCAAGACCTTCGGCGACACCGCAGGCATCGGTGCCGTACAGTTCGATGCAGCCGGCAACATCTACGCCGCTCCCTACTCCGGTGGCCTCTACAAGAGCAGCGACGGAAGCTCCTGGGCACAGCTTAGCGGATTCACCGGAACCGTCTACCAGATGAGCTATTCGAAGTCCAACAACACCCTCTGGCTGACCTCCAACACCTCCTCTCCGCTCGACCAGAACAACCCAGGCGGCGGCAGTGTCTGGACCTTCGATGCGACCGCCAAGGCCTTCTCCAAGGTGGCCATGCCGGCCAAGGGCGGCAAGGACTACGGCTACCTCGGCGTCAGCGTGAACCCCAGCAACGCCAAGGAAGTCGCGATCAGCACCGGCGGCTGGTGGAAGGGAAACGCCGGTCCCAGCAGCAGCTCTTTCGTGCCTCACGAAGCGGTCTTTCTGACTCGTGACGGCGGATCCACCTGGACCGATATCCTCGCCAAGGGCAGCTTCGATGCCGCCAGCGCCTACAGCTCGGCAACCAGCAATCCCCATTGGCTCTCGGCCCTGGCCATCGACCCGAACGATCCCGATCACGTAGTCTTTGGCACCGGCTACGGCATCTGGAGCACCTTCAACGCCTCGGCGGCAACTCCGAAGTGGACCTTCACCGACAATGGCGTTGAGGAGACCGTGCCGCTGGCCCTCGTGAGTTCCACTTATGGCGCACCTCTCGTAAGCGCCGTCGGCGATGTGGACGGCTACTATCACACGAGCCTCTCCGTCCCGCCCTCCACACGGCATCAGATCGAAGCGGGAACCAACTTCGACCTCTCCTACGCAGGGCAGGCTCCCAACAAAATGATCCGCATCTTCAAGGAAGCGACCAAGGGGCTCGGCGCTTACTCAAACGACGGCGGCAAGACCTGGACGGCCTTCAAGAGCTATCCGCCCTTCGTGGCTGTTCAAGGCAACTCGACCTACACCAACGAATCGAACTTTGCCGCCATCTCGGCCGACGGCAAATCAATCGTCTGGAACATGCAGAAAAACGGCGTGTACTACTCGACAGACAACGGTACGACCTGGACGGCATCCAAGACCAGCGCATCGCTCCTGACCACTGCCGACGGAGGATTCCATGTGATCGCCGACCGCGTGACCGCCGGGACCTTCTATATCTACAACGGCGGCACGGGAATGCTCTACAGCAGCACAGACAATGGCGCCAACTGGACCGCTGCGAACACTTCGCTCCAGTACGACGACTCCTGGGCATACGGCTACTTCCGAGTTTTCGCCTCTCCCAAGCAGGCCGGCGAACTCTGGTTCACGCAGGGAATACACGCCGCGGGTAGCTGGATCGGCAAGGTCGGAAGCGACAACATCGTCTACCGCTCCACAAACGGAGGCAAGACCGTCTCGAAGGTCAGCGGACTGGCGAGCGCCACCTACATCGGCTTTGGCAAAGGGAATACCGATGCGATTCCGGCCATCTACGTCGTGGGGACCAACTCCAGCAGCGTGAACGGCATCTTCCGCTCCGTCGACGACGGCGCCACCTGGACGCAGGTCGACGATGCGACCCACAAGTACGGAGGCGCATCCATCGTCATTGGTGATCCGTGCATCTTCTCCCGCATCTACATCACCGGATCGGCGCGCGGCATCCTTTACGCCGAGGACGGCACCAACAAGAACTCCTGCACCGACCGCATCGACGCCACCAGCACCACGAGCATCACCCCACACGGCGCCTCGGCCCTGGCTTCGCAGACGTTTTACCGCGCCGGTTCCCAGTTGGTGTCCGACGCCCCGATCCAGCTGTACGGCCTGAACGGACGCCTGCTGCGCCAGTCCCAGCTGAACGGCTCGACCTCGAGCTTGTCCCTGGAAGGCATGACTCAGGGAGTGTTCCTGGCCAAGAGCGGAGCTCAAGTCATCAAGGTGAACGTCCAATAGCCGCTTTCGGAAATTGTCCCACCAGCCTCGGAAATCCTTCCGGGGCTTTTTTATTCAAAAGAGGTCAGCCAGGCAAAGCGATGCGCCAAGCGGCTCAAGAATCCTGGCCGCAGCTCTTCTTCCGCCACCGCACCGTCAAGGACATAGCGTCCTTCCATGAGAGCCTCCAAGAGTTCCTCGGGAGTCTCGACGATCTGGCCCCCACCGCTTGCCCGCAAGGCATGGGCCGTGGCGTAGCCCCATGCCACGCCAAGGAAGCCAACGCCAGCGGCTTGGGCGGCCTCGGCGTCGCGCGGCTCATCGGCCACCAGGACGACTTGCGAGAGAGCGATCTCCTGCTGTTGCGCCAGATGTCGGAGCCGTTCGCGCTTTCCCGAGAGACCAAGGCCGGCCTCCAGCAGTCCCGGCTCGGGAACGCCGTTCTCCCGCAGAGCGCGACGCACCAGAGCCAGGCCGTTGGTGGTGAGAATCCCCCACTCGACTCCAAGGCTGTCTAGCGAGCAGAGCAGATCCGCCATGCCGGGAAAGAAGGCAATCGGCTCCGGGTCCCCATGCAACAGCGTGCGGCCTCGCCACAGCAGCAGCGGCACTTTCCACCACGGCACCTTCAGGGCGGCAAGGACCTCGGCAAGAGGGCGCGATCGCAACGCCTGCAGCCCTTCCGGGCCGGGGTCATTTAAGCGCAGCTCACGAGCAAGCCGCGGCCACAGACGCAGCACCCGCGGCAGCGTATCGGCCAGGGTACCGTCGAAGTCGAAGAGCACGAGCATCTCTGCAAGGTAGCCTTGCAGAAACAATCAATGAGAAAGGGCGCCCCCCCGTTCCCAGCTATCGGCGAAAGCAGCGATCGTTGTGGCTGTGACCGGGGTCGGGCTGCCTGCCGGGCCCCCGCCCAATCCCGTTTGTGGGGCGAGGCATGCCTCGCCCCGTTGGTTTACGGGCGGGTGTCCCGGGCCTTGCGGCCGGCATCCCTGGCGCGTGGGGAAGGACGAAGACCAGGACAGCCATTGTTTTTTTGTTATAAATACAATAGCCCCACCCGCAGAACATCTGTGCGGATCCTGGAAGCGCCATACATTCAACCCTCAAGGAATGGGCTTGGCGTTCAAACCAAGCCTGTGGTGTATCCGGCACCGAATCCGGTACTCCCCTTGGGCTAGTGTACGTCTGTATGCTTGCCAGGAGTCCTAGCCTTGGTTCAATCTCAGGAGGTCCAACGTGAAAACGACCAAAATATTACCCTTCGTCCTCTCGTTGGGTGCCCTCGCTCAGGCGCAGACGATCAATTTGCGCGGCAAAGTGACCACTAGCAGCGGACAAGCCATTTCCGGGGCCACCGTCACCCTGGTGGGGAAGAATTTAACGGCCACAACAGACGGCAACGGCGCATATACGATCACGCAGACCTCAACTGCGATTTCACCAAATTCGCCTCTTCACGAAAACATCGTGGTCAACCGGGGCGTGCTGGAGCTCAACCTCGCCACTCCCGCTTCCGTGAAAATTGAAATCTTCGATTTAATGGCCAATCTACTCAAAGAGCAAAGTTTCCAAGAGGTTGCGGCTGGTGAATTCCACTGGAACATGAATCAAAATTTCGGTGCGACGAACATGCTGATTGTCCGGGTGACCATTGGAGGACACGCATCGACATTCCGTTATTCTCCGCTTCTCGGCGGTAAACTTTCCGTAAAGTCTTCTACGGAATCTTCCTCCTCAACGAATGCACTGGCCAGAGGCATGGCCGGAACCGCAACGGTTGGTTCGCTGGAATTCAAAGCCACTGGTTATGTGACCAAGGCCGTGGATATCTCCTCCTTCCAGGATACTGTCAATGCGAGCCTGGCGACTCTCGACAGGTGGGGCGGCCTGAACAATGCCCCGATCAAGAGCGCGGGATGCGGAAAGGCGCTGGGAGTCATCTCCAAATCCGGTACCTACCACATTTCCAGTGCTGGAGGCAGAGGAGACTACATCGTCGATGTTCCGACCGGATACGATAAAGACAAACCCTACCGCTTGGTTTTCGGCAATCACTGCATGGGCGGCTCCGCTGCAAGAGTCGCGGAAGCCGAAAAGGGAACTGCGGGGGATGATCTGAGTGGATTCTATTCCATCAAGACCATGATGGCCAAAGACAATATCCCGGGCATCTATGTTGCTCTGCAGGGAAATGGAAACGGTACCTGGAATCTTCCAGATGACTCGAAATTCTGG
>DAIPHW010000187.1:0-4997 GCA_036771135.1 Fibrobacterota bacterium | reverse complement strand
GGTAGGCGGGGGCCCGGCAGGCAGCCCGACCGCGGCCCGAGTCGCGGGCCAAGCGGGGGCGCCCAATCTTACGTCCTGCTCCGGCGCGCTTAGAACGAGACGGTCGGAAACAAGGCGGCCAACAGCGAGTCCACCGGGTTCAGCGAATCCCAGGTGGCGGATGAGATCTGGGTGTCCTGGTGCAAGGCCACGGAAACTGTACGACCGTCCGCATAGATGATGCTGCGGGTGATCGTGCTGCCTCCGACGGGAGTGGGATACCCGTAGAGCGTGTCGCCCTTTGCGGTGATCATGGTGTCTTTCTTGAGCGGTCTTGGAAGGACCGCAAGATGTCGGGCGGCAGAGGCTTCCAGGAGCTGGCGGGCCTTGGCCAGGGCGGTGGCACCGAGCGTAGCGCGCAGGGTGTCCGTAACAGTCTGGCCGTTCACGTAGGTCGTGACAAGGCGGGTGGCGTTTCCTTGCGTGTTCAGGGTGTATTCGTAATAGCCTGGATAGTCGGGCTGGATCTTTGTGCTGTAAAAAGAGAAGCTCGAATTGGCTGCGATGGTCGAAGAATCGAGGACGACGTTGACGAGGACTGATCCGGTGGCCTTGTGCAGCACAAGCGTCGCCTGAGTCTCTATGCCCGCGCTGACTTGGACGGTGTCGCTCCCGGACCAACGAATGGTTCCGCTGCCGCTGAACAGATAGGCCTGGAGGACGCAACGGCCCGTCGGTAGACTGGAGAAGCTCAAGGGACTTCCCAAAGGTCCGCGCACGGTGAGCGTGTCGTTTCCGGAGATGGCCTTGAGGAGGATCGAGTCTACGGTGCCGGACACGGCTGCGGAGTCAGCCGACGACAGCCGAAAGCTCACGCCTCCGGTGGATCCGGAAGCCAGAGCGGAAGGCGCGGACGAGTCGTCACAGGCGCTCATCAGGGAGGTGAGGGAGACGATGGCTAGGGTTGCGAGCAGATGACGGATGCGCATGGGCAACCTCCCGGAAAGATGAACGAAACACCTCTTTTGAAGCTAAACGAACCGCGTGTCGAGGAAAGGAATTTTCAGAGGAGAATTTTTGGTGAATCACCAAAAATGCGGTACGAAAAACGGGCAGAGGATTTCCCCCTGCCCGTCTCGGTGCGACAAAATGATGCTATCGAAGAAAATCAGCGCAGGGCTGGAAGTACGGCGCTATACGAGGCGCCGGCGGATTCCAGCACCAAAAAGCGTAACCCTTGGCCGGAAAGGCCGAGGCTTCCCGAACGGCTACCGGCAGCGACGGCGGTGCGGGAAAGTTCGCGGCCCTGGACGTCCAGGATGCGCAGGGTGCCGTTTGAGCTCAAAGCCGAAGGCAGGCTCCAGGCGAGAAGACCGCCGCGCAGGGAGGTGGTCATCGAGGCGCCGCGGTTGTGGGAGATCGCCGCAATGCCGGTTCCGCCGTCTTTCTTGACCAGCGAGACGTTGTCGAGGGTCACGGTGCCGGTGGTTCCGCCCAGGTTGAACTGGAGAGTGGCTGCCGGAGCTGTGGCGCTGGGCGTCAGTTCGACGGTGTAGGTCGAGGTGGTGGTGGTGAGCGAGGCCGTACTTCCACCGAGCCAGGTCCAGTCGGGGGCGCCGCTCGAAAGGTCGATGGCGATGGAACGCGCCGCGCTCGCGGAGGCTTGGAAGCTCAGGAGATAGGTGGCTCCCTTCGTCAGGGAAAGACCCGACTGGGTGAGCTGGACGTGGTAGGTGGTGTCGTCCTGGGAGCTCACGGTCACCACGGCCTTGCCGGTGGCGTAGCTGACGCTGGCGGTGTTTCCCTTGGCGGCATAGAAGCCCCAGGAGGTGGACGTAGCGAAGTCGCCTTCCTTCAGCAGGTTGGTGCCGGCATCGGGAGTGAAGTTGGCCGTTAGCGACCAGTCCTTGACGACCGAGGGGATGGTCAAGGCCGCTGCGGCCGCGGTAGTGTCGCCGGACCAGCCGGTGAAGGTGTAGCCGGTCGCAGGCACGGCGGTCAGGGTGACGGACTTGGTGGAATCGATGCGGCCAGTGGGGCTTGCCGTCACGGAGCCGCCCACGCCGGCGGCGACGGACACGGAAAAGGTCCCGTTGCTGGTTCCAGAAAGCTTGATGGAGCTGGAGTCGTTGAGGTAAGCCAGGCGGATGGAATGTCCGAAGGTGGCAAAGCCCTTCATCCACGGATCGCCCGCGTCCGGCTGGTATTGCCAGCCCATGCCGCCTGCGTAGCCGGCGTTGTCCAGGTAGGTGAGCAAGGTGTCTACCTTGCCGGCGTCCTGCATGGAGCTTGAGGACGCGGTGGACTGGCTCCAGTCGCTGGAGGCGTATTCGCCGATCACCAAGGGCTTGTCCAGGTTCCAGCCCGCGTAGGCCTTGGTGAAGGGGCTGTTGGAGGTGCCGTTCCAGCCGTAGTAATGGGCCATGTAGAAGTCGAGCTTGCCGGCAGTGTCGCCGCCGGCGGCTTTCAGATTGGCGTCGGAGTACCAGCTCAAGGTTCCGGCGGTGGCGGCACCGTTGGAGACCAGGACGCCGGGCACCAGGGTGTGGATGGTGCCGGCGATGCGGTTCACGGCCTTTTGGACCTGGGCTTTGGTGATGGTGTTTGCGGGCGAGGACCAGCCGTCCACCATGCCTTCGGGCTCGTTGAAGACTTCCCAGCACAGCAGGTTCGGATCATTGCCGATGGCCGAGACGACTGGTTTCAGGTAGTTCTTGAGGTAGGCCGAAAGACCGCTGTCGGTGGTCAGCATGGTCTTGTTGTTGGCCAGGATGGTGGCGTTGATGCTCTTGTTCACCCAGTTGTGGGTGAGCAGCACCGGGACCAGCAGCATGCTGTTCTTCTTGGCTAGTTGCAGCATGGTCTGGATGTTGGCGATGGTGCTGGTGCCGGGACCCGAGACGTAGCCGTTGGTGTAGATGGGATCGTTGGTGCCGTCCGTCGAAAGCCAGATGCGCATGGTGTTGCCGCCGGAATCGTGCACAGCCTTGAGGGCGGCGTCGATCTTGGTGATGCTTGAGGCGCTCAACGGGGTGTTGCCCACATCGCCGGCGTAGGTGATCCAGGCGAGGTTCATGCCCGAGACGAAGATCTTCTTGCCCGTGGGCAAGGTCACCCGGGAACCTGCCGGCATGGCGGTTGAGAAGGATGCGGCCGCCAGGACGAGGGCGGCAAGCAATGGCTTGATCAAAGGGCTTCCTTTCTGTGTGTCCGACGACCACCGCAGTCGCCTTGAGGAGGTGCGGGGCTTCCGCGACGTCCTTGAAAGGAGGATATGGCAGGAGAATGAGAGCTGCTGCGCATATTCGTTCAATTATTCAATGATTGTATCATTGATTTGATGAGCGAACGCTTCCAGGAGGCCTTGCGTCGGCTTGAAGAGGCGTGCGCTTCGGCGCACGGCTGTCAATTGCCTGCGATTCGGAAACTGGCAGCT
Source organism: Fibrobacterota bacterium (assembly GCA_036771135.1). Classification (GTDB taxonomy): domain Bacteria; phylum Fibrobacterota; class Fibrobacteria; order UBA5070; family UBA5070; genus JBDKGV01. The sequence continues at coordinate 1,582 of DAIPHW010000187.1, read as the reverse complement.
TTGTGGGACATGAGCGCGCGCACGGTCCAGTTGGCGGTTGCCGAAGCGGTTCGGCAAGGGTGGCTAGAGACGCGGCAGGGCTCAGGGATCTGGCCGCGAGGAGCACGACCGCGGGTGCAGGCGCTGCCCTCCAAGATGGATTGCCGTCGCTTGGTCGAGGTGATCGGGGCCGAAATCCGAGAGGGAAAATACGCGTCGGGGCAAGCGCTGCCGGCTCCCAAGGTGCTTGCGCAGCAGCATGGAATACATCCCGCCACCGTTCGCAAGGCCTTGGCGATGCTTCAAGCGCAGGGCCATGCCGAGCGCCGCGGACGCGCCTGGACGGTCAGCGTCCCGCGCTCTCAGGCGGGATCACGCGCTTCGGTTGTCTTGTGCATCGGAGCGGCCGATGCGGAGGGAAACCTTCGGATGGACACCGACCGGGAGTGGGACTTCTGGCGAGAGATCCAAGTGGAGGCGATCCGCTGCGGGCTGGAACCGCGGTTGGTGCCTTGGACCGGTGCGCTTCCGGACCTGGACGGCGCCTTGGGGGCGGTGGTCTCGACTTGGCACTTGACCGATAGCGCTCCGCTTCTCGACGCGTTGCTGCGGGCGCGCCTGCCGACGGCGGTGTGGATCGCCAATCACGAGCATTTGCCGGGAAAGCGTTACCGCCAGGCGCACTGGCTGTGGTTTCACGACCAGGCCTTCGGCAGGGAGGCGGGGCGGACCATGGCTCGGCATTTGGTTGGCTGCGGACATCGGAAGCTCGCCTGGATCTCGCCGTTTCACGGCAGCACCTGGTCGCGCAACCGGCTGGCCGGTCTTCGGGAAGGGCTTCCCGAAGGCATGGAACTGATCGAGGCCAACCAGGAATGGGTCTCGGAATGGGACGTCCAAAAGGAGGTCTTCCGCGATCCCGAGGTGCTGGCGCGGCTCGATCTCTCCGGCATCGACCATGGTGGGAACGTCGACCCGCTGGCGCGGCCCATGGTCGAGGCGATCACGCGGGACCGCTGCCTGGGAATCTTCGGTCCCGCCCTGGCAAAGACGCTGGAATCCGGAGCGAGCCTGTGGGTGGTGGCCTCGGACATCGCGGCGCTGTGGTGCTGGCACTGGCTGCGCTCCCGAGGCGTCCGGGTCCCGGAAGACTTGGCCATGGTGGCTTTTGACGACTCGCGCGAGGCTTCCCGCCTTGGTCTTACCAGCCTGCGCTTTAACGTGCAGGGGATGGCGCGGGCAATGCTTCGACAGATTCTGTCAAGTCGCCTGTCGCATCCGCTCCTCACGCGCTACGCCGGGGCCGTCATCGGGCGGCGCTCCAGCTCCCTGCCGCCGCTTGGCTGAATCTCAGCTCGGGCGACCGATCTCCCGAATCTTGCCCGAGAGCAGCACCTCGCGCCCGTGCGCTTCTGGGACGCGCCGGGCCAGCGCCAGGGCCACGCTCGCGGCCGGCACGGGGCTCCAGTTCGCCGGCAGGAGAATCTCGAAAAATGGTGACAGAATCTGTCCGAAGCGCTCGGCGCGGCGCGACGGCTGCCCCAGGGCGGTGCGGTTTCCCGTGAGCAGCGATGGGCGGACGATCACCAGGGTCGCAAAGCCC
>DAIPHW010000186.1:0-5008 GCA_036771135.1 Fibrobacterota bacterium | reverse complement strand
ATCACGATGGCTTGAGGTGGGCGCCCCCACCGGCCGTGCGGCCGGCGGTCGGGCTTGCCTGCTGGTCTCCCCCTCCCGCGGCGGGAGGCGCCCTACCGTAGCAGCCTCTTCTGCGCGATGCCCTGAGTCGCTACCTCTTGCTTTTCCCTCTTTCCCACTCTATACTACCAAGTATGAAAGCTGCCATCTCACTTCCGGACGACGTCTTCATGGCGGCCGAGACCCTGGTGGAGGCGCGCGGCTGGTCGCGTTCGCGGCTTTACGCCGAGGCGCTGCGGCAGTACCTGAAGCGGCAGGATCCCGACGAAATCACGGCACAGCTGAACGTGGTCGCCGAGGAGACGTCTCCCGAAACGGCCTTGCGGCGCAAGGCCAACCGCTCCGCCCTGATGGCCTCCGACTGGTGATCCGGCGCGGCGAGATCCGTTGGGTGGACCTCGGGGAGCCCCGCGGTAGCGAACCGGGCTACCGGCGTCCCGCCGTGGTGGTCCAGGCCGATGCCTTCAACAAGAGCCGCATCGCCACCGTGGTGGTCGTCGTGCTCACCTCTAACTTGGCGCTGGCCCGCGCCCCGGGAAATGTCCTGCTTCCTAAGGCGGCAACGGGACTTGCCAAGGACTCGGTGGCCAACGTGTCGCAGATCCTGACGCTAGACCGCGCCGATCTGGATCATGAAGTGGTAGGACGCCTTTCGCCTAGCGATCTGGAAGATCTTGCCGACGGATTGCGGCTGGTGCTCTCGCTGGAGGACTGACGGCGCGATGATAATTTCTATTGCTCTTTTGTTCAGTATGTGATAGATTCAATGGATGCCGCGCAAGCCTCGCCTGTCCATCGACCAAGGTGTCAAGGAGCTGCTACAGCTTCGCCCCAAAGATGCTTTTGCCTTTTTGCTACCCGACATCCATGCGCGGCGCGGCGATCCCTTGGGGTGGGAGTTTTTTACGACTCAGGTTCGCAAGAAGGATTTGCAAGCTAAGGGCTATCTTATGGATCTCAACATCCGCTATGAGTTTTCTGAAGGGCCTACTGTCCTTTTGGTTCTTGTTGAGCATTGGTCCGAGGCGCGTCGTGTCGATCTAGTGCGTACGGCCCACTACTACCTGGACCTGATGGAGCGCTTCCCAAAGGATGAGATTATTCCTGTGGCTCTCATCACGGAACGAAAGGAGCATGATGTTCCTGATCGCATTGTCGGCCAAGGCGATGGGCAGGAGTTCTTGCGCTTCCAGACGCGGATTGTGCAGTTAGCGCATGAAGATGCTGAACGCTGGGCGATCACCTCAAACCTAGTGGCCACAACGCTACTTTTGGCCATGGGAGGGTTGTGGGATGGGCCCCGAAGACTCTTCAGTGCGGCAGAAGCGTTTCGTGAAAGCGCTAGCGATGAAGAGGTCGCCTTGCTGTTTCCTTTGTTTGTAGAAATGGGTAAATTGAGTCAAGATGAAGAGGAGATCATCATGAGTTATCTCGCCACCATGCCCAAACCGCGGCTCCTAGTCAAGATGGAGCAATTGGCCATCCAGCAGGGCCTTGAGAGAGGCATGCGTGAAGCGCGCATAGAAGATGCTCGCCGTATGGCTGCAGAAGGCATTGCCTGGGATGTCGTAACCCGTATCACAGGACTTCGCCCCGAGGATTTGACGGCATTCCCGGCGTAGGAGTCTTTACGCCGACCGGGTGTGCTTGCCCGCTTGCGAGAGGCCAATCCACTCGGGAGGCTTGACCCCTTTGATGCGCAGGTAGGCGTGCAAGTAGCCTACATGGTGCATGGCGTGGCGGAATTGGCCCATCACCAATTCCAGATGCGACCATTCCATCTCGCCGGGGCCGCTTTCCCAGTCCGGGTTGGAGCGGATGAACTCCCGGATGCGCTCGGTGATGTCCTTGTAGTAGCTCGTCATGTCGGCTGCCGGAATGCGGTGGTGGGCGCGTCGCAGCATTTCCACCACGTTTCCGCGCTCGCCGTCGGGATCGATGAACCACTTGTCTAGTGAGGTGACCAGGTGGAAGAGCTGGGCGCCATAGTCCCAGTCGCCGTCTTCGGCCTCGAACTCGGGATATAGGTCGACAAGCGCCTGGATGTTGGAAAGAAGCATGTCGGTCTGGCGTTCCACGGCCTTCTGGATGGGGATTCTCATCTCTCTATTCTAATCCTCTTGCAACCCTGATGGCAATGTGGGTTCTTGTATAATGGGAAAGACGCCGGTGTCGGTGTCTGGGAAAGGAGCGTTCCGTGAAGATCGCTATGTTCAGCACCAAGGCGTGGGTCCATCAGGCTTTTGAGCCCTTGGCAGAGCACTTTGGTGCCGAGATCACCTGGCTGGAACCGCGATTGGGACTTGAGACGGCCTCGCTTGCCGCTGGTCATGAGGTGGTGTGCGCCTTCGTCAACGACCAGCTCGACGCCGCCGTCCTGGAAAAGCTCGCAAGCCTTGGCGTCAAGCTCTTGGCCATGCGCTGCGCCGGCTTCAACAACGTGGACCTCAAGACCGCCGCTCGCCTGGGAATTGGCGTTGTGCGGGTGCCCGCTTATTCACCCTATGCTGTGGCTGAGCACGCCTTGGGCATGATGCTCTGCCTCAACCGCCGCTACCACCGCTCGTGGGCGCGTCTCAAGGAGGGCAACTTCTCGCTGGACGGCCTGCTTGGCTTTGACATGCGCGGCAAGACCGTCGGCATCATCGGCACCGGGCGGATCGGGCAGGTGCTGTGCGGCATGCTCAAGGGGTTCGAGGTGAAGATCCTGGCCTACGACAAGTTCCCGAGCGCCGCCCTGACAGAAACTGGCGTGGAGTACGTGGAGCTGCAGCGCCTCTACGAGGAAAGCGACATCGTGAGCCTCCACTGCCCGCTGACCCAGGAGACCTACCACATCATCAACGAGTATTCGCTCTCGGCCATGAAGAAGGGCGTGATGATCATCAACACCAGTCGCGGCCCATTGATCGACACCGACGCGGTGATCGAGGGGCTCAAGGCCGGCAAGGTGGGCTACCTGGGGCTCGACGTCTACGAAGAAGAAAAGGACCTATTCTTCGAGGATCTCTCGGACCAGGTGATCCAGGACGACGTCTTCGTGCGCCTGCTTGCCTTCCCGAACGTCTTGATGACGGCGCACCAGGCCTTTTTCACCAAGGAGGCGGTGGACAACATCGCCGAGACCACCCTTGAAAACATCCGCGAGTTTCTGGAGACGGGAACGTCCAAGAACCGCGTCGCCAGCTAACCTGCTACGAAAGGACTTTCTGAATGATCCGCAAGAACCCGACTGGTCATCTTCCTCAAGTGCATCCCGACGCCTTCATTGACCCTACTGCCATCGTCTGCGGGCGGGTGGTGGTGGAGGCCGACGTCTACATCGGGCCCTACACCGTGATCCGCGCCGACGAGACCGACGAGAACGGCAACATGGAGCCGGTGACCATCGGGGCTGGCTCCAACCTGCAGGACGGCGTGGTGATCCACTCCAAGTCGGGAGCGGCGGTGACCATCGGCCGCAACACCTCCATCGCCCACCGGGCCATTATTCACGGGCCTTGCAAGGTCGGCGACGGAGCCTTCATCGGCTTCAACAGCGTGCTCTTCCACTGCGAGATTGGCGACGGCTGCATGGTGCGGCACAACTCCGTGGTGGACGGCTGCGATCTGCCGGCGGGCTTCTACGTGCCTTCCACGGCGCACCTTGGCCCTGACACCGATCTGTCCACCTTCGAGCGCGTCACCGCCGACGCCTCGGAGTTTTCGGAAGACGTGGCCCGCACCAACCAGAGCCTGGTCAAAGGCTACAAGCGCATCGCCAACGAGCTGTAGGGCGCCTGCCCCGTAATGCGGGGCATCGGGCTGCCTGCCGGGCCCCCGCCTCACATTGTGGATCGGGCATGGTTCGGCTGCCCTCACCACAAGTGCCCGATCCCTACGCCGGTGGCGGGTGTCCCGGGCCTCGCGGCCGGCATCCCTGGCGCGTGGGGTGCCAAATTCTGTCAGGTGCCGCTTTGTGGTTTGGTGACGTTTTTTGTTGATGGCTGGATTTGCAGGCGCTCCGCCCTGCACCCGGACCTCACCCCCCCCGCCCCCTCTCCGACAAGCGGCGATGGGGAGCTGGTACAGCGCACCTTAGGAATCCCGCTCCCAGGGGTTCCACCCCACAGGATCCCCGATTAGGCCGCGCCTCCGTGCCAGGCTTTCGGTAAAGTGGCCTTGCGTGTCTCAGGCAGGTAAGACATGGGCTGCCGTTGCTTTTAGCGACACCACGCTGGTGTTGCCCCGCCCACTGTAGAGGAGATTCATGAATCGCCCGTACGCCGGTGTGGTGTGGGCTGGGTGAGGTTGGAACCGGCACCGCATGTTCCGAGCTTCGTGAGGTGGGTCAAGGTCGAGGTCAGGCGGCGAAGTGATTTTTCTCAAAAATCCTTAACTTTAAGCTTGCCTATATGGAAAGTAGACTATACATTATAAGCATGGATGAGGCGGTCAAAGTTTCGTCCAACAGGGGATTTCAGAGGTATTTTTGACACCCCATAAACATACGTAGTGCATCTGAAAAAGGAGAATACCTTGAGCAACAAGAACTTCCGATTCGAAACGCTGGCCGTCCACTCTGGACAGGAAACTCTCGACCCCCAGACCCTGAGCCGTGGTTATCCCGTCCATCGCACCGCCGCCTACGTTTTCAAGAACGCCGAGCACGGCGCCAACCTCTTTGCGCTCAAGGAACTGGGCAACGTCTACGGTCGCCTGAACAACCCGACCGTGGCTGTCCTGGAAGAGCGCATCACCAAGCTGGAAGGCGGCGCAGCCTCCGTCGCCGTGGCTTCGGGCACTTCGGCCATCTTCTACGCCATCATCACCCTGGCTCAGAAGGGCGATCATATCGTCGCCGCCAACAACCTCTACGGCGGAACCTACACCCAGTTCGAGGCCATCCTTCCGGGCTTTGGCATCGATACCACTTTCGTCGACCCGAAGGATCCCGAGAACTTCCAGAAGGCCATCAAGCCCAACACCA
>DAIPHW010000185.1:0-5037 GCA_036771135.1 Fibrobacterota bacterium | reverse complement strand
ATAGTCTCCAGGACACCGCTTCCGAAAGTGCCACTAAGTCCAGCTCACTCTTTCCCAAGACCGACTTTGCTCGTCCTTTTCGCAACATTGGCGTGGGCTCTTCGGCTGCTTTTCAAGTGGGACTCCTGCCGTCGGCGCAGTTGGTTCCGGAATCGCGCATCATCCATGGCCTGGCTCTGAGTCTTCCCTGGACGCGCAATGCCTATGTCAGCGGTGTCCAATTGGGGGTGATCAACCAGGTCCGCATGCGGATGGATGGCGTGCAACTGGGTGTGGCCAATCTCGGCGGCGATGCCGGCTTCCTGCAGGCCGGTCTTGTCAACAAGGCGCAAGGGCTTTCGGGCTTTCAGATCGGTTTGGTCAACGTATCTGATCACGCCCAAGGTTTGCAAGTAGGCCTGTTTAATTACGCACGACGCTTGCATGGCGTGCAGGTGGGCTTTATCAATGTCGCTCCCCAAGGAGCCATGTTCCCCGTCTTTCCTCTCGTTAATGGAAGCTTTTAGTATCCCTGCTTGAGAGGCGTCTTTCGTTCCGAGAGATTTACGTCTCTCTTCTTGGCGGTTTGCGGGCTGATTTTGGCAGCACTTCGAATAAATGGGCTTTCTGGAAGTTTGGCATGCTCATCGCATAGATAGAGAATGTCCACTCTTCCGGGACCCCCGCAGCGGGGGGAACAGCCCTTTTTCGTACTGGTCTGCGAACGAACGGGGAACGCGCGGATCGTGCTTCGGCTGCCCGGCGGGGATCCGGGGGGAGTGGGGAGACAAGGGGAAAGGCCCCGGTCGGAAACGGCCGGGGTCTTTTGTTGCTGTTGAATTGGCTACCGATTAGTGAGAGAATGAGCCACAATGAAGACTGCACATTCCATTCGATCACTGATCTTTGCAGTTCTTTTGATCGAAGGAGCTGCGATCGGCCTGGGATCTTGGACCGTGGCAAACGCCTATCAGAGGGCGATTTCCCTGCCTCTGTCATGCGCCCTGATCGCTTGCGATGCACTGTTGTTGCTGGCGGCGCTTCTAGGAATCGGTTGGTGGCAACGGCGCCGAGAAATGCTCATTCGGGAACGCGAATTGGAGGCCAGCCACCGCGACCAGACCACAGCTATTGAGGAAACGCTGGAAGAGACCAATCGCCGGTTGGTAAGTGAGATTTCTGAGCACGAACGGGTGCAAGCGGCCCTGGAACGACGAGAAGCGCTGTTGGCGGCTGTGGCGCGCACACTTTCCATCGTGGCTTCTTTTCGGCACCGGGATCTGACCATTCAGGAGATCCTGGCGCTCTTGGGAAAGGCCACCCAGTCGTCGCGCACGGCTTATTTCGAAGCCGTCGACGATCCGCAATCCTCGCACGCCGCTTTGGCGTGGTCCTGGAAGCGCGAAGATTCCCTTTACCTGCCTGTGGAAGACGACAACTTCGAGATCCACTGGGCTCCGGACTTCCTGCGCTGGCATGCTCTGCTTTCCTGCGGCATTCCCGTTTCCGGCAGTATGGATAAATTCGCACCCGCCGAGCGGGAACACTTCCGCAATTGGGATTTGGGAGCCTTTCTGGCCCTGCCGGTACGTGGTCGGGATCATTTCTGGGGATTCCTCGCCTTCGAGGATTCTGATGCCACGCGGGAGTGGGGGACTTTCGAGGTCAGCGCCCTCTCGTCGGTGGCCACCAGTCTTGGAGAGGTCATGGATCGCGAACAGGCCGGCGAAGGCTTGATCAAGGCCAAGGAACAGGCCGAGAACGCCGAGCAGCGCGCCCGCGTCTTGGCACATGCCGCCGAGGATGCCAGCCGGGCCAAAAGTGATTTCCTGGCCACCATGAGCCACGAGATCCGCACGCCCATGAACGCCGTGATTGGCATGAGTTCGCTTCTGGCCGAAACGGATATTGACGACGATCAACGCGATCTGGTAGAGACGATCCGCTCCTCGGGAGAAGCGCTGCTCGACCTCATCAACGATATCCTCGACTTTTCCAAGATCGAGGCCGGACGCATCGAGTTGGAGACCATCGCCTTTGATCTGCGCACCACCATGGAAGAAACGCTGGATCTGGTGGCCGAGAAGGCGCACGCCAAAGGACTTCAAGTGGCGCTCTTGTGGGATCCCTCCCTGCCCGAGCGGGTGGTGGGCGACCCTAGCCGCATTCGCCAGGTGCTGCTCAATCTGCTTTCCAATGCCGTCAAGTTTACCCAGAAGGGCGAGGTCTGCGTCCAGGTTCGCTGCGAGATCGACTCTCTGGAAAACGTGCCGCGCACGGTGCGCTTTCGGACCAGCGTCCAGGACACCGGAATCGGCCTCACCCCGGAGCAAAAGGCACGACTTTTTCAGCCCTTCACTCAGGCTGATTCTTCGACCACGCGAATCTTCGGTGGCACGGGCCTTGGACTTTCCATCTCCAAGAAGTTGGTGGAACGCATGGGTGGCGAAATCGGTGCCGAAAGCGTCCTTGGGCAAGGTGCCGAGTTCTGGTTTCGACTCGATCTTCAGGCGACGTCTGCCTCGGAAAGTGTTCCGGAAGGGATGTCCTTGCAAGGACGACGCGCCCTGGTCATGGAGACCCACGATCTGGAACGGCGGATGCTGGTGCAGATGCTGGAAGCTTGCGGTATGGATGTTGTCTTTGTGGCCGATGCCATGGAAGCTGGGGTTGCCCTAGCGCATGCGGCGGCCGGCGCGCCGTTCGATGTGGCCATCCTGGAACTTCCCAATGACGCCCAGGAGATGATGCAGACCTTGCAAATCGCCATGGGAGCGGTTCCGCCCCGGTTGCTTGCCGTTTCCGGCATCGGGCGCAAGGGGGATGCTGCAAGGGCAAAGACGGCTGGTTTCCAAGCCTATCTCGCCAAGCCTGTCAAGATGCAGTTGCTGCGGGGCACCTTGGAAAATCTCTTGGGAAAGCCTGGGCACGGGCATTCCGGCGAATTGGTGACGCGTCATACCCTGGCGGAACAGGAAGCTCGGGGGCGTTTCCGCATCCTGGTGGTGGAAGATAATCCCGTCAATCAGAAGGTTGTGGTGAGGATGCTCTCCAAGATTGGCTATCGCTGTGATGTGGTCTCCAACGGCTTGGACGCAGTGGTCGCTTGCCAACGTGGTGAGGCCTATCACCTGGTGCTGATGGATTGTCAGATGCCCGAAATGGACGGTTGGGAGGCGACGCGGCGCATCCGGGAGATGGAGGCGCATCGGCAAAGTCTGCGCACCGTCATCTTGGCGCTTACCGCCGATGCCATGGAAGGTTCATCGGTAGCCTGCCGCGAAGCCGGCATGGATGGCTTCCTGACTAAGCCCATCAGCTCGTCCCAATTGGCGCAGGAACTGGAGAAGCGCTTGGCTCCGCTCACGGTTTCTCTCTGAAGATTGTTCCGATCGGGGACGTGGCCTCGCTACCTTTTCCGCCGCCATGATCGATCTATCCGGAATTCGGCTCGCCTTCGGCGAACGCGACATCTTCAAAAACATCTCCCTGCGTGTGGAGGACGGTGAGCGCGTAGCCCTCTTCGGCATCAACGGCGCGGGAAAGTCCACGCTGCTCAAGATCATCGCGGGTCTGACGCATCCCGACGAGGGAACCTTGGCGCTGGGACGCGGCGAGACGGTTGGGTATCTATCTCAGGACGCCGCTGAGGCCACTGCCGAATCGGGCGTGAGCGTCTTCGCCTATGCTTGCCGGGCTTTTGAAGAGCTGCAGACAGCCCATTTGCGTTGCGAAGAAATCGAGCATCGCATGGTCGCCATGACTGCTACGGATGAGGAATACGAGGAATACAGCCATCTGCATGATCGCTTGGCGGTCTCCGGAGGCTGGAGCTTTGAATCTCAAACCTCCACGGTGCTCTCGGGGCTTGGCTTCACTGAAGAGATGCAGCAGCGAGATCTAGAAAGTTATTCGGGCGGTTGGCGCATGCGGGCGGCCTTGGCGCAGGTGCTGTTGCGCCGGCCTACGGTCTTGCTTTTGGACGAGCCGACCAACCACTTGGACCTGGAAAGCATCATGTGGCTAGAAAACCACGTGCGCGCCATGCCCGCCACGGTGCTCTTCATCAGCCACGACCAGAGCTTTGTCGACAACCTGGCCCATCGCATCTTGGAGCTGGAACTGGGCACGGTCCGTTCTTGGCCGACGCCTTATGCCAAGTTCCGCGCCGAAAAGGAGCTTTGGCTAGAGACTCTCAAGAACGCCTACGATAAGCAGCAGATCGACATCGCCCAAGCCGAGCGCTTCATCGAGCGCTTCAAAGCCACCAGCACCAAGAGTTCGGCTGCCATGAGTCGCCAAAAGCAGTTGGCCAAGGTCGAGCGCATTGAGTTGCCTCCTGAGGTGTCGCGGGTGGCTTTGCGTTTTCCGCCGCCGCCAGATTCAGGAGCCTACCCCTTCGTGCTGCGCGGCGTGGGCAAAGCCTACGATCAGCATCGCGTCCTTTCGGATGTGGACGTTTCCATCGCCCGCGGTGAAAAGGTGGCGCTTCTGGGCGTGAACGGCGCTGGCAAGTCGACGCTCTTGCATCTCTTTGCCAAGAAATTTGCCCCCACCGAAGGCGAACTGCTCTTTGGCGCCAAGACCGAAGTCGGGCTCTTTGCCCAGTACGACGATCTTCCTGAGGAAGACCAAGATCGCCCGATTGGGGATATCCTCTATGATGTGGCTCCTGGGGGGACGCCTCGGGTGAAGATCCGTACTTTGCTTGGGACGCTGCTCTTTTCCGGTGACGATGCCGACAAGCCTTATCGGGTGCTTTCTGGTGGCGAGAAGGCGCGCGTGCGTCTAGGGCTGCTGTTACTCCAGCCGCACAACGTATTGCTCCTCGACGAGCCGACCAACCACTTGGATCTTGCCACCCGGCAAGCCATGGTGGAGGCTTTGCGTGACTGGCCGGGAACGCTTGTGTTCGTGTCCCACGATCGTATCTTCACGCGCTCGCTGGCGGGACGCATCCTGGCCGTGGGCGGCGGACGCGTGGTCGACTGGCCCGGTACATACGACGAGTACTTGGCGGTGGCCACCGATGGCTCGGCGCCGGGGCTTGCTCATCTT
>DAIPHW010000184.1:0-5040 GCA_036771135.1 Fibrobacterota bacterium | reverse complement strand
GAAGGCTGCACCGGCCTGATGGGCCGTCTCTGGGGGTTGCAGAGCGATACCGTGAAGAACCGCATCGTGGAACTGCGCGACGGCATCGCTCCGGTGGCCGACTCGGCGTGGCTCGTCTACGACACCACCGGCACCGGCATGGACACCCTCTACGTGCGAGCTAGCGAAGCCCTTTCACGCTACGCCGGCGCCACGGCACTCCCCGCTGGGGACAGCACTTGGGCGATCCTGGGCAATTCGGCAACTCCACGCCCTCTGACCGCCTCCGGAACCATTTCGGATGCCTTGCTTGCCATTCCGCTCGATCCGGCGACAGATCCCGTCGTGGCCAGCGACTCCGTCCGTCTGGGCGGCTATGCCGCCGATCTCTCGGGGAACGCTCCGGGGAGCCGCTCGCGCTGGGTCCCCATCTCCGCGAAGCCGCATCTGCGCGCCTGGATGCTCGACCGCGACGGCGACGGCACGCCCGATTCCGTGGCCCTCTCGACCAAGGGGGATCTCTCCTCGGTGGAGACCCTTAAGATCCACTGGAAGACCTATGACGGCATCGACACCACTCTGATCGTCGCCACTCCCAGCGGCGTGAACGGCGGCGTAAGTCTCCCAGCCAGCACTCTCCAAAATGCCACCTATTGCAAGGGATGCACCATCGACATCGTCGGCGGAGCCGGCCTTCCGGCATCGGTGCCGCTTGCCGATTCGGTGGCCCCGGTTCCCGTGAAAGCAACCCTCATCACAGCCGGAGCCTCCTCCCCCGACACCTTGGAAGTAAGCGTCTCCGAAGGCTTCAAAGCTTCCGGCAAGGATTTCGTGCGCCTCTCCAGCGACAGCGCCGGAACTCAGACCACCATTCCTGCCGCAGCGATCTTGGACGCTTCCCTCACCGGCTCCACGCTGCGCCTCATCGTCGCCAGCGGCACCTTGGACGTCTCGCAAGATTGGCTGCGTCTGACTGCCGGCGTACAAGACTCTACCGGCGCCACCGTCGGCACTCTCGCCAAGTGGGTGCATCTCAAGATCCGCCCTAGCGGCAGCGCCAGCCTCTTCGACGCCGATGGCGACGGACGCGCCGACTCGGTCTTCTTCACAGTGCGCGGCTCCATCAGTTCGCTGAACGCCACCACCGCCACTCTATCCTGGAAGGATGTCGATGGGCGCACCATCCACCGCACTTGGCCGCTGGGCAACAGCACTAGCGGAAGCTTCGGTTTGCACCCCAGCGACAGCACCTTGTGGTTTCCCTTCGGCGCCACCTCGTGCCCTGGCTCCAACTGCACCATCGCTCTGGGAGACGTCGAATGGCCGTTGCAGGACAGCGTCGCTCCGGTGGCCCTGAGCGGACGTTACAGCTTTGGGACCGGCACCGCTCCAGACACCCTGCGCGTAAAGCTTTCTGAAACAGCAACGGGCAATTACAACAATGCGCACTGGATGGACTTCGGGGTCGGCACCACTCTTGCCGCGACCGTCAAGCACAGTGACGGGGCCGTGACCGGCGACACCGCGGTCCTGCTGGTAACAGCAACAAATGCCCCCACCCAGCTGGTGGACCATATCCGAGCGGTTAGCGGCATTCGCGATGCGGCCGGGAACGCTGCTCAAAGCGGTTCGGCTTGGGCTCCCCTCAGCTACGGGGTTCCGCCCCTTTCGGTGACCGTCAAGGATCCGTCCGGACAAGGCAGCCCCGATCAGCTCGTGATCCGGACCACCCGCACCGTTCCGGTGGCCGCTCTGACCGTCGACTCCATCAGCCTTGCCTGGAGCAATGGATCCGGAACGGATCTGGATATTCGTTCTCTTTCCCTTGGCAGTGCGCTGCTAGATAGCGCTTCGCAGTCCTGGAACCTGACGCTCTCTAAGCCTCTGGCCACTGGCGCCACCGGCTGCACACTGGCCGGCTGCGGAGCGACAGCATATGGCTCCTCGGGCTCGGCACCAGCGACCTTAGTCGATTCTGCTGCCGCCGTATTGCTTTCGGCAAAGCTCTTCTACTCGCTCCCGGAGATTGCCCGCGACACGCTCGTACTGCAGCTTTCGGAGCCCTGGACGCCAGCCGATCCGGCATCTTCAGACATTAACTCGGCCTTGGCCTATCTGGGAAGCACCGCCCAGCTCAAGGATATGACGCCGATGCTGGATTGGTTCCTTTCGAGCGATGGACGGACACTTTCGTTGGTGATCGACACGTTGCACAGCAACCTGCTGGGAACTGGCGATTCCGCTTGGCTATCGCCTCGCAGCCGCGACGCAAGCGGCAACCATCCCGCCTTGAATACCCGACGCGTTCCGCTGATCGTCGGGCGGCACCCGGCACAATTGCATGTCTCCGTGTGGCCTCCGCTCCTCAAGAATGAGGGAGCCTCGGCTTGGAATCCACCCTCCGAAGGGACTCCGGAGTTTGAAATTCTGACGCGTCCCCACAATGCCGGTTTCCCGTGGACGTCGGTGGGGACGGGCTCGACAACTCCTATCAACGACACCGCCCACGTAACGGGCATCCAACTGACGCTGAACCGCCCCCTAACCGGAGCCCTCTACGTATTCGACCAGTTGGGCGTGGCAGTAAACCGCTTTGATCTCAAGGATTTGGCCAAACTGTGGGGAGATTCTACGACCGGAACCAACGACCAGACACGCGACGTCTGGATCGCCTGGAACGGCACCGATGCCCACCACAGCTTCGTGGCCTCCGGCGTCTACCTGCTGCGCATCGTCGCCGTAGTAGAAACAGAACCCGGCAAGACAGAGCTCCACAATGTCCTGAAGAAAGTCGGCTGGAGCCGCAAATAGGCGGCAATCTCGGCAACACAAAAGCCCCGGCGGTTGCCGGGGCTTTTTTTGTCTATGCGTATCGGGCTAAGGCAGGCCTTCGCCCGACAGAACTAGAACGGCAGGTCGTCGTCGGGGACGCTGGCTCCAGCCGAAGGCGCCGAATCATGGCCGTAATCCTCCGCCGCCGGCCGCGCCGCACTGCGCGGAGCATAACTCGAACCGCCACCGAATCCGGCAGCACCGCCGCCGTTGCCACCACCAAAGCCACCGCCTTCACCACCGCCACTGGGACGGCCATCAAGCATGGTGAAGGTATCGACCACCACGTCGGTAGCATAGCGCTTGGCGCCGCTCTGCTTGTCGTCCCAGGAGCGAGTCTGGAGCTTTCCCTCAGCGTAGATCTTGGAGCCCTTGCGCAGGTATTTCTGAGCGATCTCGGCCTGCTGGCGCCACAGCACCAAATTCACCCATTCGGTGCGCTCCTGCCGCTGGCCTTGCTGATCCTTCCAGGTCTCGGAGACGGCCAAGCGCAGATTGGCCACCATGGCCCCCTGCGGAGTGGTCCGCACTTCCGGATCGGCACCCAGATTGCCGATAAGAATGACTTTGTTGACGCCTGCCATTTGGGGACCTCCCGGTTTAACTGCTTAACCTAAGTTTTGGAAGATGAATATAATCCAGAAGCGCACCCGCCTGCCTCACGAACGGCTGGCCGAGCTCTGGCCAGCGTCTCTGCGCGGAGCTCGCATCGGCGCGGTGCTGCATCCCGCCTCGGTTCTGCCCGACCTCTCCCATCTTTCCGATTTCCTCGCCGCCCCTGGGCATCCCTGGTGCCTTGCCGCCCTCTTCGGGCCGCAGCACGGCATCCTCGGACACACCCAGGACAACATGATCGAATGGCAAGGTGGAGAGCTCGACCCTCGCCTGAAGGTGCCGGTCCACAGCCTTTACGGAGCCGTCCGCAAACCGACGCCCGCCCAGCTCGAAGGCCTCGACGCCCTGCTGGTAGATCTCCAAGACGTCGGAACGCGCTACTACACCTTTGTCTGGACGCTGCTCCTGTGCCTGGAAGCCGCCTGGGAAAAGGGCATCGCCGTAGTGGTCCCCGATCGCCCCAATCCGCTCGGGGGAGATCTGATCGAAGGCCCATTACTGGATCGCAACTTTGCCTCCTTCGTGGGCTTGCACAACATCCCGGTACGGCACGGCCTCACCATCGGCGAACTAGCGCGTCTCCTGACCGCCGAGCGCTTTCCCGGCCTAAAGCTCCATGTGCTGCCCATGGAAAACTGGACCCGAGGCATGGATTATGACGCTACCAGCCTTCCCTGGGTGCTGCCCTCTCCCAACATGCCTACGCTGGAGTGCGCCTACGTCTACCCCGGCATGTGCCTCCTAGAAGCCACCACCATCAGCGAAGGCCGCGGCACCACGCGCCCCTTTGAATTGTGTGGGGCCCCTTGGCTCGACGCCTGGAAGCTCTGCGAAGAGCTGCGCGCCTTGAAACTTCCCGGCGTGGCCTTTCGCGAGGCCTTTTTCCAGCCCACGTTCCACAAGGGCCGTGGACGCATCTGTGCCGGGCTGCAGCAGCACGTGACCGACCGCAGGAGCTACCAACCTTTCTTGACCGGCATCGCCATTCTGTGGGCCATGCGCCGTCAGGGAGCCGCGTCTGATGCCGTTGCCATCGATCCGCTGCATCCCGACGATCTCCCCCAGACCTTTGCCTGGAAGGCGCCCCCTTACGAATACGAGACGCTGAAGCTCCCGATTGACATCCTCCTCGGGGGATCTTGGGTTCGCGAGGCCCTGGAGGCCGGCGCCATGCCTTCCGAGATTGCGGCCCGCTGGCGACCTGACGAAAATGCCTGGGAAGCCCGCCGCGCCCCTTTCCTGCTCTATCCGGAGGCGGCATGAGCCTCGACCTCTTCCTTTTGTGCGCCGGACGTGGCGAGCGGCTGCGCCCCCTCACCGATACCTGTCCCAAACCTCTGCTGCCGGTGCTTGGTCGCACTTTGGCCGACCGCGCCCTGGACGCCTGCGCACCGCTTCCCATCGCCAACCGCCTTGTGAATGCCCATCACCTGCCAGATCAGGTGCGTTCCTGGGCCGCCTCGCGAGGCATCGATGCGGTGCAGCACGAAGCGACACTGCTAGATAGCGGCGGCGCCTTAGGCGAAGCCTTTGCGGCCGGCCGCTTCACCTCCGACCACATCTTGGTTCACAATGGCGACATCCTTCACGACTTCGATCTGGAGGAATTCTGGC
>DAIPHW010000183.1:0-5061 GCA_036771135.1 Fibrobacterota bacterium | reverse complement strand
GCTCGTTTACTTTGGCGGCACCAAAGGAGATGACATGAACGTCCTGCTTGTAAACGGCAGCCCTCACGCCGACGGCTACACCTTCACGGCGCTTGGGGAAGTGGCCAAGGTGATGACAAATTTTATCCGCGCCTGAGCCGATATGACAGATCTGTGTCCATGCGGCTCGGGGCTTCCCTACGGGGGCTGCTGTGCCCCTTTTCATCTCGGTACGGCCTTGCCTGCAACTCCGATGGCGCTGATGCGCTCGCGCTACAGCGCCTTTGCGCTGGGGCTTGCCGACTACCTGGAAGCCACGCTTCATCCCTCGGCGCGACGCCCCGAGGACCGAGCTGCCCTGGAGGAGACAATTAGGACGGTGCGCTGGATTGGCCTGCGCATCGTGGCTTCGCCACCGCCGGAGGAAGAGCGCGGCGAAGTGGAGTTCGTGGCCTTCCATCTTGAGAACGGGCAAGTGGCGCAACTGCACGAGCGCTCCCTCTTCCTGCGCCAGGCGGGACGCTGGAGCTACCACTCGGGGAAGATGCTCACTTCGCTTCCCTTGGGGCGCAACGACGACTGCCCCTGCGGCAGCGGTCGCAAGCTCAAGAAATGCCATGGTCGGGCTACCTTTTGAGGATGAATAGCGACCATCAACGTGAGCTTTCGCTGGTCGGGGCGGGGCTCGAACGGCTTCCAGAGGGGCTTTGGGACCTCTCCGAAAGCTTGGAGGTGCTGGATCTTTCGGGAAATTTGCTCTCGGAGCTTCCCGAGGACTTTGCGCGGCTGTCGCGGCTGCGCGTGCTCTTCCTCTCTCAGAACCGCTTCGAGGCCGTGCCCGAGGTGCTGGCCCGCCTTCCGGAGCTCGAGATGATCGGTTTTAAGGCAAACCGCATTGCGCATCTCTCGGCTGGCGCCCTTCCGCCGCGCACCCGCTGGCTCATCCTCACCGACAATCTCTTGGAGGAGCTGCCCGAGAGTCTCGGGGATCTCTCTCGGCTGCAAAAGCTCATGTTGGCTGGCAATCGCCTCCGCCGCCTGCCGGCGTCGCTCACGCGCCTGGCTAACCTTGAGCTGGTGCGCCTTGCTGCCAATCGCTTGGACGAATTCCCGGATTCGCTGCTATCTCTGCCGCGCCTTGCCTGGCTTGCCCTTTCGGGCAATCCCTGCTGCCCCTCGCCTTCTCAGGAGAGGGTTGAGACGGTCGATTGGAGCCGCCTGGAGCTGCTGGAGCCCTTAGGGCAAGGCGCTTCGGGGGTGATCTCTCGCTGCCGCCTGACAAATCCTGACAGCACCTCTCGCGAGGTCGCCCTCAAGCTCTTCAAGGGGGCGATGACCAGTGATGGGCTCCCCGAGGAAGAAATGTCCGTTTGCCTTGCCGCTGGGAAGCATCCCAATCTGGTGCCGCTAGTGGGGCGGCTTGCGGGGCATCCCGAAGGCCGTGCCGGGCTGGTGATGGAGCTGATTCCTCCGCACTTTCGCGTGCTAGGAGGAACGCCCAGCCGCGCTTCCTGCACCCGCGACGTCTACCCGGACGAAACCGCCTTTTCCTTGATCTTTGCCTGGCGGGTCCTGGCGGGTATCGCGGACCTGGTGGCCCACTTGCACAATGTCGGAATTTGTCACGGCGACCTCTATGCCCACAATATCCTGGTCGACGACGATGGTCATGCCCTGCTCGGAGACTTCGGTGCGGCCGGATTCGTCGCGGGGCTTGGCGAGTCCCGGGCGCTGGGAATGCGCCGTTTGGAAGCGCGTGCCTTTGGTTGCCTCTGCGACGATCTCCTTTCCCGCGTGGCTTCCGCGGAGCTTGCCACGGATGCCGGCCAGGAGCTTCTTCGAGTGCGGGATGCGTGCCTTGGCGAGGTCCCTGCGCTGCGTCCCGAATTTTCTGAGGTGGCGGCGCGCCTGCGTCAGAGTCCTCCGACAGCGATTTGAGGCAAAGAGGAGCGTCCGGGAGATCTGTGGGGGGGGAGAGGGGGAGTGCTGCTTTTTTGACAAGTGTGATGCAGATCACAACCGAATCGCCCACTTGTGACGATATTCCTGCCTGCGGGGATTACGTATGAATAGATGCAAGACGGAAGAGATGAGTGCAAACTGGCGTAAGCGATGGTTGCCGTTCGGGCCGGGTGGGAACTTGCTGCTGTTTCTGGTGCCGCTTGCGGTTTCGGCACTCTGCTTGTTGCGCCTTCCAGAGCTGCAATTCCTGCCTGCGGTGGTGATCTTCCTGGCTCTGGTGCTGCCGGTGGTCGGAAATCTCTTGCCTTCGCGCTTTGCCAAAGGGCGCGAGGTGCTGGGGAGCTTTTGGGGAGGCGGAAGAATCTCTCTCTTCCGCGGCCGCTGGCCGATGTTTCGCATCCTCCTCTATCGGGATGGCTTGGAAGTGTGCGTCGAATTCAACCGCTATTTCCTGCCGTATGATCGCTTGACGCCGCCGCCTGAGCTTGCGGGCTTCTTTCACCACGCCTTGTTGCTGCGCTGCGAGCTTCCGGGAGTCCCGGCCAAGATCCGCTTCGAATCCCCCCAGGTGGATCTTTTGCGCGCCCGCATTGAAGAGTTATCTAAGGCAAGCGTTCCGACACCAGAGTGTGAGGCTACGGCAGCACTGTGAGCACTCCCTGCTGCACCGCTTGCGAGCCCTTTTTCAGGGCATAGAGGTAGATGCCGCTGTGAAGCTTGGTCGGGGCGACGGCCTGGCCGCGAGCATCCCGAAGCTGCAGAGAAAGATCGCGAGCGCCTTCGCTCTGGACATTTCCGGAGGCGTCGCACCACACTCGGATGCGCTGGCTTTGGCTGCTGGAAATTCCTGTGGAACTGGAGAGCACATAGGTGCTGGAGACTTGCCGCGAGAGCGACGCGGCCTCCACTTTCACCGAGACCTTGTAGCTGCCAATTACGCTGGTGGCCAAGGTTTGCGTGGTGTCGGGAAGCAAGGTGTCGTTGCGGTACCAGCGGTAGCCGTAACCCGCCGGAGCGACCAGTCCAGAAGCGCTCTTGGTGATGGCGATCGGGGAGCGGGAAAGCATCCCCGCCACGGTCTTGGCCAATTGGAGGGCTCCTATGGCATTGGGGTGGACGCTATCTGATTGCATCCATTCGCCGTGTCCGGCGAAGGCCGCCCGCAGGTCGATCACGCCAGTGCCGGCTTTGAGGGCCGCGTCCAAAATGAGCGGATTGACGCGGTTGGCGATCACGGTGTCGAACATCGTCCATTCCGCGTTGTTGGCTCGGGGTTGGATCGTCACCCAGACATCGGGCTTTGAGGTAAGAACGCGGAAGGTGTCGATCATCGCCAGGTAGTCGCTTTCAAATTCGTTCTTGTAGTAGGGCCAGATGTAATCCTTGGAGTCGTTGGTCCCCAGTTCGATGACCACCATGTTGGGCAGGCTGTCGCGGGCGGCGGTGAATTCCTTCTGGATCCAGTAGGCCTCATTCGAATGGACCATGGTCTTGCCGCTCACGCCAAAGTTGGTGACCGCGAAGCCGTTTCCCAGCAGGCTATCGAGCTGGGCGGGATAGCTCTTCTCGAGGTAAGATAGCCCGTATCCAAAGGTGATGCTGTTGCCCACGCAGGCGACCTTGATATCGGCGGCCAGGGCGAACCCACTGATGAGGCAAGAGAAACTCAGGATAGACAAAAGACGATTCATGACTTTAAGGTAGGTGGAGCCTGAAAGCGGGGCGCGATGATTGTCTTGCATAAATAATTCTTATGCCTGAGACAATCACTTCCCATTGGCGGGGCGTTGTTGGGCGACCTAAGTTTGAGGTCATGGGAAAGACACTCTATCACAAGGTTTTCGACAGCCACACCGTCCGCATCCTGCCTTCGGGCCAGGCCCAGCTCTTCATCGGGCTGCACCTGATTCACGAGGTCACCTCGCCGCAGGCCTTTGCCATGTTGCGCGACCGCAACGCCAAGGTGCTTCATCCCGAGCGCACCATGGCCACGGTGGACCACGTGGTGCCCACCGAGGACCAGAGCCGTCCTTACCAGGATGACTTGGCCGAGGAGATGATGGTTGCCATCGAGAGGAATGCCAAGGAAAACGGCATCCGTCTCTACACTCCCGGCACCGGCAAGCAGGGCGTGGTTCACATCGTGGCGCCCGAGCGCGGCCTCACCCAGCCGGGCATGACGGTCGCTTGCGGCGATAGTCACACCGCCACTCACGGGGCCTTTGGTGCCATCGCCTTCGGCATCGGCACTAGCCAGGTGCGCGACGTGCTGGCCACCCAGACCCTCGCCATGAGCCGCCTCAAGGTGCGCCGCGTGGAAGTGAATGGCAAGCTCCAGACGGGCGTCTTCGCCAAGGACGTGATCCTCCACATCTTGCGCAAGCTCACCGCCAAGGGCGGCGTGGGCTACGCCTACGAGTTCGCCGGCACCACGTTTGAAGCCATGAGCATGGAAGAGCGCATGACCGTGTGCAACATGGCCATCGAGGGCGGAGCGCGCTGCGGCTACATCAATCCCGACCAGACCACCTTCGACTACATCAAGGGACGCGAGTTCGCCCCCAAGGGCGCCGATTGGGAAAAGGCCGTGGCCTACTGGAAGAGCGTGGCCTCGGATGCCGATGCCGTCTACGACGACGTGGTGAAGTTCGACGCCGCTGCGATCGAGCCTACCGTGACCTGGGGCATCTCGCCAGACCACGGCGCGGGCGTCTCGGAGGCCATCCCGGCCGCCGAGAGCTTCCCGGAGGCCGAGCAGGGCAATATCCGTGAGGCCTATGCCTACATGGACGTGAAGCCCGGCACTCCCATCGCCGGGACAAAAATTGACGTGGCCTTCATCGGCTCCTGCACTAACGGGCGCATCTCGGACTTCCGCGAGGCGGCCAAGGTGGTGAAGGCTCATGGCGGCAAGGTTGCTTCTCACGTCAAGGCCATCGTGGTGCCCGGCTCCGAGCCGGTCAAGGTGGCCTGCGAGGCCGAGGGGCTCGACAAGGTCTTCATCGAGGCCGGTTTCCAGTGGCGCCAGGCGGGCTGCTCCATGTGCCTGGCCATGAATCCCGACAAGCTCGTCGGGCGTCAGGTGAGCGCCTCCAGCTCCAACCGCAACTTCAAGGGACG
>DAIPHW010000182.1:0-5129 GCA_036771135.1 Fibrobacterota bacterium | reverse complement strand
AATGTTTGCATTGCTTTCCATGTTCGGACTCTTATTTCACAGCCCAACATACGACTTGGTTCCTGAGGTGCAGCTTTATGGGAGCGCTTCCGAAGGGGGCAACGCCTTCATGAATGAAGAGGAATCTCTCTTCCCCTATACGCCTCATGATACGGTAGAACGAACCTTTTCGAATGGCGGATTCGAGTGGGCGATGACCGCTGGCGGTTCTTTTGTATACAAGCTGAATAATAAATGGGAATGTAAGGTCGGGATGCATTTGGGGTATGCCAAAGCTGATATCGAAGGTGGACTGGAAGGCAGTGATGGCGATATTGTGCAAGGTCAAAAAGTCTTGATCGATTATTGGCGCGGAGATGTTCAACTAGGAGTGCGCTATTGGCGTTGGGAGCATGTCGGTTTCCAAGCGGAAATGAATCTTGAACGCGGAATCGTTGGCTCGTATACCTGGAAGAATATCGACGGCACGCTTTTGGGTAAAGGAGATGTCGGCGATGCTGGAGAGTCCCAGATCTTTTTTCCCATGAAGTATTTCTTGAAGATCGGGCCGGATTTTAGGTTCTTTGATCACTTAGATATCTACCCCTGGGTGGGCATTGGAAAGTCTCCCGTCGTGACGAGTGATTCTCGGGTATACAACCAGACCACCGGGAAGAGCTACCCTTTGGATGAAGACGAGGGCTTTGGAAAGGGCAAATTCGGAATCGAACTGGGGTATGCTCTTTGATCACTGATGCCTCTCCACTCTGCAACCAGGGAGCGACCTATTCATGAGCAAGTACGACCAGCTTTGGAAATTCGTTCAAGCAAGCGGTGCCCCGATGCTCAAGCTGAGCTTTGATCAGGTCCAGGCGGCGGCGGGCATCCCGATCGACCATGCCTTCTTGACCTTCAAGAAGGAACTGCTCGCCTATGGATATGAAGTGGGGAAGATCTCCCTGAAGGAAAAGACGGTTATCTTCCACCAGCGCGTAGACAATTCTGAGAAGTCGTTGACGTAGAGTGTCAAGACTTGTGAGCCTCCCCGGCTCTGGACTGTTGCGACACAAAATCATCCAAGGAGCTCCCTCAATGGCCAATGCTGATCCAATCCTGCGAGACCAACGGCAAATCGATTCGGGACATCTCAAGATCTTGGGGATCTTCTACTACATCACCTCGGGGCTGGCGCTGGCTGGGCTGCTGCTGCTCTTCTTGCACTACAAGTTCATGAGCATGATCTTTACCAGCACGAATTTCCCAAGCAATCCTCCCGGGGGGCTCGCCAATCCCTTCCGCGTCTTCATCTGGTTTTACCTCGTCTTAGGGGCCCTTGGCCTTTTGGCCGGAGCGATGAACTTCTTCACCGCCCGCAGCCTTTCGCGGCGGAAACACCGCTCCTTCATCTTTGTGGCCGCCATCCTCAATTGCCTGAACTTCCCCTTCGGAACCGTCTTGGGCGTGATCACCATCGTCCTCTTGATGAAGGACACCGTCATCATCCAATTCACCGAAAATGACGGCGCAAATCTCGCCCCCTTGGAGACGCCAAGCTCTGAAACAAACTCCGATCCGGACTAACTTGATTCTTGCCTCCGCAAGCCTTTGGGGGTGCGGATGAACTCCGCTGAAGTCGCCTAAGGAGCCGCTGATATGGACACCGTAAGTAAGCCCTGGGACTGGAACCAGAATACCTTGGAGCTCTGGCGCGAGCCGGCCGAAGAGGCGTACTACCTGCTGGCGCGCTGGCAGAAGGCGAACTTCCACACCTTCCTGGATCTTGGCTGCGGACTGGGGCGTCATGCCTATCTGTTTGCCGAACACGGCTTTTCGGTCCACGCCTTCGACCTTTCCGAAGAGGCGGTGCGGGAGGTGCGTGACGGGGCGGTACGTCGGCAGTTAGACATCATCACCTCCTTTGGCGACATGATGGCCTTGCCTTACCCGGAGGCCCACTTCGATTGCCTGTTGGCTTATCATGTCATCTCGCACTCCGATACCGCAGGGCTTGAGACGATCCTCGCAGAGATCCGCCGCGTCCTGAAACCTGGCGGCGAATTTTTTCTCACGCTGTGCTCTAAGGCTTCCTGGATTTACCGCGACTCGGGATACCCAAAGCTTGACGAAAACACTGTCGTTTCCCAGGAAGAAGGCCCGGAATTCGGCGTTCCGCACTTCTGCTGCGATGAGTCTCTGCTCAAGAAGCTCTTTGCCAAAGACCAGGTGATTAACCTCCGCCACAGCCAAGATCTGGCCATTTTCGGGCGGGAATTTCACCATTCGTGGCACTATTTCCTGCTCGGGAAAAAACTCTAAGAACAGTTTTGGAGGAGGGAAGCGCCTCTCCTGTCATCTCGGAATGCGTCATGTGGACATGGTCACGTTTATTTTTGACCTCTTTGCTATGACCACTTTGCACCCAAAGGTTGCTGTTATTTTTAAGTCTCACGGCTCGTTTTGTTTGCTTGCTCTTGTGATTTGATGTAGATGGCTGCAAGGTTTGTAGTTATCTGGTTGTGTCTATATCGGTCTATGCTATGTCTGATCTGTCTTTGTCGTATCCTTTCGATCGCAAGAAGTTTGAGCAAGCCAAGGCCGTGGGAGGCACTCAGCCCTTAAGGCCGAGGATAAGTCCTGATCCTAGTGCCTTCGGAGGGCTTGCTAAAGAGCGAAGTGCTGTAGAAGTGTTGTAGAATAGCGGGATGTCAAGCATTGCGCTCCGATTCTGCCTGCTCCTTCTAGTGATCGCATGCCTTCCCGCATGGGCCCAGGATACGCTCCCAGGGACCGGTGCGGTGAAGGCGGCGCCTGCGGCTGATGATTCCGATGACGATAGCGCTGCGGCGGAGGGCTGGCAGCATGCCTCTGCAGGACTCACCGTGAGCTATTTCCGAGCTTCCGACAGCACCAAGGTGCAGACGGGAGATCTGGAGTTGGATCTCTCCAAAGGGTGGCGCTCGGGAAAATTCAGCCTTACGCCTTCGCTGAGCCTACTGATGCAGAGATCCCTCACCCAGGATTCCCTCACCGCGCGCTCTCTTAGCGGACAATTGGGCGGTGCCGTAGCGCCTCTTTCTTGGCTTTCTCTGAGCGCTGCGGGCTTTTACACCACTCAAATCGGTCCTGACGACTTTGGTGGATACGGAAGCGTTCGGCTGGCCCCTAAGGCTTTCGCCCACTTTGAACCGAGCGTTTCGGCAAGCCTTTCCAAGGACTATCTGGGAACGCTCTTTCCTAGTGCGGATGTCTCGATTGGGCAGAGTTTTGAATTCTTCGAGTGGTCTCTTGGCGGCAATTGGAGCTATCAGAGCGTGACGTATGAATCGAGCCGCTTGCGCACCACGACCAAGGGCAAGGGGAGCACCAAGAGTGATACCGTGACTGAGGAAGCTTCGAAGTACATCAACGAGTGGGGGGCTACGCTAAGCCTTGACTTCACAGGTGAGGCGTGGAGGACTGGCCCCTTCGCGATCGTCACCTTGCAGTCGCTGCCGTTGGGGACCGACGTCGTGGCCGTAAAGAACGGAACCAAGGCGCCAAGTCGCAGTGCACAGAGCGCCACCTCAAAGAACCAGACGCTGGAATTAGGGTGGAATGGCACGCTCTCGCTAAACGACTGGCTGGATCTGGAGCTCTCGATGTCCAACGTGTGGGCCAAGCAGGAAGTCAGTCTCCAGGGAAAGGGAGCGGCCAAGGAAGCCGACCAAGCTTTGCTTTCTCAGCGCGCCAAGTACCTCAAGGATAAGGCGACGCCTCTGGCGGCCGGCCTCAACCTGAGTCTCGGTACTTCTGTCGATTTCTGACCGAAGCTTAGACGCCCAGTGCCGAAAGCACATCGCCCAGCGTATAGGCCATCGAGACAAGGTGAGCGTGGCTGTCTTCGTAGGGGCGGAAGGCAAGCAGCATGCCCTTGCGCGCGGTGGCCGCTAGGACGCTTGTGCGCTCGCGTCGCGTCGACTCGAAGACGGCGCAGGCCAGAAAGTTGCGGATGCTCTGGGCCGCTTCGGCGTTTTCTGCGGCAAGCTTTTCCAGGCTCTCGCCGATGGCTTCCAAAAGAGCGAGCAGGTCATGCTTTTGGCGGCTGCTCAAGGTCGAGGAATCGCGCGCTTCGGCCAGCAGCCCTTCGAAAAATTCCGTGCTCATGCTGTCATCCTTTTCCGCCGCGCGGAATGCGCCGCCATAGGGACAAGCTATCTAAAATGGACTCAAAAGTCCAATGAAAGGTCTATCAAAGGTGATTTGTCGCCGGCGCGTCAGGGGTTCGAAAAGGCGCAAAAATCCTTCATGGCGAGGAATTCCTGGACCGGCATGGGTTTTCCGTAGAGGTAGCCTTGGAAGCGGTCGCAGCCCAGGGATTTGAGGATCTGGGCTTGGGACTCGGTCTCGACCCCTTCGGCGGTGGTCGTGAGGTGCAGCAGTCCGGCCAGGTGGATGATGGTCTCGACGATGGCCTTGGATTCGCGGTCGGCTTCCATGGCGATGACGAAGGAGCGGTCGATCTTGAGCTCGTCCAGGGGGATGTTCTTCAGGTAAGAAAGCGAGGAGTAGCCGGTTCCGAAGTCGTCTAGCGAGATGGCCACCTGCTGGGCGCGGATGCGCTTCAAGATCTCCACCACGTTGGTCTCGTCGCCGATCAGGACCGACTCGGTGATCTCAAGCTTCAGGCGAGCGGGGGAAAGGCCCGAAGCCGCTAGGGAGCGGGCGATCTGCGGCTCGAAGTTGCGATCAAAGAACTGCCCCGTCGAGACGTTGACAGAAACCTTCCAAGTCTCGGGCCAGCGGCTGGCGTCCTGGCAGGCCTTCTCCAGAATCCAGTTGCCGATGGCCAAAATCTGTCCGTTCTGCTCGGCCAGCGGGATGAATTCGGTCGGCATCACCTTGCCCAGGTGAGCATTCTCCCAGCGGATCAGCGCCTCCGCACCCGTCACTCGTCCGGTGATCACGTCGATCTGCGGCTGGTAGAACAGCACGAACTCGTTGCGCTCCAGGGCTGCCTCCAGCTCGTTGATGATGGCTAGCCGCCGCCGAGCCTGCTTGGCCATGCGACTGTCGTAAATCCCGATGCTGCGTCCGCTCGCCTCTGTGGCTGCGTTGAGGGCAAGTTCTGCGCATTGGTATAGGGACACCTCGTCGTCGGCATCTTCGCAGCA
>DAIPHW010000181.1:0-5165 GCA_036771135.1 Fibrobacterota bacterium | reverse complement strand
CGTCGTGCCTGTATTTCAATACATGGTGGAACGCGCAGAAGGCCTACGACCAGGCTGAGCGCCAGCGCCTGAGGCGTTTCCACAAGAATCCCGACGACACCACAAAGGTCACCAAGGACGAGGCCGACCTCTATCAGCGCGCCATCGCCAAGGCCTCGAAGGTCATCGAGACCTTCCCCCAGGATACCACCTGGCATGACCGCTCGCTGATGCTCATCGCCCTGTCCCAGCAGCGCCTCTTTGAGTACGAGAAGGCCTCGCGCAAGTACGGCGAGCTGGTGGATGCCTTTCCGTGGAGCCCGCTCTACCAGGCGGCCGTCGAAGGCAACATCGAGTGTTTGCTGGCCTTAGGGCGCTACTCCGACGCCGAGGACTGGATGCGACGACTCGACTCGACCAAGGCCGCCGGCGGCCCAGCCGGCATGCTCTGGCTCAAGGCGCGCGTAGCGCTCGGACGATTCGACACCGCCGGCGCCCGCACGCACCTGGAAAAGCTGGTCGCCATGCGCAAAGTGGAACCGGTCACCCGACACGGCGAGGCAGCACTGCTCTTGGGAAACCTCGCCTGGGCACAACGGGACTGGCAAGCGGCAAGGTCCGCTTTCCTGCATCCAGCCATCGCCAACCTCCCCCGCATCTCGCGCTTCCGGGCTCGGCTGCGCGCCGTACTCTGCCTGGATCGCCTGGACCAGACCGCCCAAGCGCGACTCGCCCTGGATTCTCTCTCCCAGGAAAAATTCTATTCCCGCGAGCGCCCTTACGTCTACCTGGAATGGGGACGCATGCTGCTTGCGCGCAAGCTCTATGGCGACGGCATTCCGGTGCTGCAACGACTGGAGGAGTACACGGAACCTCCCGAAGCCGTGGCCGAGGGCCTTCTCATCGCGGGCCAGGACGCCCAAAAGCGACGGGTGGACTACCCCGAAGCGATGCGCCTCTACGATCTCGCGGCCAAGGCCGGACCGGAGACGGAATATGGCAAGACGGCGCGCGACCTGGCCGACGCCCTAGCCGACCTTATGAACCTGCGCAAGCGCACCGTGCCCGACTCCGCCATGGAGAACTGGACGTTTGACCTCGCCGAACTGCACCTGCTGCGGCTGGGCAACTACGACAGCGCTCGTGCCGCCTACGGACGGATCCTGGCACACCCCGGCGCCAGTTACGAGACCCGCGCCCGCGCCGCCTATGCCATGACCTGGATCGACGAGAAGACTGACTCCTCCAAGGCCGTGTGGGCCAAGATGGCTGACCAGTTCCCCGGGACGGAATTTGCCAAACAGGCGCAGAAGAACGCCGGCATCCCGGTGACGGTGCGCACTCGCGCCGATTCCTCGGAAAGCGCCTACCGCCTGGCCGAAGCGCTGTGGGACACGACTACGCCGAACTATGCGGCTTCCGACAGCGCCTTCCGGGGCGTGGTTCGCGACTGGAAGGGAACCGTGGCCGCCAAGCGGGCGCGTTTTGCTTCGGCCTGGATCGAGGATAACCTGCTCTCCGACAGCGCCGCGGCCATCATCTCCTACAAGCTGGTGGTGGATTCGCTCCCCGGAACCAATTGGGCCAAGCGAGCGGCAGGCATTTTGGAAGCCGTCAACAAGGGCCCCGAGTCGCTCGAATTCCGCAAGCGCAATAGCGATGCTCCCGACGGCAGCATCCAGCTGGAGGAAGATTTCGAGGAAGGTTCCGAAACCATGGGCGGCACCGGCACCGCTCCTACAGGCGGACGTAAGAGCTTCGGCCCGCAGCCACCATCGAGCCCTTCGCTCAAATCTCCTGGTGAACCCGACGCGATTCCGCCCACTCCCGAAGGCGGCTACCTGAGCCCGGACGATTTCCAATGAGCCGTTTCCATCGTCTCTCTGGAGCGCTGCTGGCGCTCTTGCCTTTCCTCTTCTGGGGCTGCGTGGGCTCCATGCCCCACCGCACCGGCTACGACCGCGCCACCGGAACCTGGAAACGCTCCCATGAACCGGGCAGTTCGGCCCCGGCAACGCCGCCTCCGGGAGCCATTCCCATGACAGATACCGTCGCTCCCTCCGGGAACTTGCCCGACGGCAGCCCCGCCATTGGCCAGGCAAGCTGGTACGGAAGCGAATCTCCCAACGCCAACACCGCCTCGGGAGAAGCCTACGTGCCCGCCGACAAGACCGCGGCCCACCGCACCCTGCCGTTCGGGACCAAGCTCCGGGTGCGTTATCCAAAGTTGAAGACCCAGGTTGACGTGCGCATCAATGACCGCGGGCCCCACAAGGAGGATCGCATTCTGGATCTGTCCGAAGGCGCCGCCGAGGCCCTGGGACTCAAGGCCGACGGCACAGGAGAAGTGTGGCTCGACGTGCTACCTTGAAGGCAACGGAGGCGGCAACAGCGTTTCCGGAATTTGCCGCCCTTTCGCCGCGCCGACGCAAGGCCCTGCGCGAAGCTGGGCTAGACACGCCCGCAGCGCTAGTGGCAAACCTCCCGCGAAAGCTTCTGGACCGCACCCGACTGCAGAAGATCGCCGAGGCCATTGAGGGCGAAGAGCTCCTCTGCGAAGTGCGACTGCGGCATATTCGCATGGCGAGCGGCAGGCGCGAGCGGCTGCTGGCCGAGGCCTACGACGATTCTGGCGTACTCGAACTGGTCTGGTTCATCCATGCCCGCTGGATCTCGCAGCAGCTGCGCGAAGGCATGCGCGTGCTCCTGTGGGGCAAGGTCAGTTGGTTTCGCGGCCCTCAGATGGTCCACCCATCCTACGAAGAGCTTCCCGAAGGTCAGGAGGCGCGCGGGCGCGTCCAGCCGGTCTATCCGCTCACGCAGGCCCTGCGCGAAGCCAAGGTGGACCAGCCAATTTTACAGAAACTGACGCTTTCGGCTTTCAACTACCACACCCCCGAGGAAATCCTCCCCGAGGTACTGCGCCCCGACAAGAGCCTTTCGCGCTGTGAAAAGTTGCGCCGCATTCACCAGCCCGAATCCCTGCAGCAGAGCCAGATGTTCCTCATGCAGGAGCAGGCCTTGGAATGGTTCCCGACCCTGGTGCGGCTGCGCAAGCGCAAGCGGGACCTAGCTGGGCGCGGACGCGTCTTCTCAAGGCGTCCCGATCTCGAAGCCATCGCGCTCCAGGGCCTCGGTTTTTCCCTGCACGAAGGCCAAGCCGCCGCCGTCGAAGCGATCGCAAACCGCCTTTCCCAGGGCGACCAGGCGCACGTCCTGCTTCAGGGGGATGTCGGTTCAGGAAAGACCGCCATCTGCCTCCTGACCGCCCTCGGAGTGCTCGCCGCCGGTTCTCAGGTAGCTCTGCTCGCCCCCACTGAAGTGCTTTCCAAGCAGCACCTAGCGACCTTCCGTCGCATCCTCGAACCGCTGGAAATTCCGGTATTGCAGCTCACCGGCGGACAGCCGCGCTCCGATCGCCAAGTGGTTTTGAACCGCTTGGCCCACGGCGGAGCCTGCGTGGCCGTGGGCACCCACGCCCTGCTTTCCGAAGATGTACAGTTTCGCGACCTGGCCCTGGTGGTGGTGGACGAGCAGCACCGCTTCGGAGTCGGCCAGCGCCAAACTTTGGTGTCCAAGGGAGATCGCCCTCACCTGATCGTGGCCAGCGCCACCCCTATTCCCCGCTCGCTGCAACTAGCCGCCTACGGCGACATGGAGACGGTGGAAGTGCGTTCCCAGCCCTCTGGACGGCTTCCCGTCCACACGCGCATGGTGCCTCCCGCCAAACGCCCTGGCATGGACGAATGGCTGCGCGGCCAGCTTGCGGCCGGTGAGAAGCTCTTCTGGGTGGTCCCGCGGGTGGAGGACTCCGAAGAGGGCATCGCTTCCATCGAGGCGGCGCAAGAAACCTTGGCCCAAACCTTCCCGGAGTTCGAGCTCCAGGCCCTGCACGGCCGCATGGAAGGCCCCGAGCAGATCGAGGCCATTGACAGATTCCGTCGCAGCCAGGCGAAGATTCTCCTGTGCACCACAGTGGTGGAAGTCGGGGTGGACATTCCCGACGCCAACCTCATGGTGATTGACCATGCGGGGAACTTCGGGCTGGCGCAGCTGCACCAGTTGCGCGGTCGCGTAGGGCGCGGCGGCGGCCAGGGCTGGTGTTTCCTGCTTCCCGACCGCGAAGACAAGGCCGAGCGGCTGCGCGCCTTCGCCACCTGCCAGGACGGCTTCGACATCGCCGAGCTGGACCTGGAGGAACGCGGCGGCGGCAACCTAGAAGGCTCCGACCAGTCCGGGGGAGGCCTCGGCCGTTCGGGCCTCATGAAAGAACATTTGGGGCTCTTGGAACGCTGGCGCGATGGCGTAGACGCCATCCTGGAAGGCCGTAGCGAGCTTTCCGAGGCCGAGCAAGAACGCTGGCAACGCTGGATCGCAGACGATGCCCTGGGCGAATCTCTGACGGGATAGCCACCTCAGAGCGCGCCTTCCCCTGGCAGGGTAAAAATGGGATACTCAGGTTCGATGCCTAGTAACGACCCGGCCATCGTCGCAGCCTTGATCAATTTCCTGAATGCCATTTTGGTGTTGGGCATTGCCGGATTGTGTTGGAAACGCCGCGACATGCCAGCCGCACGCTTCATGTTCGGCATGATGATCGCAATCTTGCTTTGGGTAAGCTTCGGCATTCCCGAGGCCCTGGAAACCTCTCCCGAACGCAAATTGCTCTGGTCGGCTTTTCAATACCTGGGCATCACCACTACCGCCTCCTGGTTCCTGCTTTTCGCGCTCGAGTACGTGAACCTCGCGGTGCGAATTCCTCGCGCCGCCAAACTGCTGCTCTTTGTTCCTTCGGGACTCATCTGCATCCTAGCGTTCACCAACAAATTCCACCATCTCGTCTGGACCCATGTCGACATGCGGCAAGGAAATCTGATGCATTACGCCCATGGACCGGCTTACTGGTTCGGACTTATCGGCTACAGCTACCTGCTCTTCCTGGTGGCCAACATCCTGATGGCCTATGCCATCCACCACCTTCCCCACTACTACAAGAAGAAAGGCGCCTTGCTGGGCATCTCAGCATTCATGCCCTTCCTGGCGAGCATCGCCTACAACATGAACTGGTGCCCTCCGGGAGTTGATCCGACCCCCGTCGGCCTCACGATAGCCGGCATCGGCCTTTACATCGGGATCTTGCACAGCCATCTCCTGGAGATCATTCCCGTGGCGCGGCATCTCCTGGT
>DAIPHW010000180.1:0-5212 GCA_036771135.1 Fibrobacterota bacterium | reverse complement strand
GCGATGGATTGTCCCAATTCCTGTCCCAGCATTTTCCAGCGCTTGAGCTCCGCTTCATTCGGGGGCATTGAAGGCTCCCACGCCAGTTCCCATACGGAAGGGGATCCAGATCCTTCCGGCCCAAGCACAGCAATTTTTGCCATGAGCCCCTGGAGATCGGGACGTGCAAGAAGAGTACGCGCCTCCTCGGGACTGTCCCACAAAAGTGCAGAACGCGGGACGCGTTCCAGCAGGCGAGCCGTTTCCCGCGACCATTGGGATTCGCCCGCGTCGTGAGGAATCAGCAGGACAGAATCTGTACCCACCATCGCCGCCAAGTGCTCCTGGACCATCGGGGCCCAGGCGGCCGAGGCCGGAAACAGGATCGCCAAAGGCTTGGGGGCGCGGCGGCACCAGGGAAGAAGGCTCTTGGCAATGGCCTCCGGGGCCGGCGTGACACGACGCCAGGAGGTGTCGGAAAGATCTCCCGTCCCGACCCACAAGCCGCGGACATGCTGAGGCGCCGCGACGCCCTCGACAGCAAAGCCGATGCCGGCTACCGCGCAGGCGACCCCCGAATCGAGATGCGCTAACAAGGCCGCAGAGCTGTCCGGAGAAGAAGCGTTGTCCAGAATCTTCAGGCGCGCCTGCAAGGAATCGTCGCATTCAAAAGAAGAACTCAAACCTTCTTGCAGGCCCTCGCGAAAGGAAAGGCCATCCGGCGAGAGTGCGCCCGTAAGGGGAAGCACCGCCTCCACCTCCAAAGTCCGGACATGAATAGGTTCCTTGTGACAGGCAAGAAGGGCTGTGGCCAAAAGGGCCAGAATCATTGCCGTCCGTTCGCGTGCGATCATCTCTGGCAAAGATAGCCGCCATCGGACCAGGAAGCGAGTGGCGAGTCCACGATTGCGACAACGACGCAAAGCTGTGGTCAGGCCTTTGCAGGAGTTGTAAAGTATGGGCACCATTTCCGGTTCAAACCGGAACCCAAGGCCGCAACAGGAGTTCAGATGAACGATACCAGCACAACTTCCGCGCATTCCTCCCAGGTGGTCGATCTCGAGCGCGTCGTCATCCGCTTTGCCGGCGACTCCGGCGACGGCATGCAGCTCACGGGAACGCAATTCACCGATGCGGCAGCGTTCCTCGGGAACGACGTCGCAACCTTCCCCGACTACCCGGCCGAGATCCGGGCACCGGCCGGCACCACCGCCGGCGTCTCGGCGTTCCAGATGCAGTTCGCCTCGGTAGACATCAAGACGCCCGGCGACGAGGTGGACGTGCTGGTGGCGATGAATGTCGCCGCCCTCAAGGTCAACCTGCCCGATCTCAAGAAGGGCGGCATCCTGCTCGTAGATATCGACGGCTTCGGGCCCAAGGATCTGGAGAAGGCCGGAAGCACCGTCAATCCTCTGGAAGACGGCTCGCTTGCAGACTACCGGGTCATCTCACTAGACATTACGGCCCTCACCACCCAGGCGGTGGCCGAAGCCGAAGTCGGCGCCAAGGCCGCGGGCCGCTGCAAGAACTTCTACACCCTGGGCATGATGTACTGGCTCTACGATCGGCCTTATGACATCACCCTGGACTGGATTCAGAAGAAGTTCGCCGCCAAGAACCCGGCCGTGGCCAAGGCCAATGCCCTCGCCCTGGTGGCGGGTCACAACTACTGCGACACCGCTGAGATTTTCGCCAACCATTTCCGCGTGGAGAAGGCGAGCACCCCGGCCGGCACCTACCGGCGCATCTCTGGCAACGAAGCCACCGCCATGGGGCTGATCGCCGCCGGCGTGCAGTCGGGGCGGCAACTGTTCCTGGGAAGCTACCCCATCACCCCAGCCTCCGACATCCTCCACGAGCTGGCCGCCAACAAGCATTTCGGCGTGCGCACCTTCCAAGCCGAGGACGAAATCGCCGGCATCGCCTCGGCGATCGGCGCCGCTTACACCGGGGCGCTAGCGATCACCACCACCTCCGGCCCCGGCATGTGCCTCAAGTCCGAGGGGTTGAACCTCGCCGTGATGGCAGAGCTTCCCCTGGTGATCATTGACGTGCAGCGCGGCGGCCCTTCCACCGGCCTCCCCACCAAGACCGAGCAATCCGACCTGCTGCAGGCCCTCTACGGACGCAACGGCGACTCCCCAGTCCCGGTGATCGCCGCCTCTGGCCCTGGCGACTGCTTCTGGACGGCTTTGGAAGCGGCCAAGATCGCCCTTCAATCAATGACCCCGGTGATCATGCTCTCAGACGGCTACATCGCCAACGGCGCCGAGCCCTGGCAGATCCCGGTGGCAAGTGACCTCCCGACAATTTCTGTCAAAAATCACATCGATCCGGAGACCTTCAAGCCCTACCTTCGCGACGAGCGGGGCGCCCGCCCCTGGGCGGTTCCCGGAACCCCAGGCCTCGAGCACCGCATCGGCGGCATCGAGAAACAGTCGGTGACGGGCAATATCAGCTACGACTCCGAGAACCACCAGAAGATGACCCTAGAGCGGCACGCCAAGGTGGCCAAGATCGCCGACGAGCTCCCGCCGACCAAGGTCGAAGGAAGCGCCGAGACCGACGTGGTGCTGGTGAGCTGGGGCGGCACCTACGGGGCGGTCTCCTCGGCTGTGGATGTCCTGAATGCAAGTGGCACCAAGGTGGCACATATCCACCTGCGCTGGATCAATCCCCTCCCCAAGGATCTGGGAGCCCTGCTCGCCAAGTTCAAGACCATCCTAGTCCCCGAGCTCAACATGGGCCAGCTGCGCCTCTACCTTTCCGGAAAATTCGGACTTCCCATGCAGGGCCTCAACAAGGTCAAGGGCAAGCCCTTCAAGGTCAGCGAACTCGTCGAAGAAGTCCAAGCGCACCTCCAGGAGGCCAAGTGATGATCGCCACAAATCCCACCGATCCGACAACCCTCACGCGTAAGGACTTCCAGTCTGACCAGATGGTGAAGTGGTGCCCGGGCTGCGGCGACTACGCCATCCTGGCCGCGCTTCAGACGGTCTTCCCGAAACTCGGGATCCCCAAGGAAAAACTCACCGTCATCTCCGGGATCGGCTGCTCCAGCCGCTTTCCCTACTACATGGACACCTTCGGGTTCCACACCATCCATGGCCGCGCCTGCGCCGTGGCCACCGGCGTCAAGGCGGCCAATCCCGATCTCTCCGTATGGGTGATCACTGGCGACGGCGATGCTCTCTCCATTGGCGGCAATCACACCATGCACGCCATGCGCCGTAACGTGGACCTGAAGATCCTGATGTTCAACAACCAGATCTACGGGCTCACCAAGGGACAGTTTTCGCCGACGAGCAAGATGGGACTCAAGACCAAGTCTTCGCCGATGGGCAACATCGACGAGCCGGCCCACCCCATCGCCCTGGCTCTGGGCGCCGGAGCCACATTCGTGGCTCGCACCGTGGACAACGACGCCAAGCACCTGACGGCCACCTTCGAGGCCGCCGCACGCCACAAGGGAACCGCCTTCGTCGAGATCCTGCAGAACTGCGTGATCTTCAACGACGGCGCCCACGAGAGCTACTACTCCCCCGGCGCCCGCAAGGAAAACCTGGTCTACCTGGAAGACGGGAAACCGCTCATCTATGCCGAGGGAAAGAAAGGCATCATTGCCAACGGCTTCGGGAAATTGGGCACAGCCGACATCGACTCCCCCGAAGACCCGCGGATCCTGAAGCACGATGCCTCCGAACCTTCGGGCACGCTTGCCTACGCACTTTCGCGCATGGTCCATCCCGACTTTCCGGTTCCGGTGGGCATCTTCCGCAACGTGGAGCAGACGCCCTACCACGAACTGATGGACGCCCAGATCGCTCAGGCACGCGAGACACGCAAGGCAGATCTCCAGAAACTGCTCTCGGGCAGCGTCACCTGGAAGGTTTAGGGCTCGTAACGTTTGCCTTCAGGGACAGAAAGCTGTAGTTTATACTCCAGAAGGGGGTGATTGCAGTAATGGCTAAAGAGCATCCCAGCCGCGAGGCGAAGAAGAAGCCCCAGAAGTCCCTGAAGGAAAAGCGTGCAGAGAAGAAGGAAAAGGGGCATGAGGTAGTGGTCGACAAGACCACCAAGTAAGAAGTTTCGCAGAAACCGCCGCGCAGGAGCACAAAGCCTCCTGCGCGGCTTTTTTATTTAGACAGATTTTGTCAACGGCGACAGCCCGTGGAAGGCGCGAGCGCGATCGCAACGATCTGCTTCGTGGCCAAATTCGCGGCACACGCTGGAACGCCGTTCGTAGATGCGACAGGAAACACTTTTGCCAATCTCGCCTTCCAACGCCAAGCAGCGTCCGTGCCGCTCTCCGGTTCCGCGCATGCACACGAGGTGATCGTCTACCGGCTCGACCAGCTCCTTCGGCACGTGAAGACAGTCCTCGGGCTCAGTTTCGAGCCAGTGAAAGGAGACTCGGAAGAAGGCGCAACAGGCGCCGCAATCAAGACATCGTGACGATGTGAACTCAACCAAGGCAGCAGCAATAATAGCCAATTGCCAGATTTTCGGCGAACGCCGGCCCCAAGGCCGTCAGATACCCGAGCCAACTCCCAGCCACTGATCGGCCTCTCGGGCGCTAGCGGCAAAGACGTGCACCTTGCGCGGTCGCAGGTGGATGACATCCCCCACGGAAAGTCCCAGTTCGCGAAAAGCCGAAGCCTCGATCTCGGCGCTCACCTGAGGACCTCCTGAAAGGGCCGTTGCCTTGAGCACGGCGTGGCTGCCCTGGATGCGCGCGGCGTCGAGACGCGCCGCAACGCCGTCTCCCCCCTCGTCAGAGGCCCCCACCTCGAAGTCGCGCGGGCGCACGAAGGCGAGCGCCCCGGCCTCTACCGATTCATCGGTGGCGACGACCACCTTGCGGCCGCTCTTGACAATTTCTGTCCGCACGCCGCCGTCGAAGCGGTTGGCGGCCCCCAGAAATTCGAAAACAAAAGGCGTGGCGGGACTGTCCCACACCTCAGCGGGAGTCCCCGACTGCACGATGTGCCCTTTGTCCAGGATGACCACGCGGTCGGCCACCTCAAGCGCCTCCTCCTGGTCGTGGGTCACGAAGACGCTGGTGATGTGCAGCTCGTCGTGCAGACGCCGCAGCCAGTTGCGCAATTCCTGTCGCACCCGGGCATCCAGGGCCCCGAAGGGCTCGTCCAGAAGCAGGACCGAGGGTTCCACGGCCAGAGCCCGTGCCAGGGCGATGCGCTGCCGCTGCCCCCCAGAAAGTTGGTGCGGGAAA
>DAIPHW010000179.1:2196-5215 GCA_036771135.1 Fibrobacterota bacterium | reverse complement strand
CCGTAGCCTCCGTCGTTGTAGTTGACGCCCACGATGTCCTCGTACTTCGCAAGCTTGGCGTAGCCGGCCCAGTCGCCGGAGAACCCGTTGGCGACGGCGTGGGTGTAGGGACGGGAACTGTCGATGGCCTTGGCGAAGGGGACGATCAGGGCCGACATGTCGTACTCGTACTGGGGCATGGCGCCGCCGGTGGCGCTGGTGGCGACCTCGTTGCCATAGCTCCAGATGATCACCGACGGATGATTGCGGTCGCGTTCGAGGAACAGGCGCAGGTCAGCTTGCCAATATTTGTCCCAATCCTGGTAGTAACTGCCGGCCCACCAGTCCTTCCACTTGTCGCACCACTCGTCGAACACCAGCATGCCCATCTGGTCGCACAGGTCGTAAAACTCCGGCGCCATAGGGGCGTGGGAAGTGCGGATGGAATTTGTCCCCGAGGCCTGCAGTTCCTTGATCACGCGCACCCAGATCTGCTCGGGCACCACGGCACCGGTGGGGATCATGGTGTGATGGATGCAGGCGCCCTTCAGCTTGGTGAAGACGCCGTTGATGGTCAGCCCCTTGGCGGCCGAGATCTGGACGTCGCGGATGCCAAACGGCGTCACGTAGTCGTCGCTCTTGACGTTCCCGTCCAGCACCTCGGTGTAGGCGTTGTACACGTAGGGATGTTCGGGAGACCAGAGCTTCACGCCGGAGAGGTCGATGGACTGCGCGAACTTGGTGGTGGCGCCGGCCGCAACGGTGATGGAGGACGACACCGAATCGACAGGGGCGCCGGTACTGTCGCAGATGACGGTGCGGAGCGTGCGCGTCGCCGACGCGGCCGATCCGTTGGTAACCTCCGTATTGATCTTCACGGTCGATTTTGCGGCGGTGGCACCGGCCGTCGTGATTGCGGTGCCCCAGTTCTTGACGTGGACCGGGTCGGTGGTGATCATCCAGACGTGGCGGAAGATTCCCGAACCGGAGTACCAGCGCGAGGTCTGCACGGTCTTGTTGTCGACAAAGACGGCCAGCACATTGTCGCCCGTGGGATTGAGGTACTTGGTGAGCTCCACCTGGAAGCTCACGTAGCCGTACTCCTGCGCCCCGACCTGCGTTCCGTTGATGTAGACCTTCGAGTCGTGGTAGACGCCGTCGAACTGCACGAACACCTGCTTGCCCGCGGCGCTAGCCGGCAGCGTGAAGTGCTTGCGGTACCAGCCCTTCTGGCCGGGATCGATCCCCTTTCCCGTCACGCCCACGTCCACGATGCTCATGTCGTGCGGAACGTTGATGGTGGTCCAGCCCGCATCGTTGAAGCTCGCATTTTGCGCCCCACTGGGATCGCTTCCCACAAGCACCTTCCACCCTTCATCGATGCGGACCTTGGTGCGACTTTGGAGGTATCGCGCCTCGCGCCGCTCGGTCAGATTGGCAAAGCTAAAGGTGGCAAGCACCAACACCACGGGTGCAAGCCTTTGCAAAAGGCGACGACCTGATGCGAAATCACCTCCGCGCAAGGGAATATTCCAGGATCTCATTGGCGTTTTCCTTTTCTGCTGCGGAATCAAGGAACGACATAAGGAAGCCTATCGTCCGGGACATCTTGGCCTCTGGGAGGTGATGAAGCTTGGTGACGTTCCAAGCACTGGTCTGATGGATCGAATTTCTCAACAAAACGCTTGCGCTACGTCATGTTTCGGCACCGCCATATTGGTGAAATGACAAAGCTTGGACCAAGTTTCAGGCCCCACGGGCCCGCAGTCCCTTACTCATTCGTTGCCATTTTCGCAACAGTTTTCTCTGAAAAGCGATCAGGAAACGAAAACATCTCGGATACATTCGCCATAAGATGATCGCGACTCGCGATCAGCATGCGGCCGAGTTCGGAGCCATTCTTACTAGAAAGAGATCCCTATGCACAAGACAAGTGTTTCCATCGGGAGAAGACGTCTGCTTCCAGTCTTTTCCCTTCTTTTTGCAGGCGCCGCATGCCAAGCCTTTGGCTGGGGAGCCTCGGGAACGGTGCGCAATCCGTCCGGAACGGCCCTTTCGGGAGTTTCCGTCACCGTAAAGGATTCCACCGGGATATCGGCCACCACGGACGCTTCCGGAGCCTTTTCTATCAACGCGATTCCCGTGCAATTGGAGCCGCGCGCGGCTTCTGGATGGAAAATCCTCGTCGTAGGCGGGAACCAACTTGAGGGCGCTCGCCCATGGACGGACCCTTGGGGCTTTCCCTGGTCGATGGCTCCGGGCGAACACTCTGGAGCGCGACAGTTGTAGCCACCAATGGAGTTGCTCGTGCCGACCTTCCTTCCGGCCTGCGTCACGGAGCAGCCTATCTGCGCGTCCGCCATTCCCAGGGTGAATTTGCACAGGCTGTGACCACGGGAGCCGAGGGCGTCGAAGTGGCTCCGCACCTCGTAGCGGCGCGCTCCGAGGGAATTCCCTCCAACTATCCGGTGCTTCTCTTCCACAAGGCTGGCTCTCACGACACTTCGTTCCAGATGACCGCCGCCTCCCAATCGGGAATCGCCGTGACTATGTCGGACTCCAGTGCCGTGACCAGCACTTGCCCCGCCAACACGCTTGCCAGTGGCAAGGACTACACCCGCTCCGTCACAGCTGGCGGCGTTAGCCGTTCCTACATCCTGCACATCCCCTCCAGCTACAAGGGAACTGAAAGCGTTCCACTGGTTGTGGACTTCCACCCCATTGGCGGATCCGCCTCCGGCGAGGAAGGCTCCTCTCCCTACAAGAGCTATGCCGACCAGGAGGGCGCGGTCACAGCCTACCCGGACGGCCTGAAGGGCCCGAGCGGCATGCAGGCTTGGAACGTGCAGGGCTGCTGCACCACAGCTGACGATACCTCCTTTGCGCGCGCCGTCGTGAACGACGTGGAAAAGGTCCTCTGCATCAACAAGAAGCGCGTGTACGCGGTGGGCTTTTCCATGGGCGGAGGCATGACCCACTATTCGGCCTGCCACCTTGCGGACATCTTCGCCGCAGCGGCTCCGGCAGCCTTCGATCTGCT
>DAIPHW010000179.1:0-2096 GCA_036771135.1 Fibrobacterota bacterium | reverse complement strand
GCAGCGGCGGCAGCGCAATCCTCGCGGCTCACGAAAGCCGCTCGCCCATTTCCGATGGCTGTGGCGAGAACTCCAGTGGCCAAGGCGCCGGCGAAGTCCCCCAAGAGATTCTCGAGGTACCAGTTGTTGCGCAAGAGGGTGTAGGGAATGCCCGAGTGCACCACCGCCGATTCGGTGCCGCGATGGTCAATCGCCAGCAACGCAGGATTGGCTTGGGCCGGTCGCACCATCGAGGTATAAAGGATGTGCTTCACGCCAGCGGCCTTGGCCGCCGCCACGGCCCGTTCGTGCTGTTCCAGACGATGCCCCGGGCGATCTACGGCATCGGTGCTCACGATCAGCAGGCGGTCGACTCCGGCAAAGCTCTTGGCCAGTTCCTCGGAAGACTGGTCGAAGTCCACGGCACGCGCCTGGGCTCCCTTGGCCACCAGATCCGCCAGGGACTCGGGTTTGCGGCTGCCAGCGACAATCTGATCCCCACTGCCGCGAGCCAGCAAAAGCTCGACGACGCGATGGCCGAGATGGCCCGAGGCTCCGGTGACAAGAAGAGTACGTGCGGACATGATGAGTTTCCTTTGCTGAGATTCGGCGGATGTGCTGTGAATCATCTAACTTCCTTGAATTCACCTACTTCCTTCAAGGAAGTTTTGATAAGTTACGGAGAAGCTGGTGCCGAGACAAGAGGGGCATTTTTCCGTACTAGGTTACTCTAGAGGAACCATTGCAATGGAGGACCGATCATGGCGATGCGAAAGCTGGTGGAAGGCAACCTGCGCAACTGCCCAATCCGCGACGTGCTCGATCGCATCGGCGACCGTTGGAGCGTGCTGGTGCTGGTGACCCTGCGCGATGTCGAGCTGCTGCGTTTTTCTGAACTGCGCCGGGCCTTGGGCGACATCTCCCAGCGCATGCTGGCTCAGACGGTACGACACCTGGAAGAAGACGGCCTGCTAGAACGCACCGTCCACCCCACGGTGCCGCCGCGGGTCGACTACCGCCTCACCTCGCTAGGACACAGCCTGCTCGTGCCGCTGGAAGCGCTGGTGGCCTGGGCCGAAAACCACCACGACGAGGTGCGCGCAGCCAGAGCCAAGTTTCAGGGAAACGCAGCTTCGTAGGGCGCCTTAACCGAAAGAGGCACGGCATTGTTAATTCGTCAAAGCGGTACCAGAAAAGCGCCCTCCACAATCGTTCTGCTGCGCCTAGGTTAAGATCCATGACGCCTCGCACCTTTCTTGCCACCGCCGCGGCCGTTTTTCTGCTCGAAACCGCAGGCTTTGCCCAGACAACCCAGACAATCACCTTCAACGTGGCGGGCAAGACGCGCAGCGGCGTCGTGCATGTGCCCAGCGGCACCAGCAAGCCGCCGGTCGTCTTCTTCGTCCACGGCTACGGAGGCAGCGGCGCGGGATTTGAAAACGACACCAAGGGCGACAAAGTCGCCGACCGCGAAAAATTCATCGCCGTCTACCCCAGCGCCGTTTCGGGATCCTGGAGCATGTACGACACCGCTGACTATCCCTTCCTGCTGGCGCTATTAGACACGGTGGACGCCCGGTACAAGATTGACCGCAACAGGGTCTACTGCACCGGCTTTTCCCAAGGAGGATTCATCAGCTTCGGCGTCGGATACAAGCATCCGGAAGTCTTTGCCGCGGTGGCTCCCGTCTCGGGCCACATTCCCTCCTTTTCGACCAGCGCGCCCCTCAAGCGCCCCGTTCCCATGTTCCTGACCTTCGGAACCAACGACGTCTCCAACGTGGCCTCTTTCATGACGGACCTCAACACTTGGCTGAAGCTGGACACTTGCAACCTCTCCTCCAAGAAGGAGGTGCGCCCTTATCCTGCCACGCGCAAGAACTCGGTAGTGGCCAGAATCACCTACAGCTGCGCGCAAGGAAGCGTTGTGATGGTCGACTCGGTGGTCGGTGGCCCGCACGAATGGGCCATGGACACCGTCAACAAGGTGAATACAACCGAGGAAGTCTGGGCCTTCCTAAAGCAGTTCTCGCTTTCCAGCACTCCCCTACCCACCGCCATCCATCCGACGACAGCGGACCTGCATCTCGCCGCCGTGGCAAGCTTTCGCGACGGCA
>DAIPHW010000178.1:0-5292 GCA_036771135.1 Fibrobacterota bacterium | reverse complement strand
TCGCTTCAATGCACGCTTTTCGAACGCTGCACTACCTTTGGCTGTCTCAAGGAAACAAGTTATGCCCAAGAAACTCGTCATCGCCGAAAAACCCTCCGTCGCTCGCGACATTGCCACCGCTTTGGGCGGGTTTTCGCAACGCGGCAAGGTCTTCGAGCGCAGCGACCTGATCGTCTGCTCGGCCGCCGGTCACCTGGTCGAACTCTGCATGCCAGAGGATCTCGACAAGAAGAAGTACGGCTTCTGGCGCCTAGAGACACTGCCTATCCTCCCGGAAGTGTTTCCTCTCAAGGCAAGCGCCGAGATGATGCACCGCGGCCGCAAGAAGAAGACCGAGGAGGAGGACGAGAAGGAAGGCGCCACTGGCCACGAGCTCCTGGACATCATTGAGAAGGAAGCCAAGCGCAAGGATGTCGACGGGTTGATCAACGCCTGTGATGCCGGGCGCGAGGGCGAACTGATCTTTGCCTACATCGTGAAGCATCTGGGCATCGATAAGCCCGCCGAGCGGCTATGGCTGCAATCGATGACGCTGGCCGCCATCCGCAAGGGCTTCGAGAAGCTGCTGCCAGCCTCCACCAAAGCTGGCCTAGTAGATGCCGCTCAGTGCCGTTCTGAATCAGACTGGCTGGTGGGCATCAATGCCACCCGCGCCTTCACGCTGCGCCTCTTCGGACGCGGCGCCAAGGAGACGGCCAACCTCGGCCGCGTCCAGACGCCAACGCTTGCCATCCTGGTGGAGCGCGAGCGCATCATCCAGGCCTTCGTGCCCAAGGACTACTGGACGGCCCGCGCCACCTTTGGCGTCGGAAACGACAGCTACGAGGGCATTTGGGTCAAGGACGGCTTTAAGAAGAGCCAAGACGACGACCGCGCCGACCGGATTTGGGTCAAGAGCGAGGCCGACGACGTAGTGGCGCGCTGCACCGGAAAGCCGGGAGCGGTAGAGGACAAAGCCACCGAGCGGCGCGAAGCTCCGCCCATGCTCTTTGATCTCACCAGCCTGCAGCGCGAGTCCAACAAGCGTTTCGGCCTTTCGGCCCGCCAGACCCTTTCGGCGGCCCAAGCTCTTTACGAACGCTACAAGGTGCTGACCTACCCCCGTACCGACAGCAAGTGCCTTCCCGAAGACTACCCCGCGGAAGTCACCCGCATCTTCGGGCAGCTCGACTCCGTCTACGCGGGGCTTGCCGGGCGCATCGGCGATCCCTCGCGCGCCCCCCAGGCCCGCCGCATTTTTGACAACGCCAAGATTTCGGATCACTTTGCCATCATCCCGACCGGCGAGCGCGCCCAGCTTTCGGGCGTGGAAGCCAAGGTCTACGACCTAGTGGTCCGCCGCTTCTTGGCGGCATTTTTGGATCCTGCCGTGTGGCGCACCGTGGAGCGCTCCACCCGCGTCGGCGACGACCTCTTCCGCACCACCGCCAAGGTGCTGGCCCATGCCGGCTGGCGCGAAGCCTTTGGAAGCGAGCAGGAGGAGGATGTCGAGATCGGCATCGCCTCGCGCCTGCCCGACGCCCCCGACGGCAAGGCCGTGACGAAATCCGTCTTGCTGGAAGGCTTCCAGACCAAGCCGCCGGCGCGTTACAACGACGCATCGCTCCTAGCGGCCATGGAAAATGCCGGCAAGCTGGTGGAAGACGAGGAACTCGCCGAGGCCATGAAGGAGCGCGGTTTGGGCACACCGGCCACCCGCGCCGAGACCATCGAGAAGCTCATCTCGGCCTACTTCGTGACGCGCCGCCAGAAGGAACTGGTACCCACCGCCAAGGCCATGCAACTCTTGCACCTGCTTTCGAGCATCCCGGTGCAGGGCCTCGTAAGCCCGGCCCTCACCGGCGAATGGGAACACAAGCTCTTCCTGATGGAAAAGGGGGAGATCAAGCGCCCCGACTTCATGCGCGAGATCCGCGACTTCACGAGCCGCATCGTGGAGCAGGCGCGAGCCTTCGACCAGGACACCGGCTACGAGGATAGCGTTCCCTTCGGCAAGTGCCCCAAGTGCGGCAAGCCCCTGCGCGAGAAGCTCAAGAGCTTTGCCTGCACCGACGAGGCCTGCGACTTCAAGCTCTACAAGACCATCTCCACGCGCCTCTTGACCCAGGCCGAAGCCGAAGAACTTTTGGAGAAGAAGGAGATCGGCCCCTTG
Organism: Fibrobacterota bacterium; assembly: GCA_036771135.1. Lineage (GTDB taxonomy): Bacteria > Fibrobacterota > Fibrobacteria > UBA5070 > UBA5070 > JBDKGV01. The sequence continues at coordinate 3,140 of DAIPHW010000178.1, read as the reverse complement.
GACGGCTTCTTCAGCTTCAAGACGCGCCGTCCCTTCTCAGCCGGGCTCAAGCTCACCGACGAGCTCAAGGTCGAGTTCGTCTTCGAGGAGCGCGCCAAAGACGGCTCCGCCCCGCCCAAGCAGCTCTACGACGGAGAGTTCTGCTGCGGCATCTGCGGCGCCCCAACCACTCTGCGCAAGGGACGCTTCGGCGAATTCCTGGGCTGCTCCCGCTATCCCGAATGCAAGGGCATTGTGAATGTGCGCCGCGGCGCCGGCGGCGAGCTGATCAAGCGCGTGCCCCGCGCCAAGAAGGTGGCGCCCGTAGCCGCCGAGCCCGAAGTCGTGGCAGAAGAAGCAAAAACCGAAGCGAAATAGCGCCCTCGCGCCAGGGATGCCGGCGATAGCCCGGGACACCCGCCCATACATTGTCGTAGGGGCGAGGCACGCCTCGCCCTCACAAACGGGATAGGGCGGGGGCCCGGCAGGCAGCCCGGTGCCCCGTAGGGATCGGGCACGCCCGATCCGTGCGGGGCAGGCGCCCTTTGTTGCTACGCCTTCACGACAAACCAGGCAAGCAGCCCGCAGACCTCGGAGAGCACGATGGCGGCACCGTAGCAGTCGCCGGTGAGGCCGCCGTCTAGACGACGGGCCGCGAAGACAGAAAACGCAAGCTGCGCGAGAAGCACCGCAAGCGCCGTCCAGGGGAAGAACCAGGCCGCCGGAGCCGCAAGCACCGCCACGACAAGAATTGTCAAAATGGCGGCGCGCCGCTCGGGCCAGGGGACGCTTGCCAGGATCCCGGAGCCGTCCTTGCGGGCGTAGGGCCAGAGGCTCATGGGAAGCACCACGGCGGCGCGCGAGAGCACCGGCAGAGAGGCAAGCAGCCAAAGCGGCGGGCGCAAGGACAAAAGCTGCCAAAAGACGGTCAGCACCACGAAGCCCATCCCGAAGGCGAAGGCGCCCATGTGGACGTCATTGAGGATGACGAGCCGCCGCGCCGGCGGCACCGGGGCAAGGAGGGCGTCGGAGCAGTCGAGCAGGCCATCGAGGTGCAGAAAGCTGGTGGCAAGGAATGTGGCGGCAAGCAGGAGCGAACCTTCTACGCCAGCGGGAAGGCCTAGCCGACGGCAGCCCCAGGCCAAGAGGACCGAGAGGCCTCCGAGCAGGAGTCCCACCAGCGGATAGAGGCGGCGCGAGCGGCGGAAGTCCTCGCCCGAGACGACGCCGACGTCGGGGGTCGGCAAGGCGGTGAGAAAGCTCACCGCCAGCCACCACGACTTCACAGCGAGATGCCGAACTCGCTGAAGGTGCGCATGCCCGACAGAATCTGGGCGGCCGCCCGCAGCACCGGAAAGGCGAGCACGGCTCCGGTGCCTTCGCCCAGACGCATGCCGATGCGGAAGATGGGCTCGATGCCGAGTTCCTTGAGCTGCCAGGCGTGGCCCGGCTCGGCCGACTGGTGCGATCCGAACAGATAATCCTTCACCGCCGGGTCGATGCGCGCGGCGGCGAGCACCCCGGACGTCACCGGATAGCCGTCGGCCACCACCGGAAGCCCCAGGGCGGCGCCTTCCAGGTAGACGCCGGCGATGGCGGCGATCTCGCAACTGCCGAGGTGGGCCAGCACATCCACCGGATCGGCAGCCTGCAAGTCGCCCAAGGCGAGGCGCGCGCGGGCGACAGCAAGCGTCACCGTCTCGCGCTTCTTGGCAAGCGACTCGTCGGATAGGCCAGATCCGCGACCGGTGACAATTTCTGGATCAAGGCCGAGATAAGCGCAGGAGAGAGTGGCAGCGGGGGTGGTGTTGCCAATGCCCATGTCGCCGGCGGCAAGCACCGTGGCGCCGTTCTTTGCGGCGCGACGGGCACCCTCGCGCCCCAGTTCGATGGCGGCAAGCGTCTGCTCGCGCGTCATGGCCGGTTCGCGGGCGATGTTCCCGGCGCCGTTTCGCACCCGCGGAGCGATCAGGCGCGGGTGCTCAGGAAGGACATCGCCGTCGATGCCGGCATCCACTACCCACACGTCGGCGTCCGAAGTCTTGGCGATCTGGTTGATGGAAGCTCCGTCGTCTAGGAAGTTCTTGGCCTGCAGAAGGGTGATGCCGGGAGGGTAGTTCGAGACGCCTTCAGCAAGCACGTGGTGGTCGCCGCAGCACACCACCACGGCGCCCTTGCCCACGACGGGGCGGTCGGTGCCCTGGATAGCGCCGAGCTTGTTGCCGATGGGCTCCAGGAGCCCGAGCGATCCGGGAATTTTGAGCAGATCGAGCTGGCGCGTCGTCACGGCGGCGTAGGCTTCTTGGGGAACAGGACGGATGGACATCTTCTGTCTTCTTTCAGGTGAGGGAAGGTTTGACGGAGAGGGCGCGCCCGGAGACGCAGAGCCAGCCTTCGCTGGCCTCCTCCATGAGACGCTGGTTGGCCCAGCCGAGCTGGTCGCGGTAGTCGCGGGAAAGGGCATTCTCGGGCACGATACCCCAGCCCACCTCGTTGGTGACGACGACGAGGTCCTTGCCGGTCTCGCGCCAAGCTCGGACCAGATCCTCGACTCCGGACTTGACGGATTCCGGACCGCCGGCAAGCAGGCGGTTGGTGACAAAAAGCGTCAGGCAGTCCAGCACGCAGGTCTTGTGCTTGGCCTGACGCAGCGCGGTGGCGGCATCGCGCGGGCATTCCAGCGTCTCCCATCCGAGGGCGGCACGCTCGGCCTTGTGGTTCTCGATGCGCAGCCGCATCTCGTCGTCCAGCCCCTCGGCGGTGGCCAAGAAGGAGACCTCACTTTTCCCCCAAGCACGAGCCGTCGCCAGGGCCCGCGAACTCTTGCCCGAGCGCACCCCGCCGGTGAGGAGGCACAAGCGCCCGAGCTTCTTGCGCAAAGTCCAGTCGATGCGGGTGACGGAGCCGTTTTCCAGGTGGGTCGGCCCCTCGCCGCACTCGTGCAGGAGCGAGCGCACCACCCCACCGTGGGTGAAGACGAGGTGGCGCCCCTCGGGGAGCGTCTCGACAAATTCCGTCACGCGGCGAGTGAGGTCAGCGGTGGCCTCGCCACCGGGAGCGCGGAAGCCCTCGTAGGCCATCAGGTCGTCGCGGGTGAGGCCGTCGAGCTGGTCCCAGGTGAGGCCCTCGCAGCCGCCGAAGTCGAGCTCGCGCAGCCGCCG
>DAIPHW010000177.1:0-5338 GCA_036771135.1 Fibrobacterota bacterium | reverse complement strand
GCCATGCGCCGTCGCGACCCCAACGCCATGGTGATCGCCGACGAGCTGCCCACCGACAAGCCCCGCTTCCGCGAGCGCTTTGGCAGCGAGTTCACGCCTCTGCGCCAGGAGATCTTCGATTGGCTCGCCACGCAGCCGCTCGTCGTGATGGCTTTCTACGCCGGGCCGGCCGAACTCAACTACGGATCACTTCTGATCTGCCCCAAGGACGCGAGCTTCTTTGCCGGCATGCTTGCCGACCTCCAAGGCTTTATCCCCTCTGATGCCATTCCTGCTGACTTCAAGCTCTGCGGCGGCGTGGTCTTTGTGGCGCCCTCGTTCCGTCACACCGCCTTTGCCGGCAAGCAGGTGGTGGTCCACAATCGCCTGGAAGACTACCAGGAGATCTTCTCGACAAATCTTTACCCGGGCCCGAGCGCCAAGAAGGGCATCTACTCCTGCCTGATTCATCAGGGGGAGAAGGAAGGCTGGGTGACCAATCACTGCTCGGCAGTGCAGGTGGAGACGCCTTACGACAACATCGTAACCTTCATGCACGAGGGCGCTTCGGGCGGCGGCAAGAGCGAGATGACCGAGCACATCCATCGCGAAGGGGATGGGCGGCTTCTTCTGGGCACTCACACCATTTCTGGCGAAAAGCGCCACTTCGTGCTGCCCACGGCTTGCAAGCTCTACCCCATGATGGACGACATGGGCGCAGCCCACCCCAAGTACAACCAGGGGGACGCGCACCTGCATGTGGCCGACGCCGAGGATGGCTGGTTCATCCGCACCGACAACATCCTGCACTACGGCACCGATCCCAACTTGGAAGACCTGTGCCTGAATTCCGACGAGCCGCTCATCTACCTGAACCACTTCGTGCAGCCGGGATCGCTTGCGGTGATCTGGGAACATGCCGAGGATGCTCCGGGCGTGCGCTGTCCGAACCCGCGCGTGATCGTGCCGCGCGAAAAGATGCCCGGCATCCGTTCTGGTGCTGCCACCATCAACGTGCGCTCCTTCGGTGTGCGGTGTCCGCCCACCACCAAGGAGAACCCGAGCTACGGCATCATGGGGCTCTTCCACGTGATCCCGCCGGCGCTTGCCTGGCTGTGGCGCCTGACGGCCCCGCGCGGTCACGCCAACCCTTCCATTCAGGAGGTCGCGGGCGGCGGCATGAAGTCGGAGGGCGTGGGCTCCTACTGGCCATTCTGCACCGGCCGCAAGGTGGATCAGGCGAATCTGCTGCTAAAACAGATTCTGTCCACACCCGACACCAAGAACATCCTGATTCCTAACCAGCACATCGGCGCCTGGAATGTGGGTTTCATGCCTTCTTGGCTGACGCGCGAGTACCTGGCGCGCCGCGGCGGCGCCCGTTTCCGCGACGACCAGCTGGTGGATTCGCGCTGCGCCCTCTTGGGCCGCACGCCGTGGCACCTGCAGATCGAGGGGACGCTGGTTCCGCGCTGGTTCCTGCAGGTAGAGACCCAGCCGGACGTGGGCGAGGAGGCCTACGACAAGGGCGCCGAGATGCTCTACGAGTTCTTCCACAAGGAGCTGCAGGGCTTCCTTTCGGCCGATCTCGATCCGCTGGGACGTAAGATCATCCAGTGCTGCCTCGACAAGGGATCCGTTGCGGAGTACGAAGCGCTCATCGGTGAATAAACCACATTCTGTCTATATCGTCACGGAGCCTCAGTCATGAAGTGGTTCAGCGATTTGTTCTTCGCTTCCCAGTCGATTGCCACCAGCCTCTTCCTGCTGGGGCTGGTGGGCGTAGTGGGGCAGCTGGTCGGCGGCCTCAAGGCGCGCGGCATCAAGGTCGGGGTGGCGGGTGTGCTCTTCACCGGCATCCTCTTCGGGCATTTGGGCCTTGCCATCCATCCCGCCGTACTCGACTTCACCCGCGAGTTTGGCCTGATCCTCTTCGTCTACGCGGTGGGGATCGCGGTGGGGCCGGGCTTTTTCTCGTCGCTGCGCGCTAGCGGCACGCGGCTCAACATCGTGGCCGTGGGCATCGTGCTCACCGGGACGCTGCTCACGGTGGGCATTAGCAAAGTGGCCGACATCCCCATGCCGGTGGCGGTGGGCCTCTTCAGCGGCGCCACCACCAACACTCCGGCGCTGGCGGCCGGTTCCCAGGCCCTTTCCGAGAACCCCTCATCGCGCGCTACCGTACTGAAGGGGCTGCACCAGGCTAACCCTGCCAAGGCGCGCTTCTGGGAGACCAAGGCGCCGGCGCCGGGAGACAGCGCGGCCCTGGTGACAGAAAACCAGAAAATGCCGGGCCTCGGCTATTCGGTGGCCTATCCCTTCGGGGTGCTCGGGCTCATCGCCGCCATGCTGATCTTGCGCGGTATCCTCGGTCCGAAGGTGAAAAAGGAGGAGGAGGACGTCGCCAGCCACGAGGTTTCGATGCTCCAGAGCGGCAACTTCCAGGTGCGCAACCAATCCCTCTTCGGCAGGCGACTGGGCGAAATCGCCTTGCTGGAAGATCTCGACCTCGTGGTGAGCCGCATCTCGCACGGCGCGAATGTTGAAGTGGCGCGCGCCGACCACATCCTCGAAGAAGGCTCGGTGCTGCTGGCGGTCGGGACGGCCGAGGCGCTGGAGCAGTTCCGCCTCTTGGTGGGGCCGCACTCCGATCGCGACCTGCGCACCGTCTGCGACGCTCTGACTTCGCGCTGGCTGCTCTTGAGCAACAAGCAACTGGTTGGTAAGACCCTATCTCAGGTGCGGCTCATCCACGGCACCGGCACCTGCGCCACCCGCATCCGGCGCGGCGACGTCGAGCTCCTGCCCGCCTCCGACCTCGTGCTCTCCTACGGCGACCGGGTGCGCATCGTGGGAACTCCCGAAAACTTGGCCCGCGCCGAGGCGCTGATGGGAAACCAGGCGAAGACCATCGACCACCCCGACGTCATCGTGCCCTTCATCGGCCTAGTGCTGGGCGTGCTCCTGGGAAGCATCCCCTTCGCGGTTCCGGCCGTGCCGGTTCCTGTCAAATTGGGACTTGCCGGCGGGCCGCTGGTGGTCGCGATCCTGCTCGGTCGGCTTCAGAAGGTCGGTCCCTTCGTGACGAGCCTGCCGCCGGCCGCCAACAACTTCGTCAAGGAGTTCGGCATCACGCTCTTCCTTGCCGCCGTGGGGCTCAAGAGCGGCAGCCAGTTCGCCACCACCCTGGTCGCCGGTGAGGGCTGGCGCTGGATGGCCTGGGCGGCCCTCATCACCGCCGTTCCGGTGGCACTTTGGATCGCCATCGGTCGGATCTTCCTGAAGCTGCGCTTCGCGAGCCTCATCGGCGTCGTCTCGGGGTCCAACACTGATCCGCCGGCGCTCGCCTTTGCCCAGACGCTCACCCGCACCCAGGACGCCTCGGTGGGCTACGCCACGGTGTATCCGCTCACCATGATCCTGCGCATCGTCTGCGCCCAGCTCCTGGTGCTCTTTTTCGCGCACTGACGGAATTTGTCTTGGGCGCCTGCCGCCCTTTCCGGGGGCGATTCACGAATCGCCCCTACGTAATAACGTACGGGCGGCACCGGGCTGCCTGCCGGGTCCCCGCCCTATCCCGTTGTGAGGGCGAGGCATGCCTCGCCCCTACGCCGGTTTACGGGTGGGTGTCCCGGGCCTATCGGCCGGCATCCCTGGCGCGTGGGGTGCCAGTTCTTGTCCGGTGCCGCTGTTGCTCCAATCATCACACTCCCCGCATGCGGTCCTCGAAGGCTGCCAGTGCCGCCTTGGCTCCTTCGCCCATGCCGATCACGATCTGCTTGAACGGCGTGTTGGTCACGTCTCCCGCCGCGTAGATGCCGGGGCGCGAGGTGTGGCCGCGGCCGTCCACCACGATCTCGCCGGCGCGGTTGGTCTCCACCAGGTCCTTCGCGAAGGCCACGCTCGGCGAAAGGCCGATCTGCACGAAGACGCCGTCCAGCTCCTTCGTGACGATCTCCTTGGTGGTGCGGTCCTCCCACTTGATGGCGGTCACTTTCTGTCCGTCGCCTACCACCTCCACGGTGCGCGCCGAGACGTGTACGCTGGCGTTGGAGAGGCTTGCGAGCTTCTTCTGGAGCACCGCGTCGGCCCGCAGACTGTCACCGAATTCCAGGAGCGTCACGCTGCTTGCGATGCCGGCCAGGTCGATGGCGGCCTCCACTCCCGAGTTGCCGCCGCCGATCACCGCCACCCGGCGCCCCTTGTAGAAGGGGCCGTCGCAGTGGGGGCAGAAGGCCACTCCGCGCCCGATGTGCTCCTTCTCGCCGGGAACGCCCAGCTCACGCCACTTGGCTCCCATGGCGAGGATCACCTGCGGAGCCGTCACCGTCTCGCCGCCTTTGAGCCGGAGCGTCTTTACTTCGCCGTCCACAAGCTCTTCCACGGTGCGGTTTTCTAGCACCGTCACGCCTGCCGCCTCCAGGTGGCCGCGGAGGTCGGTGGCCAGCTTCGGCCCTTCGGTGTAGGGCACCGAGATCAGGTTCTCGATCCCCAGCGTGTCGCGCACCTGGCCACCCACGCGGCCGGCTACCGTCGCCACCCTGAGCCCCTTGCGAGCGCTGTAGATGGCCGCCGCCGCCCCGGCCGGGCCGGCGCCCACTACCACCACGTCGAACTCCTGCGCGGCTCCGCCATCCTTGCTGTCAGATTCTGTCACGCCGATCTTCTCTTCCAGAATTTCGAGGAGTGCGGCCAGGTCGCTGCGCCCCACGTGCAGCAGGGTGTCGCCCGAGTACACTGCGGGCACCCCCTGGATGCCCAACCGTTCGATCTCCTCGGGCGAGAGGCCTCCGTCCCAGATCTCGTGCTGGAAGTCGTCGTGCAGGAGCGCCATCAGGTTGAGGGCCTGCACCACGTCGGGGCAGTTGGTGCATTCGAGGCTTACGAAGGTGCGCAGCCGCACCGGCCCCCGCAGGGCGCGGATGCGGGAAACGACTCCGGCATCGGGGAGTTTTCCCTTGCTGTCGGCGTTTAAGAGCTCCAGCACCAAGGTGGTGAACTCGTGGCCGCCAGGGACGCCCCGAAACACGAGTCCCGTTGGGGAGCCGTTCTTGGAGAGAGAGAAGCGCGGCACCGGGGAGTCGTGGCCAGCCTCGGTCCAACTGATGCGAGGGCTGGTGGAGGCCACCTCTTGCAGAAGCTCGCGCAGCTCTCCCTGCTTGGGGTGGCTGCTTGGCGACTGCACCAGCAGAAGGTCGGATTCGAGTGGCGCAAAGACGGTGGTGAGTTGTGAGAGAAGTTCCGGATCAAGCATGATTCTTCCTTTCGAGCTCCCTGCTGTGGGCAGGAATGCCGTGCAATGTTGTTGGAAAGAATCTGTCCTCGAAACGGCCGCAACGCCAATCGCATGTTCCGATCC
>DAIPHW010000176.1:0-5339 GCA_036771135.1 Fibrobacterota bacterium | reverse complement strand
GTCAGAACAAAAGCTGTGCGCCACGAGAATCCGGACATGAGAGGAATGTACATAGCTCCTTCGCGAGCAAAAACGAAAAGGACCGCGGAAGCGGCCCGGAAATGCGATTTTACCAAATAGCTCAGACGGGATCAAATCCCAGCACATGACGCATGGTGTAGAGTCCCGGCGCCTTGCCCGAGAGCCATCCGGCAGCCCGTACGGCGCCTTCGGCAAAGGTGCGGCGGCTGGTGGCCTGATGGCGCAGCTCGACGCGTTCTCCCTCGCCGTAGAAGCTCACGACGTGATCTCCCACGACATCTCCACCGCGCACAGCATGGATGCCGATCTCTCCTTGCGGACGAGCTCCGACCATGCCTTCGCGTCCGTAACAGGCAACCGTTTCCAAGTTGACCGCGCGTCCACGAGCCACCGCTTGAGCTAGGCCCAGGGCCGTTCCCGAAGGGGCGTCCTTCTTGAAGTGGTGGTGCGCTTCCACAATCTCGGCGTCGTAGCTTTGGGCATTCAACACCTTGGCCACGCGCTCGGTGATCTCCAGGAGCACGCTCACGCCGATGGAATAGTTTGGCGCAAAGACCACCGGCACGACCTTGGACGCTGCTTGGATAGCTTCGCGACCTTGGGCGTCTATACCGGTGGTGCCGATCACCAGCGGACAGCGATGACTCGCTGCCGCTTGGGCAATCGCTACCGTCACGGCAGGAGCCGAAAAGTCGATCACCGTATGGCCGTCCTTCAGGACGGGATGCCAGTCAGTGACGACCGGAACGGAAACGCCGGACACGTCCGAAGCTCCCTCTTCGCGATCCACCAGCCCGACAATCGTCTGACCGGCAGAAAGTGCGGCTTCCTGGAGCGCATGCCCCATGCGACCGCGCGCCCCTACGATGACCAAGCTCATCAACCGGCCTGCTTGACCACCCAGACCTTGATGCGCGTTTCAACTTCGGGGTGCAGCTGCACCGAGACGTTGAAGACGCCCAAGCTCTTGATGCCTTCTTCAAGGAGGATCTGTTCCTTGGTGACTTTGACGCCGGTGGTCTCCGCCAACTTGGTCGCGATGTCCTGGGTCGTGAGGGTGCCGTAGAGCTTGTCGCCCTCGTGAACGCGCACGGACAGGGTGATGGATGCGCCGCTCAGCTTGGTAGCGAGCTCTTCGGCTGTGGTCTTCAGCTTGGCGAGCTTGCCGGCTTGGCGCTTCTTCTCGGATTCGAGGTTCTTGAGGTTGCCGGTCGAGGCGGCAATGGCAAGCCCCTGGGGCAGAAGCCAGTTGCGCCCGTAGCCGTCGCGCACCTTGGCGACTTCGAAGGCCTTGCCCAGGCCTTTGATGTCGGCTTTCAGGATGACATTCATGGGTTTTCTCCGATGGATGGATTCAGACGTTCACGTAGAAGGAACCACTGGTCGAGAAGGCCAATGGCGATCGTAGCGACCAGGAATAGCTGCGGAAAGAAAAGGATCGTGCCGGTTAGCGCCAGGAGCCAAAGCAGGTTCCCGCGCAAGCGTCCCACCGATGCCGACGACCAGACGGACATGCCTCGTACCAGATAGAATGCGCCGCAGAAGAGCGCCAAGCACAGAGACCAGCTCTGCAATTGGACACGCTGCAAGGCAAGCAAAAGGAGGCTAGCAGCCACGCCCCAGATCGGCCACTGCGGGAAGACGAGCTTCGCCAGAGGACCGATGGATCGGGACAGGCTAATACGCCCCATGCCGTTCTTACGCCCCAGCCAGAGCAGTGCAAAGGTGGCCGCGAGAAATCCCGACGCGGCCGAAAGGCCGGACTGGATTCCGAGCGACTCCCAAAGCTGGGCGCGAGTTGGCATGTCGATGGCGGTGCTCGCCTGCGTGGCCATCGTGTGCAGAAACTGCAGTTGGATGTCCACCAGCGATGCGCCCAAAGGTTGCCACAAATTGATGGTCAGTCCGGCGATGATGCCGGGCAACAGAGCCAGCAGACCGGCGGGAAATCCCAACGGAAGCGCTAGGCACAAGACCAAGGCAAAGAGCGGGAACTCTCCCATCCAGAGCAAAGCGCCCCCCACGAGGGAGCCGCTGGGCATGGATGCGGAGAAGAGCGTCAAGGCGGGAAGCAGCGACAGCACCATGATCGCCCCGGCCAGCACCTTGCGGTGGGAGGCCCATGCCAAGACCACCACAAGGACGAAGATCGCCTTGAACGTGGCTTGCAGGAAGACGATTTCCGGTGCGAACGACACGAAAGCCCCTTTTTAGCGCATCGATTCCGAGACGAAAGGCAGCAGGGCGATGTGGCGGGCGCGCTTGATCGCCTGGGCCAGCTCGCGCTGATAAGATGCCGACGTTCCGGTCATGCGGCGCGGTACGATCTTGCCGCGCTCGTTGAGGAAGCGACGCAGCAGCTTCTCGTCCTTGTAGTCGATGTGTTCAATTTTGTTTTCTGTGAAGAAACAGGTCCGCTTCTTCTTACGACGAATTGACATCATCAGTCCTCCTTGTCCTCGGTTTCGACGTTGGTGAGAACGTCTTCAGGAACGGCGGCGGCCAGGGCGTTCTCCGGCGGCATGCCGACGGGATTGTCCACCACGGTGAGGAAACGGATCACGGATTCGTCGAGCCGCAGTGCGCGTTCGACTTCAGCGATCGACGCGGGCTTTTCAGTGTGGTAGTAGTAGATGACGTATTCGGCGTGGGTGCGCTTCTTGATGATGTAGGACAAGCGACGCTTGCCCCAGCGGTCCACACGGATGATGTCGCCGTTTGCGGCGATCATTCCCCGATACTTCTCGACGGTCGCCTCAATGGCGGCGTCTTCGAGCATCGCGTCAATCAGTACGACGGTTTCGTACAATTTGGCCAATCGGCCCTCCCTTTGGTCTTCGGCCCCCGGGGAAATCCGGGAGCAGGGTGGATGTCGGCGACGGTCGCCCTGTGCGTCCGTGCCTGCAAGAGCGGCAAATATATCTATCCCGGCGCGATTTGCAACAAAGGAAGCCTCTTGGCAGCCTCTGCGGGGGGGATTCGCTCGCGGCCCTGCCGCTGGGAGCATCGGTAGGTACATTTGCAGTTCGTCCTCATCGTGCGTGGGGACATGGGTTTCTTTCCTGGAGACGACAATGCCTGAGCTTCGTTCCCGCACTAGCACCAATGGCCGCAACATGGCCGGAGCCCGCGCCTTGTGGCGTGCCACGGGCGTGCAGGAGGCCGACTTCGGTAAGCCCATCATTGCCATCGTCAATTCCTACACCCAGTTCGTGCCCGGACACGTCCATTTGAAGGACGTCGGGGACATCGTGGCCGAGCAGGTGCGTCGGGCTGGCGGCATCCCGCGCGAATTCAACACCATCGCGGTGGATGACGGCATCGCCATGGGCCACGGCGGCATGCTCTACTCGCTGCCCAGTCGCGAGCTGATCGCCGACTCGGTGGAGACCATGGTGAACGCCCACTGTGCTGATGCCATGGTCTGCATCGGCAACTGCGACAAGATCGTGCCCGGCATGCTGATGGCCGCCATGCGCCTCAATATCCCCTCCATCTTCGTGAGCGGTGGCCCCATGGAGGCCGGCAAGGTGCTGCTCTCCGACGGCGAGCACCACATGGACCTGATCGACGCCATCGTGAAGGCGGCCGACAGTAACGTGTCGGATTCCGACGTGGAGAAGATCGAACGCAGCGCCTGCCCGACCTGCGGCAGCTGCTCGGGCATGTTCACGGCCAATTCCATGAACTGCCTCACCGAGGCGTTGGGGCTTTCCTTCCCGGGGAACGGCACCGTGGTGGCCACCCACGCTGACAGAAAACGTCTTTTCGAGGATGCTGGCCGCCGCATCGTCGAGCTGTGCAAGCGCTGGTATCAGGAAGACGACGTCACGGCTACGCCGCGCGGCATCGCCACGCTTTCTTCCTTCAAGAACGCCATGGCCCTGGACATCGCCATGGGCGGTTCCACCAACACCATCCTGCATCTTCTGGCGGTGGCGCAGGAGGCTGAGGTGCCCTTTGATCTCGCCGAGATCGACGCCCTTTCGCGCAAGGTGCCCTGCATCTGCAAGGTGGCGCCCAACCATCCGGTGTGGCATGTGGAAGACGTTCATCGCGCTGGCGGCATTTTCGGGATCCTGGGGGAGCTCGATCGGGCTGGTCTCATCGATCGCTCCGTGCCCACCATTTTTGCTAAGACCCTGGGTGAGGCCATCGACGCCTGGGACATCAAGCGCACCGAGACGAGCCACGAGTTCTTCAAGGCGGCGCCGGGTGGAATTCCGACTCAGGTTCCCTTCAGCCAGGCACGTCGCTGGGAGAGCTTGGACGACGATCGCGAGACCGGCTGCGTGCGCGACTTGGCCCACGCCTTCACCAAGGACGGTGGCTTGGCTGTCCTCAAGGGCAACATCTCGCTGGACGGCTGCGTGGTCAAGACCGCCGGCGTGGATGCCTCGATCCTGAAGTTCACCGGACCAGCCAAGGTCTTCGAGAGCCAGGAGCAGGCGGTCGAGGGAATTTTGGCGGGCAAAGTGGTGGCGGGCGATGTGGTGGTGATCCGCTACGAAGGCCCCAAGGGGGGGCCCGGCATGCAGGAGATGCTCTATCCCACTAGCTACCTCAAGTCCATGGGGCTCGGCAAGGCTTGCGCGCTCCTGACCGACGGCCGCTTTTCTGGAGGCACTTCGGGCCTTTCTATTGGGCACGTCTCGCCCGAGGCGGCCGAAGGCGGCGCCATCGGCCTGGTGCGCGAAGGCGACACCATCGAGATCGATATTCCTGGCCGTTCCATTCGCGTGGCTCTCTCCGACAAGGAGCTGGAGACGCGTCGTGCTGAGATGGTTGCCAAAGGCAAGGACGCCTGGAAGCCCCTCGCACGCGATCGCAAGGTGGGCAACTGGCTGAAGGCTTATGCCCACTTCGCCACTAGCGCGGCCACGGGCGCGGTTCGCAAGGTCGACTGAGCCTTCAAGGGTTACTATTAGGCAATCATGGCGCAACGGAGACGCAGAAAGAAGATCGGCGAGATCCTCCTGGCTCAGGGGCTGATCAGCCAAGAGGTCCTGGATAAGGCCATGGACGAGCATCGCAGTTCCGGCGAACCGCTGGGTAAGGTGCTTGTCAATCAGGGCTACATCGACCTCGACACCCTGCAGGGGATCTTGGGGCTTCAGATGGAGCTTTCTGGCCAGAGGAAGCGCCTGGGCGAAATCCTGATCGATCGCGGCTTGATCGATCAGGAGAAGCTGGGTCTTGCCCTGGAGGAGCAGAAGCGCCAGGGCGGCCAGAAGCTTGGGACAATTCTTGTCAAGATGGGCTTTGTCGACGAGCAGGCCATGGTGGAGGCCATCTCAGCTCAGCTCGACGTGGCGCGC
>DAIPHW010000175.1:0-5391 GCA_036771135.1 Fibrobacterota bacterium | reverse complement strand
GCCCCTTCCACGTAGGCGCGCTCGCAACTGCCTCCGCGGGAAAGGATGCGCTCCTGCAGAAGCTCTTCCATTTTCTGCCAAACCAACCGATTGAGGGTGCGGATGGTGATTCCCGGAGCCGCCAAGCTTTCAGCGTACTTCTGGGAATCCAGCACAATCTCGTAGACCAGACGCTGCAGCGGCGAAAAACGTCCCGAGACAGGAACTGTCCGCGAGATGTCGGCGTTCAGGCCCGCGCTCTTACAGCCGAAGTCCAAGAGCACTAGGCTTCCGGGAGCGAAGTCCTCATCGTTCTTCATGTAGTGGAGCGTGCAGGCATTGCGACCGCTAGCGCAGATGGTCGGAAAAGCCAGCCCCCACGGGCTGCGCAGGCACATCTCGCCATCCAACCGGGCCGCCAGTTCGCGCTCCGAGCGCATCGCGGGAAGCTGCGGAAGCACCGTCCGGAACGCCTCGTCGGTCCATTTCTGGGCACGATCCACTTCGCGGATCCGAGCCGGATCCAGCACCAGGCGTCGCTTGAGAAGTAACGACGTTGCCGAGACGACGGCAGCACCACAAGGTTTCAGCCAACGGGAAACCTGGCGAGAGAATTGCCAAGTTCCGTCCGTTCGCACTTCGCGGCGTTTGCCGTCGCGATCCGCATGGCTGTGGAAATGAACACCGATCTTTGAATCGCGGCGCAAAGCCACCAGTGCTTCCAGGGTGGGGCGAAAATCCTCCAGAGGAAGTACCGTGTCAAATCCTGTCAGAAGCTTCAGTTCGGAAAGTGCCGCATCAAACCCTGGATCATCCAGAGGTGGAAGTCCCAAACGTATGCCGTCCCAGAATTCCCGGGAGGGATTCTTGGGCGGGAGAAAAAGGACGGCCCGCATCTCCTGGCGCTTGGCTCCGGGATCCAGCAGCAGGCGCACCCCTGTCTGATTGATACCGCATAGGTAAAGGATCTCGGGATCCTGAAAGATGCGCGCGCCCGGGAAATGCCAAAGGTTCTCGCTTCCCGGCTCGCGATCAGGTCCAGCCACCACCACCGGGAAATCCAAATCACCAAGCAGAGCCTCGCGGCGCGCCCGAAAGACCTCCGGAGCCTGCCGTCCCAGAATCCCCACCGGGTAGGCTTGCGAGAGTTCCCGCAAGCGCTTTGGCGTAATGGATGCTGATTTGGTCATGCCTTGAAATTAGCTCGTTTTAGCATAGCGAGGATCTGCGGCATGCAAGAATCCCCGCTTAAGAAAAGCCTCAAGGATCCCGCACACAACGAACATGAACGGGAACAGCCTTCTCATTGGTGATGATCTTTGACGTGTACCATCCGACATAGAATGCGCTCGCTTCCCTGGAGCTTATGGCATTGAAGGTCGCCCAAAAGCCACTTGCACCACAAGCTCCCGGCCCGCTCACCTGCCGTTGCCCCTTCAAAGAAAAGCCAAACAGATCATCGCCATTTTCCCCCGAAGTTCCGGCACCGCACAGAGAATCCCGCCAGGTCTTCGACAACAGATGATGGGTACCGTCCTTATTTGTCCCTCCAGCTGCCGCCGCACTCACCAGACCAAGCCATTCGGACGCATCAGGCAAGCGCCAGCCGGCCGGGCAAACGCCCCGTTGCGCCGTGGTGATCGAGCAGACATCGTCACTGCTGGAATCGCAACTGCCAGGAAGCCGCAGCGCCTGGCTCCAGCTATAAGCTCCCAGCAAGTCGCTCATCATCCACACCTTCCCATCCGGCATGGTCCCGGCGCGGATGCTGTGACCGTCTCCATCCTCCAAGGTGTCCACGAGCTGGAGCGTCACACCCATCCATGCCGAGGTGTCGACTCCTCCTCGCGCCGTGCCGCCTTCGTCATGCGCGCGAATCAAAAACGTGAGCACCGCAGTCGTGTCGACCTTCGCTGTCACATGCAGGATCCCTAGGCTGTCGACATGCAGCGCTTTCACAAGCGCCGTATCCACCGCGTTTGCCAAGCGCAAGTCCACCCGTCCCCCTTGTGTTGCCGAGGCGTCATCCCACAGCACGTTGGCCAGCGGAAAGGTCTGCATCCCCTTCCAGGTGGTGGCCCGCACGGAAGTTTGCTTCAAGGAAAGTGTTGGGGCATGATTGATCGCCGCAATCGAGAGTTTGAGACTGTCCTGAACCATACCTCCCGAAGAATCGGTCACGCGGACATGCAGCATCGTCTCCCCCCAATGCCCGAATCTGGTCTTCACCGTAAGTGTCCGCAGCGTATCAAGTCCGCTCACCTTAATTGAATCTGCGGGAACCAGCACCGAATCATCCGCCCAGAGCTTCACCGTCAAATGACCGGGACTCGTCTCCTGATCCTTCACGATAGCGGTGCCTAGCGCGATCGGTTCACCTTCCCATCCACTCACTGACCTCACGGACAACGCAAGCGTTGGCGCAACATTGAAGAAAGGCCGGGTGATGCGACGCACCGAATCCGCCCGATTGCCATAGCGGTCCCATGCCAAAGCGTGAATCGCCGTGGGCTTTCCCGTGGCCGGCAGCCGCACGAGACGACTCCAAACCCCTTGGGAAGAATCGGCACGCACCCCGTCGATCCAGACGGAATCCACCCCCGAGCGATCCTTGGCCTCCACCTTGACAAGGAAACTGGCGGTCACTCCATCTACGGAAATATCTGCCTGAGGGCTTGTCCAAGTGAGTTGCGGCCCAACCTCGTCGGTGTCGCGCGTCACTCTCAGGGTGTCGTAGACAAGGTTTCCGTGCCGATCGCTGGCCGAGAGCACGAAGACGTTCATGCCTGTCGCCAAGGACACATTTTTTCCATACAGTCCACTCGCGCTCACTAGCGGCTCTCCTGACAACTTCACCCAGGCTAGCGCCGAATCGTCGCTCACCTCCCAAGCCAAATACAGGTTTCTGGTCTCACACGGCACAAGAGTATCCCGCGTCGGCGTGCCTCGCCGCAGGAGAGGTGGCACCGTATCCACAGGGGCAGCCGTATCGATCTGGTAGCGGACACTGTCGATAGGGCTTGCGATCCGCCCCGCCTTCATCGCAACCGCTTTGAGTGTCGCACTTTTCGTCACCGCCACCCATCCCTGAAAGCGCGCTGAAGCAACTGTCGGCAGGCTTCCATCGAGGGTGTAATGGATCTCAGCCACCTCGGTGCTGCACGCCAAGACGACCTGTTGGGCTTTCCAATAGCGCCCACCAGGGAGGCTGAAGGTGGGACGGGCGACCGTCAGGGCAGCTCGCCGCGTCAGCGTCGCAACCGAATCCAACCCCAATCGCTGCGCCAAGACCGAAATCGGCATGTGCAGGGAAGCCGCATGCAAGATCCCGGCCGCATACACCGAATCGAGGGAAATCCCTGTCGGAGCATTGCTCGGAAAGCCCAGGAAATGAGGATCCTCGTTCAACAATCGCTGTGCATACAGCTCCGCAAGCGTTGGCGACAAAGCCAATGCGCCAGCACTGTCTCGCGCCGCCAGCAACGAGAGCGCCACGGAATCCTTGGTCTTGGCTGCCGGAAGACAGTGCAACGCACCATTTGTCAGCTGATAGGGCACCTTTCCGATCAGAAGTCCGGAAGTCCACAACGACAACCAGACCGTATCGCTTCCGATCTGACTGGCGCCCAAAGGCACGATCACGGTGAGACTCTTGGCAGCAGTGTCTCGGGAAACGGCCCCTTGCCCGCCAAGCTTGGCACAGCGCCAAAAGACCGAATCCGGCATTCCACTCTTGCTCAATCCGGAAAGGACGGCAGGATAGGCGGTCGGGAGATTTTCCTGGGAAGAATCCGTGGTTGCCGATTCTTGGCAAGCGGACAGCGCAAACGACAAGACGCCCGCCCTGAATAGGGCGCGCACGGACAAGCGCATCGAAAGCATGATTGGTACTCCGGTGTGTTTTTTGGGAATCGAAGCCCGTAAAGTAGCCATAAACAGATCCAGTTCCCAGGAGCACTTTCAATCCTCTCGCTCCATTTTTTCTATCCCACCCTTGACGGCCAAATCGGTTTGGCTTACTTTTTTCCCTCCAACGACGCGGGATTAGCTCAGTTGGTAGAGCGTCTCCTTGCCATGGAGAAGGTCGAGGGTTCGAGTCTCTTATCCCGCTCTCAAAAAGCCCCTGGAGTTTTCCAGGGGTCTTTTTGCTTTGATGGGGATAAGGCCGAACTTCAGTTCGGAACAGTAGGCCACTTGAGGCCTACATGTTATCTTGAGTCATCTGGGTCGCCGCGCTTCAAAAGGAGCCTGGTGCCCGAATTTTCCGGCGGCCCGGCCCGCCTCGTCGCCATCCACTGTAGGGGGAAACCCCGAAAATGGCCTTCAAAGGAGTTTGACATGCCCAGAACCCAGATTGATCTGAAGCCTTGGCAGGATTTTCGCGGCAAAGAAGAAGGAATTCTGCTGCACATCCACACCTCCCGTGAGGCGATGATGCCGGTGCGCGATGCTTTGGACGAATTCGGCAAAGGGCAGCAGACCGAGCCCAACTACGAGACGGGCACCTTTGGACTGGTCGGCCCCTCGATGGTCAAGATTCGCAACGCCTTGGTCAAGAACAAAAAGCGTTGGATCTTTTTCGGGACCTTCTACGATGGTCTGGAAAAGGATCTCAAGGGCAAGTTCCTGGTGATTGGCTTCATGCGCATTGACAAGATTCGCGACGTTCGCAATCTGCACATTCACAAGTGGATGCGCGAAGAGCGCGAGGACGACGTGCTCTCCAGCTATTTCGAGCTAGAACACTGTTGGGCTCTCTACAGCAACGAGATGAAGTTCTTCGCCCCCAAGGACGCCTTTGAAATCACTCAGCCGCTGGCTAAGCAGTGGGGCGCCACCAATGGTAAGCTCACCCGTCAAACCCGTTTGGCTTTGGATTCGACAGCAGTGACCCAACTGCGCGAATTTTTCACCTCCAAGACTGACATGACGGAGGAATACATCGCCACAGTGCGCGAATTCCAAGCCTATCTGAAGGACGACGAGGAGGACGAGGAGGCGTGAGCCTTCTTCCCGCAGACATCTTGTTGGTTTCAGGCCCTTCGTTTGCCGCCCTATGCTTGGCGACAGACGAAGTGGCTTGGCATGCCGCGGAAGGCATCCGCACCGGAACGCCAGAAGCGTTTCTTTTAGGCAGGAGCGCAGAACTCTTGCGCCTCCCGGAAATTCTCCAAAAACACGCTGGCGCTGCCTTTCCGGCAAGCCTCGATCCGCGTCACGCCAGCATTCCTGAACGGGAGTTTACGGCATTCTTGACCGCTGGCCAACATGCCAAGCGCGACGAAGCCATCCCGTTCATCCTGGAAGCGGCCCGCGCCCAGATCGGCCGGAATTTCCTCTCCGAAGCTGCCGACGCGGCCCAGCAGGAAGCAGCCGCCGTGGTCTTCGTCCTCAATTCTCTGCGTTGCGTGG
>DAIPHW010000174.1:0-5506 GCA_036771135.1 Fibrobacterota bacterium | reverse complement strand
TTATGGGCATCATCCCGCGCAGCGAGCTTCCGGTCGCCACAGTATCGGCCCCGACGCAACTCTCCCTGGAGCCTCGCGAAGCTCCGCGCAGCGAGAGCGCCCGCAAGGAAGCGGCCCGCCTGCATCCGCGCCTGATTTTTGACAACTTCGTGGAAGGCGAGTGCAACCGCGTGGCCCTGGCCGCCTGCCGCCAAGTGGCGGCGCAACCAGGACGTGCGCTTGCCAACCCTTTGGTGCTGGTCGGAGGCACGGGCCTTGGCAAAACCCATTTGCTGC
This sequence comes from Fibrobacterota bacterium, assembly GCA_036771135.1. GTDB lineage: Bacteria > Fibrobacterota > Fibrobacteria > UBA5070 > UBA5070 > JBDKGV01. Next base: position 5,230 of record DAIPHW010000174.1, on the reverse strand, counting down.
AGGCCGTAGGAAACTTCGCTTGGCAACAAGAGACCGCCAAGAAGGTGCTCTACCGCACCAGCGAAGAATTCTCGCGCGAATTCCTTGAATACGTCGTCTTCCAGCGGCGCAATCGCAGCTTCCAGGAGCTGTATCGCGATGCCGACATCGTCCTGATCGACGACATCCAGTTCTTCGGCGGGCGCGTGGACAAGCAGCGCTTCCGCGCCGAGATGGTGAACCTGCTGGCCATGCTGCAGAGCCAGAACAAGCAGGTGATCCTCAGTTGCGATCAGATGCCCTCGGAAGTCCAGCACTTCGACAAGCCCCTGCTCTCGCGCATTGAGACCGGGCTCTTGGTAGATCTCTCGGCTCCTGACCTCGAGACGCGCCTCGCCATCCTGCGCCGCAAGGCCATCGACGGCGGCTGGATCCTCAATGACGAGGTCCTGGAGCTCATCGCCGGCGCCTTCACCGGCAACGTGCGGCAGTTGGAAGGCGCTCTGCTCAAGCTGTGCGCCTTTAGCGACCTGTGCGGCGGCCGCGTCGATCGCGAAGCCGCCCAGGCCATCTTGGGGGACACCGCCCGCAACCGCACCCACACGCTTTCCATCGCCGGCATTGCCCAGGCCGTGGGCGAAGCCATGAACGTCGACCCGGCCCTCTTGAGCACCCGCACCCGCAAGCGCCAAGTCGCCCTGGCCCGCCATGTCGCCATGCTGCTTTCGAGCGAACTGACCGACAATACGCTGCACACCATCGGCATTCACTTCGGCCGCGACTACAGCACCGTCCACCATTCGCTGGCCGCGGCGAGAGAGCTCCTCTCGCAAGATCCAGCTACCCAGGCGATCTATTCGCAGCTTCGCGAACGCCTTTCCCTAGAGCGCTAGAGTACCTTTCCCTTTATGGGAAAAATCTTGCGCTCCGTTTTCCTGCTAGGCTGTTGTGCCTGGTCCCAACCCGCCCGTGAACTCGATGCCAGTACTTGGGTCCGCAAGTCCTTCTCCGTCGCGCCCGGTGCCGTTGCCGAGTGCCCCAACGACGAAGTCTTCCTGAAGCGCGCCGAGATTCATTTCAGGATTGGCCAACTCCCCTTGTTCCAGCGCGAAGAAGCCTGGATCAAAGCACGCCATCACGCCGTTCAGCTCAGGGCAGCTTGCCAAGAGATGCGCAGTTCCATGGAACGAAGCCTGTCGCGAGACTGGTCGGGGCTTTTGTCGATGGAGCGGTTCGACGTCAATCGTCTGCCCCCAGAGCGGCTAGCGGGCGATGCGCAGTTCTTCCTGGCCCAAGGAAATCAAGGCCTGAACGCACGCCTGCAGGCAGACCTCGGCGACACTCTGCGTTCCCTGCTTGCCGCCACCGCCCTTTCGCGCAGTCGCCATCTGGAAGCCGACTACCAGAAGAACTCCCTCATGAGCGACAAGCTCAAGACTGAAGACCTCACCGAATCGGAGCTTTCCATCGTGCGCAAGAGTGCCTACGTGGCACTGCTGCGCGTGCGCAAGGTGGATCTCGCCCTGGAAGAACGCGAGATCAAGGTCAAGGAAAAGGGAAAGGAACGACGAGAGAGGCAGAGTCACTGGGTCGGCAACGCCGAGATGGAATTTGCGCTCTACAGCTTCGACCCAGTCACCAAGACCTTCCACCTAGCTTTCAAGGACCAGCTTTCGCGTTCCGAATCCGAAGGCTCCCCCACCAACATCGGACAACAGATGGCCTCTGGGGCCAGCGTCTTTGCCAGCCGCGTCCTGGAACTGCCGGCCTTTCGCTTCACCAGTCAGACGGTTTCTTTGGACGGCAACTGGCTGCGTCCGGCATCGGTCTTCCAAGCCAATACGCGAGCGGATCTGCGCGTCCATCGGCGTTTCCGCTACATCGAGACTCAGGAAGGCAAGAACGGCCAGAGCCACAGCGAAGTCATCGGCTACGGCTTCCTGGATCGCGTCCAGAGAGACTCCACCTGTCGCGTACGCCACATCGGCGGCCAAGCCCCCTACATTGGCATGTCTCTGGAGGAAGTCCCCGGAACTTGGTGGTCCACGCTTGGCTACGCCTGGAGCGATCCCCAACTGAGCTCCGGAATTCCCACGGCTGATAACAGCGGCGAGCGCTTCTACGTGCGACATCTCTCCCCCTCTCCCACCATTCGCCTGGAAATCCGCGGCAACGCCCCCGGAAACGGCGTCTACCAGTACTTCGGCCTGGACCTTGCCGGAAGCATCGGCGATGCCCAAGGGACCTTGGACAGTTTTGTACGTGGTGGTGACACAGCCCTCTCGCTTCCCGTCACCGGCTTTGCCACCGGCGAACTGGCACTCAATTGGGGCCTGCGCTTTCCCATCCGGCGCCTCTTCCTGGTGGCCGGAATCCAGGCCGGCGTGCGCGGAAGCTGGCTCTTTCTGGGAACCGAACAGTACACGCACTGGGATTCGACCCACACCCATTTGAAATCGGTCGGAGATGCGGCCGGCAAGACCTATTGGACCGAAGACCGCAGCGTCCAGGACGCCCGCGCCGTCGACGGATGGCTTGGCCTTGTGGCCGGTGCCCAGTGGTCGCTTTCGGTGAACCACGGCTTCGGAGTGGAAGGTCGGTGGGAAGCCCTGCGCGCCCGCAGCAACTGGGACATCACCCAAAGCAACGGCGACGGCTTCTCCGTTCCTAGCAACAGAGGCGGCCTTGGAAAGGTGCAGCTTCTCTTCCAGTGGGTTTTCCGCTAAATCCAAACGACTTTCTGTTTGCCGAACGCTGCCCCACCACCGGCATCGTGCGGCCTTAGGCCGGCTTTGCCGCGCGCCGAGAGCGCCCCGAGGAGCGCAGGCGCCAAAGCATGCGCCAAGGCGTCTTCCAGAGGATGCGCAACCCTAAGAGCAAAAGCGAGCCGAGCGAGAAGCCGAGGTCCCAACGCACCGCTCCGCCTTGGGCTTCGGGGTTCCAATCAGGCAGGATGCGGATTTTCTTGCCCCAGCCGGCCCCCAGGCGCATAGCTTCCACCACCGAAAGCCAACCACAGGACTCGGGATCAAGCTCCGCCAGCACCACGGTGAAGCGCCGCGTGACGGTGTCCAAGAGGTCCATGCCGCTGGCTTGATTGGCCCGCGAGAGGGCCAGTAATTCGCGTCGATCCTGCCAAAGCCCAAGAGCCAAGCGTCGCAGCGAAAAGGGACGCCGCCGCCGAGGTTTGTGGGGCTTCTTTTCAGAAGGCTTGGACGCGGGCTTTACGGCACGCGCAAAGACATCGCGCAAGCGTCCATCCAAGAGCTTCCAGGACCAAAAAGAAAGCTCCCAAGTTGCCTGGGAGCCCCAACATACCAGCAGCGAAAAGCGCCACGGCCACAGAATCGCCACCAAGGCGAAGGCAGCCAGGGCCACAAGCATCAGTTGGCGTTCTTGCGCAGACGAGCCAACAAGCCGTTGAAGCCTTCCTTCTTGATGATGGTCTGGAACTGCTCGCGGTAGTTTTTCATGGTCGAGAGATCATCCATGACCAAGTCCCAAGCGCGCCAGCGACCGCCGACCTGCATCAGCTTGTACTCCACCTTGCTGGACTTGCCCTTGGACCACACCGTGCCATGCACCACGGTCTGGGCACCTGAGCCAGTGACAGTGTAGTGAGCCGAGTCGCTCTTGTAGTTTTCCAGGCGCTTGATGGAGGTGTTCTCCACCATGGTCTTGAACACCGAGATGAACTCGTCCTGCTGGGCCTTAGTCAGAGGAGCCCAGTTCTTGCCCATGGAGCGCTTCCCCAACTCGGAAAAGTCGAAGATGCCGTTGATCAGGTGCTTAAGGCTGTCCTGCTGGGTGTGGTTGAGAGCACCCCGGTTGTGGCGCAGATAGTTCTGAAGGTCGTGATCCTTCTTTTGGATCTCAGCAACCGGGTCCGAGGCCGCAAGGGTGATCCCCGCAGAGAGCAATAGAAGAGCAATCAGGGTACGCATGGCAATCCTTTCGATGGCACAGCATTATAGCAAGAAGTTCGATGTCAATGGAGACCACAACACTATTCTGTCGTAAACTTCTCCCGCGCCTGGGGCGTCGTGAACAGCGCCATTCCCGTCTTCATGCGCCGGAATCCAAGGCTGCGATAGAATCCCTCTTTGCCCAAGGCGGCGTAAAGGATGACGTTGCAGTGGGAAAGACGCTCCAGGAGGACTTGGACCATCGCCTTTCCGATGCCTTTGCCCTGCGCTTCTGGCAAAACGGCGACATCGTAAATCGCCCCCTGGTACTCGCCGTCGGAGAGCGCCCGCCCAAAGCCCAGCAGTTGCGCTTCCTCGTAGACAAAGACGGTCGCATAGCTCGCCTCGAAAGCCCTCCGGTGAACCTCCGGTTCATGGTAGGCCATGCCGACCTGCCGCAGCAAGTCTGCGACGGCCTGCCACTCGATTCCTGCGCAATCCGTCTTGATCGTCAGAGCCATCGTTTATCCAATCAGATTCTCAAGAGAGTGTCCTGGTGATTCCCTGGCATTTTTTCCTGATTCAGGAAATGCACGAAGCGGCATTTTCCGACCACGCTCACGCTTGCCGAATACCTGAATTTGGCGGTCCAATCCACGCACGCTCGTGTCGAATCGATCCTTGAAGTCACCACCAACGTATCACGGACGGAGCGAAGGGAGAATTTCGGCTCGCCGCACTCTACCTGCACGACCTCTTGAAGCTTGATCGAAGAGCCCTGACTTTCCAGCTTCGGGTAGGCGGACAAATCGTCCGCGACATCGACCGCCAAGGAATCCTTGACCACGCGGAAGGACTGGATGGAATCGAGCGCCGAGGGATCATAGCAATTACAGGTCGCTTGCGTCTCGGAGCATGCTGCAAGCCCCAACCCAAGCAGAGCAAGCACAAGTACGCAGCGCGGCAATGACGTCCAGCGAAAGTTCATCATCAAGATCCCCCTAAACTTCCATAAAATACGGGAGCCTTCGGTGTTGGCCAAAGGCTCCCGCTAGCTTACCGCATCTTAATCACGTTTGATCAGCGCAAAGACTCCCCAACATGGCCATAACCAGCAAGCACTCCACAGGAGTAAAAGGGTTGTGTATGCAATGATCACTCTCGGTGATGTTGGAACGGCCTGGAGCAGCGTTCATGAAGTTCATTCAACGGTTCTCGGCTAACAGGTCTTGGCGATCACGTCATCGTTCCTTTACTTTAAACCATTCCTCCATAGCCGAATCGCTGGGCCGTTCTTGGGACACAAACAAATACCAGCATACGCCATATTTATCAATGACATCAGC
>DAIPHW010000173.1:0-5594 GCA_036771135.1 Fibrobacterota bacterium | reverse complement strand
AGGATTTGTCAGGTGGGGAGCTTGCTCGGCTTCGCCTGTGTGCCCGTCTCGCGGGATCCTCCAAGCCGCACCTGGTGGTTTTGGATGAGCCGACCTGCGGGCTTCATCCTCAGGACACGCTGAGGCTTGTGACGCTCTTTGCGGCGCTCTGTGCCCGTGGGCACACGGTACTTACCATCAGTCACGATCCGGTGCTGCTCTCGCGCTGCGATTGGCTTTGCGAGCTGGGACCGGGAGCCGGGACCGATGGCGGAAGGACTCTCCTGCAAGGAGATCCTTGGACGCTGGCGGGGGCGGACGTTCCTTCGGCGGCGAGCCTGCGTTCAGAACTGTTCGGAGGCGTCGAAAAAGATGATCTTTTGCCATCATGATCTCCGTCTTCGCCCTTTCTATGGTGCTGCAGCTTGTCGGGACGGCTTCCGACGCATCCAGGGATTCTCTCTTCGTCGTCTCTCCGGAGCGCTGCGGTCTGCATGACAGCCTTGCCCTGAAGAAATGCCGCAGGGCCCTGGAATCCGAGAGTGAGAACTACGCGATCCGCTGGAGGACGGCCTACTTCGCGGCTTCTCTGGCCAATCGCGAGAAAAAAGAATCCATCCGCACCCCATTGCTCGAAGAGGCGCGGAGCGATGCCGAGTGGGCGATCGCACATCACCCTGAGAAGGCGGACGGCTGGTTTGTGTTGGCGCTTTGCGAAGGCATCGAGACGCAGCATTGCGGGGCACGGCATCGAGTGGAGCTGTCTCGACACATCCGCATCCATCTTGATCGTGGCTTGGCCATCGATTCGGCCCACCCTGGCTTGCGCTACCTGTCGGGGAGATGGAACTACTCGCTTGCCAACCTTTCGACCCTGGAGCGCTCCTTCGTGAACCTGCTTCTGGGAGGCGTCCCCAAAGGAGCCTCCAACGAAGCTGCGTTGGCGGACCTATCCAGCGCTATACATCATCGCCCGGAAGAGATCCTCTTCCGCTTGGACTTGGTGCGGACCCTCCATGCCATGAAGCGCGACCGAGAGGCTCGCGAAGAGTGTGCAAAAGCGCTTTCCTTGAAGGCTCGCACCGACGACGATCCCGAGAACCTCGCCAAATTGCGACGCCTGCAAAAGGATTTGTAGCGTGTACCTTTCAGAACCAACCAACCCAGAGGACGGCTCATGAACAAATTTCCTTGGAAGATGGACGACGACGACGAGGATGAACCCGACACATCCTGCCCCAACTGCGACGACAAGGAGAAGGAAGAGAAGAGCGGGCTCGAAAAGCAGCTCGCCGAGAGCTTCCTCAAGAATCGCCGGGTCTTCATGTGGGGCGGCGTGGACGACAAGTCGGCCAAGGAAGTCGTGGCGCGTCTCCTGTTTCTGGACAGCCAGTCCCACGACGACATCGTACTTCTGATCAACAGCCCGGGCGGAGTCATCACTTCGGGCACCGCCATCCTGGACGCCATGGACGCCGTGGAAAGCGACGTGGTCACGGTGGTGATGGGCCAAGCGGCCTCGATGGCAGCGGTGATCCAGGCCTACGGTGCCAAGGGCAAGCGCTACGCCTGGAAGCGCGCTCGCATCATGATCCACCAGCCGCTCATCTCCGGAACCATGTACGGGCCGGCCAGCGACATCCAGATCCAGGCCGAGGAAATGCTGCGCATTCGTCGCGAGATGAACGAGCTGCTGGCTGATGCCTCTGGGAAGACCTTGGAACAGATCGAGATCGACACCGACCGCGACCATTTCCTAAGCTCCGACGAAGCGCTAGAATACGGGCTCATCGACAAGATCGAGAACTTCCGCTAAAGCCGTGCGGCCTTCCCTTATTTAGGGGGAAGGCCTTACTTACAGGCCCATGCCGAACTTGATCGTGTAATAGCGCTGGGGCAACTGCCCTAGGTATACGCCTTTTTCTTCGGCATAGGTCAGGGCATCCATGTGCAGGACCGTAAAGAGATCCCCGCCGAATCCAAAGGTGGGGTAGCCCTGGTGCAGCCCTGAAGAGACGCGGCCCTTAAGAAGGTGCGGGAAGATTGTTTGGCACCATTCTACGCCCATGTCAATATGAGACAGCGGCATATATTCGCGCCCGTAGTGGGCCCCCATGATGTCGGACCACTGCAGCGAGATGTTGACCTTACGAGCCCAGCGATCGTTCTTCTGAACAATCCAGGGGGACCAATCGGCGCCCAAGGCGAGATCTGGTGTAACCCAACCGCTATCGAGTTTCATCCCGAGGTTCTGTGCCGCAAAGCCCCAACGTACTTCGGGGTTTTGGAACCAGATGGCTCCCAAGTTGACGGCGTGGCCCCACTCGCCAGGATTGAGGATGTCTGATAGGACGCCGCGCGCCATCGATTCGGCTGTGTCTTGGATGTGTTCCATCTTGAGCACATCGATTTCCCTGGAACGATGCGAAAGCGCCATCAAACGGTAGCCGATGCCGAGGTTCAGGTCTTTCTTGCTGCCAAAGCTTTGTGCCACTGCCACGTCGATGGTCTGGACGCTATAAAGACTGATGCCGACCTGCGGAACCACGGCTCCGTGATCGATATGGACCTCGGGCTTGACTTCTCCCCAGCCGCCAAAGCCGAAGTTCTGAACGGCAAATTCCCCTTCGCCGTGCCAATTGATGGGCAACTCTTTGCGGTCAAGCTTCCACAGGTCGTCAAAGAAGTCCTGGTGGTTGGCTAAAGTGTCAATGTTGGCCTTGGTGAGCATGTCGCGATACTTGTTCTGGAACCGGTAAAGCTCCGGTGCCGTGGCCCACGGGAGATCCAATCCGGAGAAGTTCCAGCGCACTTCCCACGGTTCGCGCCAGTAGCGGTCGGAATCGAGCATCGGGTGGTCGCCCTTGTAGGAGATAAGGGCGAGGCCTGCTGGGTTGATGTGGACCGCTTCGCGGTCATCCACTACAGCAACGTAGGCGCCGCCCATGCCTAAGCCGCGATAGGAGCGGAAGGAAGGAGCTTCGGTGGCCGAGGCGGAAAAGAAGAATCCGGCAAGCAGCAGAATGAGAATTGAGCGTCTAGGCATCTCAGAGCTCCTTGCAGCTGGAGCTGGGTGGTGTCACGTCCTTCCAGCATCCGCCTACGTACTTGCGTCCCAATTGCCAGCGCTGGCACATGTCTGTAAGAGAAAGAATCCGCAAACGGATCTTGATAAGATCTTCAGTGGTCAACACTCGCCCGCGATCACTCTTGGCTAAGCTGTTGGACGCTAAGAGCGAGGCCGTGGCCGGACTTCCCTTGGTCAAGCTGCTGGAGGAGGTGTCGACCGGATAGATGGGAATGAGATTTGAGATTGCCGAATCGGCTCCCCATTCGAGATTGCGCTTCCAGTGCTTTTCGGCATAGTCGCTTTGCGTCGAGTCCCAGTACTTGTGGAAAGCCTTCAAGTGGCCTTTCTCGTCAGCGTAAATCAGTGGGGCGGTGGTTCCGTTTCCCTTGATTCCTTTGTTCAGGTACTGCCCGTTGACAAGCGTGTCGCCGCGACTGAAGTCGACTAGGCGCGAATCGTCGAGGCTGTCATCCGTGAAGGAGATGGCCTGTAAGCCATCATGGGGCGTCATAGAAGAGTCGCGCGATCCCAGTCGATAGTCTCCCGGCACACCGTCGCCGACCCCGTCTCTGCCATCCGAGATCTTCTCGTCCACGCAACCGTTGCCGTCGTTGTCGAGTCGGTCGGCAAATTGTACCAGTTTTACCGCATCGGGATTGCTTGTAACGAAGCTTTGGGCTTGGGACTTCAGTTTGCCGCTGGAGGAGGTCGTGTCCGTGCTGTCCGTATTCACGCCCATGGAGGCGGCGGCCGATTGCAGAGACGTAAGGTCGCTTGACATGGCGACAAGTTTGGCGTTGAGCGCTGCTACGACTGTGTCGTTTGTCTTGCAAGTGACTGTGTGAGCGCTGTCCTTGGCCGTGTCGCAATCCATTGCGAGGCTTGCGATGGAGGTGGCAATCGAAGATGCGTTTCCCTTGGAAAGCGAGTCCACATTCAGGGCGGCGCTGAGCTGGCTTGCCAGCTTGGAAAGGGTGCTGCTTGTGTCCATCAGCAGACTGTCGGTGGAATCCGCATTGGCAGGCAACAGGACCCTGGTCGATAGCGCCAAGAGAAGCGTCTTGCCAACCGTGTAGTTGATGAGGTCGCCATCGGAGGAGAGGGTGCCGTCGGTGAGGTGCAACGAATCGCGGCGAATGAACTCCGCATAGGTGCCCGTCATCCGCCCCATGGGACGGAAGATCTCGCGAATCAGGCTCCAGGAGGCTGACGTGAAGGGGTTCTGCAAGGAGTCCTTGTTCTTCGTGAGCTTTTCAAAGGACGAAAGGATGGAATCCATGGGGAGATTGCCGACGTAGCTCTTGCCCAGGCCATGCCAAGCCAGGGATTTTGTCGAGTCAAGGGCAAGCGCCTTCTTGAAGTTCGATTCGGCGTTGGGAAAGTTGCGGTTGCGCAGGTCTTCCTGTCCTTGCAGAATGAAGCCATCAGCATCTCCGGTCGGAATTTCTCCGTCTCCCGAAGGATTGAAGACGTTGCAAGAAGCAAGGACGAGTCCCAACCCGAGGGCCACGGCGGCAAGACGTGCGAGTTTCATGGAGCGATCTTACCACGGCCTTCTGGCATGCGCAAGATCACAAATCTCCCAGCAAGTTATTCGACTGTCATCAGGTTGGCTTCAAAGGTCTCAAAATCCTTGGGGGAGATGCTGAAGTAGCGGCCCTGGGGGTGGTGGAATACCAGAGCCGAGACCGAACCTTCGGGTTCCATCATGAAGCCTTCGGTGAGCTTGACGCCGATGCTTCCGGGTGCCAGCAGGCGGAAGAGCGTCTCTTGGTCTTCCAGGCGCGGGCAGGCCGGATATCCAAAGGAAACGCGGATGCCTTGGTACTTGGCTTTGAAGATGTCCAGAAGGGAAAGGTCGGCGCGGTCGGGAAATCCCCACAAAAGGCGCAGATGGCGGTGAGTCAGTTCGGCGTAGGCCTCGGCGGTCTCTAGGGCAAGTGCCGCTAGAGCATGAGCCTTGAGAAAATCCCCCTTGGTCTTGAGCTCCTCGATCACGGGGCGCGCGGCCCGGCCCGAAGTGGCGCAGAACATCGCCACGGTGTCCCATTCTGTGGGATGAATAAAATCTGTCAAACACAGGCCCCAGCCGTCGGACTGACGCGGGAAGCGGAAGTTGCCGACCTCGCGGGAGCGATCCGGGGAAAAGAGGCGCAGCATGTCGCCGTCGGCGCGCGCCGGGAAGTACTGGAAAACGGCATTTGGGGAAAGCCATCCCTTGGCGAGCACCTCGGTTTTGAGAGATTCCACGAAGTCGCGCAGCTCCAGGGCCTTCGAATCCTTCTCCTCAAAGAGCTTCTCGGGCGATCCCTTGAGACCCAGATGGCGTCCGTAGAGCATCAGGGGATTGAGGTACTTCCAGATCTCGGGAAGCTGCCGCGGCCATTCCGTCCGCTCTAGCGTCGGGGCGGGGTAGAGAACGTTGGTGCGATCAAGGACGAGCTTCTCGCGCGGCTCGGACGGAGCCTCTGTGACAGATTTTGTCTCAGCGCCGCTGCGCACAGTTTCCTCCATGGCATGATGGCGCTCCAGGAAGGCGGGACGG
>DAIPHW010000172.1:0-5697 GCA_036771135.1 Fibrobacterota bacterium | reverse complement strand
ATCCGAGAAGGTCCAAAAAAGGCTGAAATCAACAAGATTTCGGCTTTTTTTGTTGTTTTTCAGTCATTTTGGCGTCCTACTGCGTCCGAGGCCAACCAGGGATAGCCGATGGTTTTGGCTACCTTTTCGTCTACCTTCACTTCAGAGTAGACAAAAAGGGCTCCTTGGAGGCAAAAAGGTAGCCAAAGAGGTCGTATGCCAAAGCTCGCAGCTCAGAAAGTTGATACGGTTTTCCGCAATGCAAAGCCCAAGGGGACGACATACCTTATCGCTGACGGGAACGGCCTATACCTCAAGGTGACCACTGATGGCATCAAACGATGGATTTTTCTCTACCGCTTTCACGGCACGAAAAGAAAGATCGCGCTACCAGCAAACCTGTACCCCGCGATGGGGGCAAAAGTAGCGAGAGAAAAGGCGCAAGCCTTCAGGAAATGCTCTCGAGGGATGAAGACCCAGCAACAGTCCGCAAGATCGCCAAGGCCTCCCAACTCTAAGCTACCGAGGAGATGCGCGAAGAACAAGAGAAGAACATCACGACGTTCCAATTGGTGGCCGAAGACTAGGTCCGTACCAAGTTCACTGGCCGCAGCGAAGCAACACGAAAAGGCGTCCAACAGCGTTTTGAACGCAATGTGTTTCCCAGGATCGGCAGCCGACCAATTTCAGAAATCCGAGGCCAAGAGCTTCTTGAAATTGTCCGCAGCATTGAAGGGCTAGGAAAGCGTGAAACAGCGCACCGAGTGCTTGGCGCTTGTGGTCAAGTTTTCCGTTTGCTGTAGCCACAGGCCGAGCAGAACGCGACATTGCCGCAGATCTCCGTGGTGCCCTGGAGCCAGCCCAAGTTAGCCATCGCGCAGCCATCATCGATCCTGCTGAATTCGGACATCTTTTACACGACATTGATGCATACCAAGGATGGTACAGCACAAGATTTGCACTCCGCCTCTTGCCTCTGGTTTTTACACGCCCAGGAGAGTTACGCCTCGCCTCATGGGCAGAAATCAACTTCGAGCGCGCCCAGTGGGACATCCCCGCCACTCGAATGAAAATGCGGTTGCCACACACGGTTTCCCTCGCTCGCCAGACCTTGGATATCTTGATGGCATTACGTGAGCAGCAAAAACTGTTTGGTGGTAGCCCAGTTCTTTTCCCTTCGCCTCGGCAGAAAGACAAACCGATTTCCAACGTCGCAGTCCTTAATGCTCTGCGCCGCATGGGCTACGGCAAAGAAGAACTGAGCGCACACGGTTTTCGAGCGACAGCACGCACCCTACTGGACGAACGACTACGAGTCAACCCGATCTTGATAGAGGCGCAGCTTGCACATCAAGTACCTGATGCCCTCGGGACCGCGTACAACCGCACGTTACACCTGGAAGATCGACGCGAGATGATGCAGCAGTGGGCGGACTACTTGGACGCACTCAAGCAAGGCAAGACAACAGTTACTGGCACCAGCCGAACCAAGAAGCGCCGCCAGCCATGATTAGAGCCCATAGCGTCCATTTGAGGATTTTTGAGCTGTTTGGCGGACAGTTGCCAAGATTTGACTGAAGTTGAGAATCGGGTTGGGAGAAGACAGTCAGCTTCCTCACGCACAGGGCTCATCACGCCCTCTGATGGACACTCAAAGAGCAGAAAAATTGATTTTCAGCGTTTTTTGCCTTCTCATGACCACCCTTCATGACAAATGGCCAAAACTACCCCACACGTTGTCCATGAGATTCTGAGGCTAACGAATAGAGGCGCCAGCGCTTGACACCAGTGAAGGCCACCACTCCTTGCTGGACGAATGCTCGTTTGAGCGTACGAGGAGCGATCTCAGGGCCACTCTTAACAGCAAACCCGCACAGGAAAATTCATGGCGAGAACACCGCGCAAAACGCATGAGCCTGTCACAGAGTTTGCCGTTTCGAACGATGGCCATATCAGCAAAGAGATGGCCCCCTGACTGGCTAAAGATCTGTATCCATCTTTTCGCTGTATACATTGATTGCCTCGGCTATTTCTTTCTTGCCAAGCGATGGCCAATAAGCTTTCGTAGAATAGAATACGCTGTTTGCGCACTGCCAAAGCATAAAATTACTTAATCGTTTATCTCCGCCTGAGCGGACCAACAGATCGACATCAGGCAAATCCGGAGAATATAGATTATCTTGTATCATTCGCTCATCAATACTCTCAGGAGATATACCTAAACTAATGATTCGCTTTATTGCATCGGTCAATTCTTTTCTCGCTCCATAATTAAATGCAAGATTCAGGATTCCAAGCCGATTATTCTTGGTTAAGCCTGTTGCAAAGTCGATCACGTCAAGGACGTCTTTATCAAGCATACGCCTACTTCCACAGTGAAGAATTCGTATTCCTTTCGCATGTAATTCTTTGGCCATATTTGGGCCATACTTCGCAATACTAGCCATTAAGTATTCGATTTCTTTATCTGGTCTCGCCCAGTTTTCTGTTGACCAAACATACGCCGACACGATCGGTATTCCGATTCGCGTACAGATTTTCACCACTTTCTTTATGTGATTTATCCCAGCCAAATGCCCTTTGCTTCTGGGCAGCCCTTTTTCTTGCGCCCAGCGCCCATTTCCGTCCATTATGAATGCTATATGTGTTGGAATTTTCATATTATTCGCTTTACATCATTCTTAGCGTTAGCAAAATCAAACAAAAGCAGCACAGCAACACTAGAAATTGCTCACATCATGAGCTTCTAGATTCAGCACAACTACGATTACGTTTGCTTCTCCAACGAATAAGCAGATAAGCTGCAATACTCCAGCCGGCGAAGGTGATGGCAAGATTCTGAAATTCCGGCTTAAGGTCAATAAAGCCTGCACCAAGACGTACGGCACGATTGGCTCCCGTCAACAGCGGCGTCGAAGGAGTCATATAAGATAGAATCCGCAGCACCTTTGGAATAATCTCACGTGGCCAGCTCATTCCGGATAGAAAAATGAATGGATAACTCGTAAAAGGAAGCACTTGCAAGGCGATCAGAGGAGAACCCAAGAGCGATCCCATAGCTATGCCCATGGCGCTTACCGAAAGAAGCCCAAGAAGGACAAGTCCAGCAAGCGGCAGCACTTGGATGTCGGTCGGCACCTGAAAGACATGAACGGTTCCCGTGAACCATACGACAGCCCACATTCCCATCCAGGCGGTGAAAATGAAGGCACGCGCGAAAGCGTTTCGCGGGTGGCAAGTGCCGGCGGCAGTGGCCAAGGCGGTCAACGTCAACGTGATCTGGTGCAGGATGATAAGTCCAAGGAAAGGGATCATGAAATCGCCGTAGGTCTCGTGAGGGCTGGCCAGCGGTCGATCATCAAGCTCCAAGGGCGTTGCTCGCTCGGCGGCATCTTCAAAAGGAACGCCATGCGTGACGATGATTTGCGCACGCTCTCTGGCTCCGCGCTCCATCAACACAGCGGATACGGCGCGCTGGATATCGTTTGCTGGCAAGAAACGGTCAGTCGGGAAAATGAGCGGAACTTGAGTCGCTTCGCGGCGAGCAAGCCGCAAGTCGAGATCCGTGGGAAACTCCAACAAAGCGCGCACCTTGCCATCCTTGAGCGCCTGCCGCGCCTCAAGCTCAGAGGCCATCGGTAATGGTTCAAGAAAAGGACTCGTCATGAGGCCGCGGACAATTTCGCGAACGACTTGACTGCGTTGAGCATTCATCACCGCGATAGGGAGCTTTCGTTCCTCTTTGACAAGAAACACGCTTCCGTAGAGAGCGAAGTATTCAACGGGTGCCACGAAGAAGAGGAGAGCAAGTTCCAACATCGTGCAGATGCGGTGAAATTCCGAGGCAAAGGCACCATGAAGCGTGGCAGCAGGCTCGCTAGGTGGAAGCGTTTTTATTCGCTTGAACCCCTTAAAGTTTGGAATCGCCAAAAGTGCGAGCGGGATGATAAGCCAAAGCGCGAGGAGTCCCATGGCGCTCCAAGCCTTGTCGCTGGCCCAGCCAGCAAAGCCGCGATAGCTGTCCATGAAGAGGCTGAAGGGGAAAGGACGAGTGCAGCGATTGAGGATTTCGGGAAAGGCCCACTCGGGAAACGTGTAGCCCGAGAGCAGGAATGCCGGGGTGCTGAAGGCAAGCATCAATTGTGCCGCAAAGAGCAAGGTAAGCGAGAATCGCCCCACTAGCGTGCCGAACGCGAGCGCTGCGGTGATAAGCAGAAGACAAAGCGCCGTAGTGGGCAGCGTCGGAGCGTGAGCAGCACCCAGTGAAGGCACGAACCAGAGATAATAGCCGAGGGTGATGAGCGTCTGCCCCACGAACCAGGGAAGAGCGCGTCCTAGAAATTCGCGGTAGGGCGTCTCGCTCGTCTCCCATCCAGAAGCGAAGAGAGACGCTCCGGCAAGCAGCAATCCCATCATGAGGAACATGGGATAAAAACCGATTGAAAAGCTCGCGAGATAGTCGAAGTTCGGGTTAGTAAGCCCGCGCGGGTCGCTGCGCAAGGGGAGCACCATTTCCTTGGCCTGCGACATAGAAAGGCCGGCCATCATCAGCCGTCCGGCGCAGAGGCGACTGCTTTCGGTGGCTACGATGGTGGCCATGGCCGAATAGAGCTGGTTCGTCGCGCTCATATTGGTTGCATCGCGCCAGAAGACCATGCGCGCAGTCCGTCCCTGGCGCACCTCGCGATCCATCCCATCGGGGAAGATGGCTACAGCACGCACCTCGCCGCGGCGCAGGGCGCGACGGGCCGACTCCTCGTCGGGAAGTTCGCTCACAGCCATCTGCGGAGTGGCGGCCATGTCGCGCGTGAGGATCCGCGAAAGCCCCGAGCGATCATGATCGACCACTACCACCGGCATGTGGCGGGCCACCCGCTCGGCGTAAGCAAAGAGGCACACAGTGGTCGTCAACAGTGGCGTAAAGAAGAGCAGAAGCCGCGTGGGTTTCCGGAAGAGTCGCACAAATTCTTCCCGCGCGTAGTTCCATACGAGGGACATGGCTTTACTTTCCGGCCTTGAAGCGCACCGTCATGCCGGGAAGCAGGCCTTCGACCGGTGTCTCGGGCATCAGCCGCACTTCAAAGGAACGCAGGTCGGATTCGCCCTTGCGGGTGGTGGAACGCCAGGTGGCGAAGTCGCCCATGGAACTCATCCAAGTGACCTTGAAGGCCGCGGTCTTGCCCAGGGCCGGGATCTCGCCGGTCAATTTTTGTCCAATCCGCGTGCCAGTCAGCTGGTCCTCGCGGGCGGGCAGCGCCACCCAGACGTCTTCGGGACGGATGAGCGTCACGATGGGGGCGCCAGCGGATGTGATCTCGCCGGCGGTCAGGTAGCGCTTCTGCACGATGCCGTCGCAGGGTGCGAGCACCACCGACTCCTTCTTCCAGGATTTGGCTTCGGCCAGGGCGTTAGTGGCACTTTCCACCAAGCCCTCGGCAGCCTCGACCTCTTCTGGACGAGCCCCCTTGCGAACCATCTGTAGCCGCGCCAGCGCGGCGATCTCGTTCTCCTGGGCTGCGTGCCAGCGAAATTCCACCTCGTCGGCCTGTTGGCGCGGCAGGGCGCTGTCGGCGTGGAGCTTTTCGACGCGGTGCCACGTGGCCTCGGCAAGCTTTCTGGCCTGCGTTGCCTGGGCCGCTTGGGTCTCGGCCATGCGGACTTCTTCGGAGCGTGCTCCGTGGCGCGCCATGGCAAGGCGTGCCTCGGCGCTCTTCACGG
>DAIPHW010000171.1:0-5724 GCA_036771135.1 Fibrobacterota bacterium | reverse complement strand
GCTCCTTGGCGAGGTCGCGCTCCCAGGTCGTCCCGAAGATAATGGGCGGCTTGTGCCCGAAGTCGGTGGCCCGCAGCGACTGGTGGATGGCGTAGCTGTCCTCCTCAAACTCCACCTCGGTGGCCACATCGTCGGCGATGTGGCGGTACTCCTCGCGAATCCCCTCACGCACGTCGTCGGGCGGGTTCTCGGTGATGATCTGCTTGCCCGGGATGAGCCCCAGCTGGTTCACCAGGAAGCGCGTCAGCGCCAGGTTGTAGGCAGAATCCCCCACCACCGCGAACTTGGCAGGAAGCCCCCACCAATACTCGGCGTAGAAGTCCGAGAAGTCCTCCAGGTAGAGGTAGTAGCGCTTCTCCTCGGCGGCGATGAAAGCCTCCACCTTCTCCTTGGGAAGCCCGGCAAAGTCGGCCACCTTGCGCAGGAAGGCACCCGTCTCCTTGGCCCCGATGGGAATAGCCGGAATGTGCAGGAAGGTCTGACCGTACTTCTTCTCCAGGTGCTGCGCGACCGAGACGCCTAGCCACGGCGAGAGCACTAAGTTGAACTGGGCCTTGGGGATCTCCTTCCACTCCGAGACGCCGCCCGACTCGTGGCCGAAGAGCACGTTCACCTTGAGGCCGATGCCTTCCAGGATGCGCTTGATCTCTTCGAGGTCACCGCGCCAGAAGGTGTTGTGCACCGGCAGGAGCGACCACAGGTTGACCGTTCCTTGAGTGCGCGGGCCCTCGTAGTCGCCCACGTACTGGTCGATGATGGCCTTGACCACCAGCTCATGACCGGTGAAGTTGTTGCCGCGAAAGCCACCCGTTTCGGCGTAGACGATGGGCACGCCCTGCCGCTGGAACTCGCCCACCACCGATCCGACGTCGTCGCCGACAAGGTCGGCGATGCAGCCGGTGACCACCACGTAGAGGTCGGCGTCGATGACCTTGAGGGTCGCCTCGATCAGCTCGTGCAGCCGGTCGGCCCCGCCGAAGACCACTTCGCGCTCGGTGGCGTTGGTGCTCGGGACCACCGCCCCGCCGCCGTAGCCGCCACCCTGGAAGCCGTTGTAGAACGAGAGGTTCATGAACTGCTTATCGGCGCAGCCGGGACCGCAGTGGGTGATCGGCACGACGCGCGGGATGGCAGTGGCCGAGTGCAGGGCTCCGATGGCGCAGCCGTAGCGGATCTGCTCAATGGAATTTGTCTTCTCTGGAACAATTTCTGTCATTTTCGTCTCCGGTCGGTCAGTGGTTGGCGGACTCGCGCGCGAGGATGTAGGGATCCGGCTCGGAAAGCCACTCCTTGCGGTAGGGAAGGCGCGCGTGGGCGGCGAGGTCCTGGTGGAACTTCTTGTGGGCCAGCACGTCGAGGATCGACTCTCCCAGGTTCAGGAGCCCCTGGTATCCCAGTGGATGGTGCTCATCGCCCAGTGGTATGGCCGGGATGCCCAGGCGCGAGGCGAGCGGAGCCAGGCCGTTGTGGCGGATGATGATGAAGTCGGGATGGACCTTCTGGAGAAGCGCGTAGAACTGGTACTGCTGGCGGTTGCTCACGCTGAAGTTTTCGACCTCGCCGGCGTTGTCGACCATGTGCGAGAGGGTGTCCTGACGCGGATCCTGGCTGTCGTAGACGGGATCGTGGTGGAAGACGAGCGAGCCGTCCACCTGCACCCCGAGTTCCCGCAACACCTCGACCATAGCGTGGGCGTAGGCCGAGCCCGTGGCCACGTAGCCCTTGATGCCCTTGAGCTTCTCGCGCAGCTCTGCGAGCTTCGGCGCGATGCGCACGTGCTCCTTCTCGATGTAGGCTTCGGCCTTCTCCTCGCGATGGGTGACGCGCCCGATCTCGCGCAGCCAGGCGTCGGTTCCGACGGTGCCGTAGGGCTGCGGCGCCTTCACCTCGATTACGCCGTACTCCTGCTCCAGCGCCTGGGCCATGTAGGAGGCCAGGGTGTAGCAGTGGCTCACGGTGGCCACGGCCTCCGACAGCTGGGCGAGCTCGTCCACGGTGGCCATGTCCACCACGTAGTTGGTGCGCAGGCCGAGCTCCGCGAGCATCGGGGTGAACACGTCCGAGCCCCACAGGTTGATCACGTTGACGAGATCTTCCTGCTTCTTGGGGTTCTTCCTCACAATCTGGCGCACGATGCCGTGCTGGGTGGCGTCGAACCCGGTGCTCCAGTGCTTGCTCTTGAAGCCTTCGCAGTGGAGCGGGATCACCGGGATGCCGAGTTCGGCCTCAAGCTTGCTCGCAGCGCCGTCCACGTCGTCGCCGATGATGCCGGTGGCGCAAGAGGTGGCGATGAAGATGGCCTTGGGGTGATGCCTCTCGAAGGCGTCGCGCACCGAGCGTTCCAGCTTATCGAGCCCGCCGTAGACCATGTCCTTCTCGCGCAGGTTGGTGCTGATCAGATGCAGGTTCTGGACCGGCAGGCCGCGGGCCGCGAGGCCGTTGCGGAAGATCGAATTGTAGATCACCTGCCCGGTGCCGCAGCCGATGGGCGAGTGCTGAACCGTCACGGCGTCGCGCACGTTGCCGGCCTGGCACTCCACCATCATCTCGCTGCAGATGGAGCCTTGGGTGAAGGGACCGCGGATCTCGCAGAGCTTGCGGGCCTTGGGGCCGCAGCCGGCGCAGCTTCCGCGAGCGTAGCCCGACTCTTCGGCAAGCTCCGAAGCGGTGCCGTCCCAGGCGATGATCGTCCCCAGCCGCTGCTCTCGGCTCTCGACGACGGGCGTCTTTAAGTTGATAGCCATGGTGTCCTTTCTCAGGCCGCTTTGGCCTTATTTTCCAGATTCTCGGGTCGCCTCTCTTTTGCAACACTTTCTGTCTTTTTGTCAGAAGGAGCGGGACGCCTGGCAAGCGCGTACGGATCATCCTGCGAGAGCCACCATTTCGAGTACGGAAGTCTCACGTGAGCCGCCAGATCCTGGCTGAACTTGCCACGAGCGAGGATCCCCACGATGGCCTCGCCCATGTTGAGGAGTCCCTGGTAGCCCAGCGGGTAGTGCTCGTCGCCCAGCGGTATGGCCGGAATTCCGAGCCTTGCCGCAAGCGGCGCTAGGCCGTTGTGGCGGATCAGGAGGAAGTCCGGCTTTACGCGCCGCAGCAACGCCGGCAACAGGTACTGCTGGCGATTCCCCACGGCAAAGTGTGGCACATCGCCGTGGTTTTCTAGAAGCTGGGCGAGCGAATCCTGGCGCGGATCGCGGCTGTCGTAGACGGGATCGTGATGGAAGACGAGCGAGCCGTCCACCTGAACCCCGAGCTCCCGGAGCACCGCGATCAGTCCGTGCGAATAGGCCGAGCCAGTGGCCGGAAACCCCTTCACTCCAGACAATTTCTGTCGCAATACTTCTAGCCCCGGGGCGATGCGCTCGTGCTCGCGGGCGATGTAGGCCTCCACCTTCTTCTGGCGGCGGGTGACGCGCCCGATCTCGCGCAGCCAGGCGTCGGTCCCCGCGATGCCGTAGGGCTGCGGCGCCTTCACCTGGGGCACGCCGAACTGCTCCTCTAGGGCCGTGGCCAGATAGGAGCTGAGCGTGTCGCAGAAGCCGATGGTGGCGCGCGCCTCCGACATCTGCGCCAGATCCTCCACGGTGGCGAGATCCACCACGTAGTTGACCCGCAGACCGAGCTCCGCAAGCATCGGGGTGAACACATCCGATCCCCACAGGTTGATCACGTTGATGAGGTCGTTCTGGCGCTTGCCCGGCTTCTTCCGCACAATCTGCCGCAGGATGCCGTGCTGAGTGGCGTCGAACCCCGTGCTCCAGTGCTTGCTCTTGAACCCTTCGCAGTAGAGCGGCACCACCGGGATGCCCAGCTCCTCGGAAAGGCTCGTGGCCACGCTCTCCACGTCGTCGCCAATGATGCCGGTGGCGCAGGAGGTGGCGATGAAGATGGCACGCGGGCTGTGCCGTTGCCAGGCGTCCCGAATGGAGCGCTCAAGCTTTGCCACGCCGCCGTAGACCATGTCTTTCTCGCGCAGATTGGTGCAAATCCAGTGGGTGTTCTCCACTGGAATGCCGCGCATCTTGAGGGCGTTGCGGAACTTCGAGTTGTAGGCAACCTGTCCGGCGCTGCATCCGATGGGCGCGTGCTCGATCAGCACGGCCCCGCGCACGTGGCCGGCCTGGCATTCCACCATCATCTCGCTGCAGCTCATGCCCTGCGAGAAAGGCGAGTCCAGCTCGGCGCAGGCGCGCCGCTTACCGGCACCGCAGCCGCTGCAGTCGCCGCGCGAGTAGTTCGAGGCCTCGGAGAGTTCCGAAGCACTCCCGTCCCATGCCACGATGGAGCCCAGCCGCTGCTCGCGACTTTCCACCACCGGAGTCTTCAGATTGATGGCCATCTCAGCCTCAGAGAGCGACGGCGGCCGCCTGGGTCGCGCGCTCCACTTCGATGAGCTGGTCGGCCCATGTCGAGGACCAGGCCCGCAGCTCCTGCGGATTCAGGGGAGCGGGGACCTTGGAGTCGACGTGCCTTGCGATCTTGTCAGCGAGCCTGCGGTAGATGGCCGCCTGTTCGGACTTGGGGTTAGCCTCGATGGTGGTCTTGCCCTGCAGCTCGGACTGGGTCACGGTGATCGAACGCGGCACGTACTCGACGACCTGCGTCTGCGTCTTGGTGACGAAGTCGTCCACGATCTCGCGCTGGAACTTGCTGTTAATGGAGTTCGCGATCACGCCGCCCAGCAGCGCGCCGCCGGCGTTGGAGTACTTCTGGATGCCCTTGAAGAGGTTGTTGGCGGCGTAGATGGCCATGAAGTCGGCCGAGGTGACGGTGAAGACGTGCTGGGCGATGCCTTCGCGGATGGGGATGGCAAAACCGCCGCACACCACGTCGCCCAGGACGTCGTAGATCACGTAGTCGAGGTCCAGTTCATCGAAGATATTCTGCTGCTTCAGTAGCTCCACGGCGGTGATGATGCCGCGTCCGGCACAGCCGACGCCCGGCTGGGGGCCGCCGGCCTCGACGCAGTAGATGCCGCCGAAACCGCGGAAGACGGCATCGTGGGCATCCACGCGATTGTTCTCGCGCAGCAGGTCCAGCACCGAGGGGATGTACTCGCCGCCGCGCAGGGTGTTGGTGGAATCAGATTTCGGATCGCAGCCGAACTGCATCACCTTGTAGCCGGCGTCGACCAGCGCGGCGCTGATGTTGGAGGTGGTGGTGGACTTTCCGATGCCGCCCTTGCCGTAGATGGCGATCTGCTTGGTGACTTTCTTCTTGCTCATGCTCTGACCTGCCTTTGCTTTGGGAGTGGATGTTGGAGTTTCGAGGAGGATTGGAAGTTTCGCAGCACCTCGTCCACCGGTCCGAAGGCCACGTGGGCGCGAATGCCGCGTTGGAAGAGGGAGATGGCCGCCGCCGGGCCGATCTGCATGGCGACCACGAAGTGGCAGTCGTGGAGCAGCTCCACCAGGGGCTCGAAGGAGCGGTGGGAGAGTCCGTCGCCGCAGGCGCAGGCGCCGTCCGGATTTTGACGGATCTCGACAAAATGCCAGGACTGCCCGTCGAAGTCGTGGATGTGGAAGGAGGGCGAGGTGGCGAAATGGCGATCCACAAGCGTCCCGTCGCCGCTTGCTAGCGCCACCCGGATTCTGTCAATCTCCGCGCTCATACCTGGGAAAGCGCCTGTTCCAGGTCTTCCAGCAGATCGACCGATTCTTCGATGCCAAGCGAGAGCCGCACCAAATTGTCGGTGATGCACACCCGCGCGCGCTCCTCGGG
>DAIPHW010000170.1:0-5728 GCA_036771135.1 Fibrobacterota bacterium | reverse complement strand
TCCACAACCGCTGGGGACGCCTGTACTTCGCCGCGATCAAGCCCTTCCACGGCAGAGTCGTGCGGGCCACGCTCGCGAGGCTGTGACTAGGCTGCGCTCCGTTCAAGCACCTTGAGTATCGTGAGCAGGGATTCCTCGAAGTCCGATTTCGGATCCCCGAGAATGTAGTCGTAGGCGCTCCCCTGAAGCGCAAGCGCAACGAAGCGCGCCATGGCGTTAATCTCCCCGTCCTTGTCACAGAATCGCAACGATCCGTCGCGCACCCCTTCGCGCAGGAGGCTTTCCATGAGCGGGATGTTCATGCGCGTGATTTCGCTGTTCTTTTTCATCATGAGGTTCAGTATTCCACTGTTCCTCATCTGGACATCTTCCCTGAGCTTGAGAATGATCGGCAAAGCATTCTTCATCGATTGCACGCAAAACAGAAAATAGGCGCGGACCTTGTTAATCCCCGTTGTTTCCTGAAGAAGAATGAGCTTGAGTTGCTCCGTGACCTCATTCGCCTCGGACTCGATGGTCGCAAGAAAAATCGATTCCTTGTCGGGAAAGTGGTAATACAGGAAGCCCTTGGTCTTTCCCAGCTCCTTGGCAATATCGTTAAGCGACAGCTTTGCATAGCCGTACTTGGCGATCAGTTTGCGCGTGACAGCAATGATCTCTTGCCGTGCCGATGTCTCGTTCTGCGGGGTCTTTTTCTGCTGTTCGTCTGCCATTGATGCTTCCTATAGAACAAACGCTTTCCCCAATGACATTTTGGGGTGTCCGACATACTCCGCAGTGAGCCCTCCTAAGGATCGTCAATCTACTCTCTGCGCGTCTTACACATGCCTGCAGCCATGCGCCCATACATTTCGCTTGCGTCAAACATACCGAAATACTAATTTGGTATTTCGGTATCATAAGACTACAAAACGTAGTGGCCCGCCCTAAGACGGCTGGGAAGGAGCACTGTATGAAGACCGCATTGAAGACTCGACGCGCATGTCCATGGTTCATCTTGCCTGCCATCGCAGGCCTTTCCGGCTGCCAAAAGGATGCCCCCGCGCCGCTTCGGCAGGCACCGGTCGTGCAGACGGCGTCTGTCACGAATTCCGGGTCGGCTGCGGATCTCGCTCTTTCGGGGCAGCTCGACGCCGACGTATCCGTGGCCGTGAGCTTCAAGGGGCTCGGCACCGTACAGAAGGTGATGGTGAGCGAAGGGCAAAGCGTGCGGCAAGGACAGATCCTGGCAATCCAGGACGCGGCGAGCCTCAAGGATCAGCTGGCTTCGGCCCAAGCCAAGGCCCGCCAAGCGGAAGACGCCTACAACCGCCTGGAGCCCATGCACAAGAACGGCACCGTTCCCGAAATCAAATGGGTTGAAGTGGAGACAGGCCGCGACCAGGCGCGCAGCATGGTCTCGATGGCTCGAAGGAATATGGAGGACGCCGTCCTGCGGGCGCCGCTTTCTGGAATCATCGCCAAGCGCTCCGTGGAACCGGGCGAGCAAGCGCCCCTAGGGCAGGCAGCATTCACCATCGTGCAGACAGGCACCATGTTAGCTACGGTAGCGGTGGCCGAAAAAGACGTCGTCGGGCTAAAGACCGGAGCTGCAGCGCACGTCTCGATCTCGGCAGCCAATCAGGATCTGTCCGGAAAAATTCGAGAGATCGGGATTGAGGCCGATCCTCTCTCGCGCACCTACAAAGTCAAGGTGGCCATCCCCAACCCCAAGGGTCTCTTGCGAGTAGGCATGGTCGCAGAGGTGCATCTGTGCACGCCAGGAAAGCACCCCGGCGCGTTGGTCCCGGGAGCTGCCGTACTGACCGACGCGAACGGGAATCGCTTCGTCTGGGTCGAGGCGAACGGAATCGTCAGGCGCCGCCTGGTGCGAGTAGCGGGTTTTCTCAAGGAAGGACTCGCCGTCGATTCCGGCATCTCGAGCGGCGAGAATGTCGTGGTTTCGGGAACCCCAATGCTTTCCGACGGCCTTCACGTGCGGATTGGAAACTGAGGCGCCGCCATGAAAGCGAGAAATCCCATCGAATGGGCTATGGTCCATTGGCGCATTGCCGCCACCCTCTGCCTCATCCTCGTCATCTTCGGCGGAGTCTCATTCTGGGGTATGCCCCGGCAGGAGTTTCCTCAGTTCACTGTACGCCAGGGCCTGGTGGTGGCAGTGATGCCTGGGGCCACCTCGCAGGAGGTTGAGGAGCAGGTCACCCGCAAGATCGAGAACTACCTCTTCAGCTTTGACGAAGTGGACAAGGCCAAGACTTACTCCTACTCCCGCGACGGCCAAGTGGTCATCTACGTGGAGCTCAAGGAAAGCATCGACAAGTACCAGACTCCGGCCTTCTGGGCCCGACTCCGCCATGGTCTCAACGAGTTCAAGTCCCAGTTGCCAAGCCAGGTGGCCGCGGTCGTGGCCATTGACGACTTCGGCGATACCAGCGCGCTGCTGCTTGCCCTCACGGCCGACGGCAAGAGCTGGTCGGACATGGATCTTTACATGCGCGAACTGGAGACCGAGCTGCGAAAGATCCCGGCGACATCAAAGCTCAAGCGCTCGGGTGAACAGGAGGAAAGCATCCGCATCTGGATCTCGCGCGACCGCCTGGCTCAGTACGGCATTCGACCTCTGTCCGTGTTACAAGCACTCCAGGGAACTGGCGCGCTCCCGCTCTCGGGGCGTTTGGATGCCGACGATATCGAGAGGCCGATCCACGTCTCGCCGGTGCTCCATTCCGAGCAGGAACTCGGGGAGACGGTGCTCCTCGCGTCCGGGAACTCGGTCGTACACCTCAAAGACGTAGCCCGCCTGGAACGCGGCTACCGGGACAACGACTCCTACGTGCGCTACAACGGCAAACCCGCCATGATCCTCTCGCTGGAAATGTCGCACGGCAACGACATCACCGGCTACGGCAAGCAGGTGGACCAGGCCATTGCCCGGGTCAAGGCGCATCTGCCTCCCGGCGTGGAGATCACACGCATCGCAGACCAGCCGCTGGCCGTCACCAACGCCATCGACCACTTCACGCACGACCTGATCCTGGCCATCGTGGCGGTGATCGCGGTCATCATGCTCCTGCTTCCGCTGCGGGTCGCGGCCGTGGCAGCTGTCACCATCCCCCTAAGCATCTTCATCACCGCCGGCATCCTCAATGTCATGGGCATTGAGCTAGAGACGGTGTCGCTTGCTGGTCTGGTGGTGGTGCTAGGTATGGTGGTAGACAACGCCATCATCGTGATCGATAGTCACTTGGAAAAGCTCGACCACGGCATGCCAGTCTGGAACGCCGCATGGAAGAGCGCCATGGAGCTGATGGTTCCGGTCTTCACTGCCACGCTCGCCATCATTCTCTGCTACGTCCCGATGGCCTTCTTCCTGACGGGCACCTCGCGGGATTTTATCCACAGCCTTCCGGCCACGGTGGCCGTAGCGCTCTTCGTTTCAATGCTGCTGGCCGCCTTTTTGGTTCCGGCCATGAACAATGCCTTTATCCGCAAGGGGATTCTGCACGGCAAGAAGGAAGGCAAGAGGAGCTTCTTGGAGCGACTTCAGAGCACCTACGACCGCTGCCTGGACTCGGCTTTCCGCCGCCCTGTCCTCACCGTGTCAGCTGGAGTGCTATCCGTACTCGTTGGCTTGGCCATGCTGGGTGCCACACCGCAGAAGCTTTTCCCCAAGATCGAACGAAACCAGTTCGCCGTAGAAATCAATCTTCAGAAAGGACGCAGCCTTGCCGCTACCGACTCTGTCGTGAGAGAACTCGAGCGGATTCTCAAGGCTGATCGGCGCGTATTGAATGTGACGAGTTTCGTGGGTTCGAGTTCGCCGCGTTTTCACACCGTCTACGCCCCGCAGATGCCCACACGCAGCTACGCACAGCTCCTAGTCAATACCACCTCCAGTTCTACGACCGACAGCGTCGTGGAGGAGTACTCAGAGAAGTACCGCGCCGCCTTTCCCAACGCCTGGGTTCGCTGGAAACAACTAGAACTCCAGGGCTTCACATCTCCCATCGAGATTCGCCTTTGGGGAGACAGCCTGCCGCGCCTCTTGCAAGCTGCCGCCATCGTAGAAGACAGTGCACACGCTCTCCCGGTGGAATGGCTGCGCACAGATTGGGAAGATCCGGTCCAAGGTATTGGCTTGGATATGGATTGGGAGGAGGCCGGTCGCCTAGGCATCTCACCTTCAGTGCTGGGAGCCTCGCTCGCCATGGGAACCGCCGGACTTCCGGTCGGAACGATTTGGGAAGGCGACCATCCTGTGAAGCTAGTGCTCAAGGAGGATTCGCTGCGAGCCAAGACCATCGAGGGCTTCCGCGGACAGCTCGTTTCTTCGATGCCGCTGGGCACCTCAGTACCGCTCTCGCAAGTCGCCAAGGTCTCTCCCGACTGGACACAGGGGACTATCGCCCACCGCAACGGCATCCGCTGCCTGACCGTGCGCATCGACATCAAGCGGGGCTCCTACGGCATGATCGTGCAGAAGCAAGTCGAAAAGATCCTTTCGCACACCAAATTTCCGGAAGGGGTCACATACAGCTACGGAGGCGAGACGGAGGCTACCTCAGAGTCCTTCACGCCCATGGAGATCGCCTTGGCAGCCAGCGTTGCAATGGTATTTCTGGTGATCCTGTGCCAGTTCAAACGCTTCCGCAAAGCCACCCTGGTCATGCTCACCATGCCACTCTCAATCTTCGGGGCGGTCCTGGGGCTGGTGGTCTGCGGCTATCCCTTCGGCTTCACGGCCTTCATCGGTGTCATCGGCCTGATGGGCATTGTGGTCAGGAATGGCATCATCTTGGTGGGCTACGCCGACGAGCTGCGTGCCGAAGGGCAGAGCGTCAAGGAGGCTGCCTTCGCCGCCGGCAAGCGACGCATGCGGCCGATCTTCCTCACCTCCATGGCGGCAGCCATGGGCGTCATCCCCATGATCCTCTCCAGGTCCTCACTGTGGGGTCCGCTGGGAGCGGTAACGGCCTTTGGCCTGGTGATCTCCATGATTTTGACGCTTTTTGTTCTTCCCGTTGCCTATTGGCTAGTGAGCTCCACCGAGCGGCCCATGGCAGGCATTCCCGAGGAGGCTCGCCATGCGTAAGCTCCTGCCACTGCTTCTCGTCTCCGGCCTTTCCTTCGCAGAAGGCCCCTACACCTTGGACGACTGCCGCCGCTTGGCACGCGAGAACAGCCTTGGCGTGAAAACGGCGCAATCTGAACTGGAAAGTGCTCGAGAAACTCGCAAGGCGACCTTCACACAGTACTTTCCGCAAGTTTCGGCCAATGGAGGCGTATTGGCCGGGAAAGACCCCATGGTTGATATGCCGGCGATGGGGTTGTCCCTCGGCAAGTGGGTGAATTTCATGTCGTGCTCGGTGCAGCAGACGCTTTTCGCTGGCGGTCGCGTCACCAACGGCAACCGTCTGGCAAGCCTTGGCGAGGACGTGGCCCGCGACAAGCTCACGTTGGCGCAGCGCGATGCCGTGGCGCAGGTGGAGGAAGAGTACTGGACGCTGCTCTCTTTGCAGGCAAAGCAGAGCACCTTAGACGCCTACGACACTCTCCTAGGAGCGCTGCAAAAGCAGGCGGGGGATGCGGTCAAGCAAGGACTCTCCAGCCGCAACGACCTGTTGAAGGTCTCGCTCAAGCGAAGCCAGGCACAGGTGGGACAGATGCAACTGGAAAGCGGCCTGAGCCTGGCCACCCGGGACCTGCGCCGTCACATGGGCCTTCCGGA
>DAIPHW010000169.1:0-5735 GCA_036771135.1 Fibrobacterota bacterium | reverse complement strand
GATTTGCGGGAATCGCCCAAGGCCCCGGTACGTCTAGCACGCAAATGATGGCGCTCCGACCCTGTCGGAACCGTGGAGATACTCTGCGGTGAATTGCCATGACTTGAAGCGCCGTATGGCCGCAGGAGTGCGGAGAAGGCCCAGGATATGGCTTTCCTGACGGTGATGGGCACGCCCTCAATTTGACAAAAAATGGACTTCGCACTTACCAAGCTGTGACATGGGAAGCTGCATCGCTCCCTACTGTAGATGCAAGGAAGAGAGGCAACACACATGGCCAGTCGCATCGACGGTTGGGACGGCTCGGACGTCTACAAGCTTTACATCAGAGACATCCAGAAGTATCCGCTGCTTACCCGTCAGGAAGAGCGGGTACTGCTTGGCTTCGTAGCCAAGGGGGACCGGGCGGCGATTGACAAGCTGGTGGTCTCGAACCTGCGCTTTGTCGTCAACGTGGCCTACTTGTACCGCAACCAAGGGCTTTCGCTTCCCGAGCTCATCAACGAGGGGAATGTGGGCCTAATCGAGGCGGCCCGCCGTTTTGACACCACGCGCGATCTCAAGTTCATCTCCTACGCGGTATGGTGGATCCGCCAGGGTATCACCAGCGCCATCGCCGAGAAGGCCCGTATGGTGCGCATTTCAGCGGAGAAGGAGCTGGTGCTCCGGCGCTTTTCCAAGGTGAGCCATTGCGTGACCCAGACCATCGGCGGCGCCTACGTGGCCGATGCCGAAGCCGTTGGAAGTCACCTGGGCATGACGGCGGCGCAGGTGGACAAGGTGATTGAGATGGGGCAGCGCCACGCTTCGCTTGATGCCAAGTTCGGCGACGACGGTGAGATCTCTCTCCTAGACGTGCTCTCGGGGGAAGAGGACGAACGCCCGGATCGGTTGCTGGAAGAGCACAATGAGATCGAGAACCTCGAGGCGATGCTGGCGGAGCTCGGTGATCTGGAGCGCAAGGTGCTCTCGATGTACTTCGGCATTGGCTACCCTACGGCCGTGAAGCTTCAGCAGATCGGCAAGGAGGTGGGATTCTCCAAGGAACGGGTCCGCCAGATCAAGGAAAAAGCGCTTTCGCGGCTGCGTGCGCGGGCAGGTCGCCTTCCAGAGATGGCAAGCCTCCCGCAAGCGGTCTCCGCCTGATGCGTTTCAGGTTAGCCGAGGTCGATGCCCAGGAAGTGCTTCACTAGGCTCCCAATGGCAAAGGACACCGCGGTGACGCCCAGGCACAGCAAGAGCATCTCCAGGAAGCGCTTCTTGAAGTTCAGCCCTTTGGCCACCGAGATGTAGAAGTTGAAGCCCGCGATGATGGCCACCACCACCGCAAACATGGTCCCCAGCGCCCAGAGGGCCATGTTCTTGGGGAAGAGCAGGTAGGGGAGCACCATCAGCGCCACCGTCACGAGGTACATGACGCCGGTGTAAAGCGAGGACTTCAGGGCATCCGGGTCCTCGTCGGCCTTGGCCGAGAGGTAGGACGAAGACGCCATCGAGAGGGTGGCCGAGATGCCGGTGATGAGCCCGGCCAGAGCCACCACGCGGGTGTCGCGCAGGGCGAAGGTGAAGCCAGCTAAGGCGCCGGTGAGTTCCACCAGGGCGTCGTTCATGCCCAGCACCATGGATCCCACGAACTTGAGCCGCTCCTCGTCGAGCATGCCCACCAGGGTCTCCTCGTGGGCAGATTCCTCGGCGCGCACCTTGGCGACCTCGGGCACTTCGGCTTCCAGACGGGAATAAACATCCTGCCCCGTCACCTCGCCGTTTTCCAAGAGCTTCACCACGAAGGTGAAGCCCAAGAGGCGTGCGATCAGGCCATACTTCCAGGCGCGCAGGCGGTTGGGCTGGCAGGGGCGTCCGGTGTAGCCTTCCCAGATGCGGGAATGTCGCAGCTCGTCGGCGGCGATGCGCTCCAGCACGGCGCGGTTGGCGTCCTTCACGCTCCTGGCGACGCGCAGGTAGATGGCGTGGCTATCGGCTTCTTCCTGCTGCATGCTGCGCAAGCCGTTCAAGGCAACCTGGGACAAATTCTGGTTAGGCATGGGGGAGAATCTACTCGCTTTTAGAAAGGGATGGGCGCCTGCCCCGCAACGATCGGGCGGTGCCCGACCCGTGCGGGGCACCGGGCTGCCTGCCGGGCCCCCGCCGTTCGTTGTTGGGGCGAGGCATGCCTCGCCCCTACGCCGGTGGCGGGTGTCCCGGGCCTATCGGCCGGCATCCCTGGCGCAGGCGGGGTGAGGCGTGCGGAGCCTAACTTTGGGAGGTTCCGTGAATGGGGGGAAAATGCCGCTGATCTTTGGTGTGATGTTGGGTTTGGTTCTTGGCGTGGTGATTGGTGTGCTGGTCAAGACGCTGGGAGCGCGCGCCCAGAGTCAGCGGGACATGGCTGCATGCTATGAGAAAACTGGGGCGCTGGAAAAGGAGCTGACCCGGCTCAAGGCCGAAACGGGCATGCGAATCGCAATGCTGACGGAGCGCCTTTCTGAAAAGCAAAGCGAATGCGACAAGCTCGGCGAACAATTGGAAAAGGCTCGTCAGGAGAACCTCGGGTTGCAGCGGAGTTGTCTTTCGCTTTCTGAAAAGAACCTCAGCCTAAGCGAAAAGCTCGAGACGCAGAAGCAGGAGATCGAGGACTTGGGCAAGAAGTTCAACGTGGAATTCGAGAACATCGCCGCCAAGATCATCGAGACCAAGAGCGAGAAGTTCACCGAGCTGAATAAAGCCAACATGCTGAGCATCCTGGAACCGTTGGAAAAGAACCTCGGCGAGTTCAAGAAGACCATCAACGAGACCTACGACAAGGAATCGAAAGAGCGCTTTTCGCTGGGGGAGCGGGTCAAGGAACTGGCGCAACTGAACCAGACCATTGGCGAAGAGGCGCGCAATCTCACCAAGGCCTTGAAGGGCGAATCCAAGACCCAAGGCTGCTGGGGAGAGATGATCCTGGAGACGATCCTGGAAAAGTCCGGCCTGCGCAAAGATGAGGAGTACTTCCTGGAATACCAGCTCAAGGATGCCCAAGATGCTGGCCCTTTGCGCTCGGAATCGGAAAACAAGAAGATGCGCCCTGACGCGGTGGTGAAGTACCCCGATCACCGCAGCATCATCATTGATTCCAAGGTGTCCTTGAATGCCTTCCTCCGCGCCACCGAGGCCGAGACCCCGGAAGCACAGAAGGCTGAGCTCCTGGCTCACGTGACGGCGGTCCGCAACCACATTCTGGAACTGAGCACCAAGGGCTACGACGATTACGACAAGACGCTCGATTTCGTGATGATGTTCATTCCCAACGAATCGGGCTATATGGCGGCTATCCAGGAAGACCCAGGGCTTTGGAATTTCGCCTACGAACGGCGCATCTTGCTCGTGAACCCCACCAATCTCATCATCTCCCTAAAGCTCATTTCGGACCTCTGGAAGCGCGAATACCAGAATCGCAACGCCCAGGACATCGCAGATCGCGGGGCCAAGCTCTACGACAAGTTCGTCGGCTTTACCGAAAGCCTGATGGAGGTCGGGAAGCAGATTGGCCGTTCGCAAGAGGCCTATGCCCATGCCTACAAGCAGCTCACCAGCGGCAACGACAATTTGGTGCTGCAAGCCACCAAACTGAAGGGCCTGGGGCTCAAGACCAAGAAGGAGCTGGTTCGTCCGCTTATCGAGGCGGCTACGCCACCGCTTGTCACGGAATGAGGGCAAGAAGCGGAACGACACCCTGTAACCGGGACGGAGTGTTCCGCTATTTTCAGGCTCTTTGGCTTACGAAGCCAACTTCGAGGTGGTCTGGATGATTGGCACGGTTATCGATATAACAATGGGTGTTCGCAACTGAAGGCCTTCATCGGAAGGCCACCCTATCAACCAAAGGAAAATACCATGAAGAAGATTCTCGCCGCCCTCGTTCTTTCCGCTTTCGCAGTGTCCACCATCGCCGCCGCTCCGGCCGCCACGGATTCGACCAAGACCACCAAGAAGGCCAAGAAGACCGTGAAGAAGCATGCCAAGAAGGCCAAGGCTGCTAAGGCCGACACCGCCGCCAAGGCCGCCAAGTAATAGCTTCGTCCTTCGGGACACCGGAGCCCTCAGGAGTAATCCTGGGGGTTCTTTTTGTTTTGGGGCTTTGCGATGGGCGTCAGTCGTGCAAGGCTCGCTCCCGAGGTCGCAAAATTCCGGATGGAATGTGATACACTGGTGGGCATATGGAAAATGAGCTGCTGCTCGAGTGCGCGCTGGTTCTGCTGGGGCTGACGGCACTGTTCGCATTTCGCTGCCGTTGGAATTGCGTGCGGTTGCGTCGGGAGCTGCGTGCGTCTCAGGAGGCCCATGCGGTCGCGTGCGCGAGCGAGCAACGCTATCGTTCCGTTCTCCAGGCGGTCAAGGACGGCATCGTGATCACTGACCTCAACGGATTGGTGCAGTCGGCGAATCCGGCGGTGCTGCTCCTGCTCGGCATTAGTAACGAGAAGGACGTGCTGGGGACGGAAATCGTCAAGTTGCTGCACCAGATTGATCGGCAGCCCTCGCAGGATAACATACAGCGGATGCGCAAGGGCGAGCCTTTTGGAGTGCAGGACTTCCGGAGCCTGCGCAAGGACGGTAGCGAGTTCTACGTCTCCGTGAACGCAGAATTCATCCTCGATCCTAAAGGGGAGCGCTGCGGTATCGTGTTCGTCGGGCGCGATATCTCCGAACGGAAGGCCATGGAGATCGCTCTCTCCGAGTCGAACCGGCGCCTTTCTGAGCTCAGCATCACCGATGGTTTGACAGAAATTGCCAATCGCCGGCATTTCGATGAAGTCTTTGCCGTGGAGTATGCGCGCCACATCCGCAGCGGAAGGACGCTTTCGCTGATCATGCTCGACGTGGACCATTTCAAGCACTTCAACGACAGCTTCGGGCACCTTGCGGGCGACGAATGCCTGAAGAGCATCGCTCAGGTGCTGAAGGGTTCTGCCCGCCGTTCGAGTGACCTCGCGGCGCGCTACGGCGGCGAGGAGTTTGCCTGCATCCTCCCCGAGACGGATCACGAGGGCGCCTTGTGCGTAGCCGAGAAGATCCGCATCGGGATCCGGCAGTTGGCAATTCCGAACGAGCCCAATTCCGCCGCGTCCGTGGTGAGCGCGAGCCTTGGGGTGGCGAGCATCCGCTGCCTTGCCGGAAAGAACCGGTGTGAGCTCATCTCTTGCGCCGATGCGATGCTCTATCGGGCCAAGGCCGAGGGGCGTGACAGAATCTGTTCTATGGACCTGTCCATTCCGGCGGTCGGGCCGACAGGCGACGAAAGCGGCATCGCGTTCCCGCTGCAGCCCGAGTCCTGAGGCTTTCGTCGGGTGCATGACTTGTCGGGCGCTTGCGCAGCAGGTTCCGAAAATGCCAGCAAAATCTGTGGATGTGCAGTATCCTCTGCGCATGGAGCATCTCGCGAGCAACGGCGAAAATGGAAAGTGGTTCGACGTTTCGCTTCGACTGCAGCAGGAGATTGAAGCCGGACGTTGGAAGCCGGGCGAGCACTTGCCCGGTTCGTCGTGGCTGTGTGATTACTTCAGCGTCACTCCTCCCACTCTCCGCAAGCTCATGCGCCGTCTGGTGGAGATCGGCTGCGTAGAGCCTTTGGCGCGAGGATGGCGAGTCTGCAATGCGGGAAACCTTTCGACGGGGATCCGGATCGCACTGCTGCGCTATTGCGAAAAGGACGGCGTCTCTGTGGGCGAAGCGGCGCGGGAGACCTTCTTCCG
>DAIPHW010000168.1:0-5785 GCA_036771135.1 Fibrobacterota bacterium | reverse complement strand
AGCTCGGCACCAACTTCGGCCTCGGTCACGGACATGTCGACTATGCCGGTTCCTCGGTGGTTCACATGGTGGGTGGTGTGGCGGCTCTGGCTGGCGCTTACGTACTTGGCCCCCGCATTGGCAAGTACACTCGCGACGGCAAGCCCAACGCCATTCCCGGCCACCACATCCCGATGGCCATCCTGGGCACCATGATCCTGGGCTTCGGCTGGTTCGGCTTCAATGCCGGTTCTTCGCTTGCCGGCAACGACCTGCGCATCAGCATCGTGGCCACCAACACCATGCTGGCTTCGTCCTCGGGCGGCATGTTCTCGATGCTCTACATGTACATCCTGACCAAGAAGTTTGATCCCTCCATGACGGTCAATGGCTTCCTGGCAGGCTTGGTTGCCATCACTGCGCCTTGTGCCTTCGTGAACCCGGTTTCTGCCTTCATCATCGGCGCCGTCTCCGGCGTGCTAGTGATCTTGGCTGCCTTCTTCATCGAGCGCAAGCTGAAGATCGACGACCCGGTGGGTGCCATCGCGGTCCATGGCTGCAACGGCGCTTGGGGCGCTCTTTCGCTGGGCCTCTTTGCTGACGGCACCTACGGCGACGGCTGGAACGGCGTCACGGGCACTGTGAAGGGCCTCTTCTATGGCGATGCCTCTCAGTTCGCTGCCCAGTGCATCGGCGTGCTCACCAACTTCGTGTGGGTTTTCGGTACCTTCTTCATCTTCTTCAAGGTGTGTGATGTGATCTGGGGCATCCGCGTCGACAAGGAGACCGAAGTCGAAGGCCTGGACATTCCCGAGACGGGCGTGCTTGCCTACAACGACTTTACTGTCAGCAAGTCCTGATTCTTTTACTACAAGTGCAGCCGCGGCGGAGATTTTCTCCCCGCGGCTTTTTTGTGGACTTTTTTGAGCCGAAAGGTGCCGTCTGATGGAATGTGCCCATCTTCCGTTGGCTTATGCGCTTCCCTTTGTGGGACTGCTGCTGTCCATCGCCGTCGTGCCGCTCTTCTTTCCACAGTTCTGGGAGAAGCATCTGGGCAAGGTGGCCATCGCTTGGTCACTTGCCTTTGCCCTTCCCGCCATGTTCTCTTGCGGGACAGGGCCGGTTTTAAAGGAAGTCCTGCATTCCGCCTTGGTGGACTATCTCCCCTTCCTGGTGCTGGTCTTCTCCCTCTACGTCGCTGCTGGCGGTATCGTGGTGGACGGGCGCCTCGCGGGAACGCCGCTGCGCAGCACGGCGCTCCTGGGCGTCGGGGCCTTCCTGGCCAGCATCCTCGGAACGACCGGGGCCAGCATGGTGCTCGTTCGTCCGCTTCTCAAAGGCATCGCCTCGCGCCGTCGCAAGGTGCATACCGTCATTTTCTTCATCTTCCTCGTCTCTAACATTGGTGGCAGCCTCACGCCGGTGGGCGATCCGCCGCTTTTTCTCGGCTACCTGCACGGGGTCCCTTTCTTGTGGACCCTTCACGCTCTCCCTCCGATGCTCTTTGCCACGGCGGTTCTGCTGGTGGTGCATTTCCTGATCGACCTGCGCGCTTGGCGAAAGGAAACCGATCGTACCCAGGAACATTTCGAGGCCGAGCCTGGCTTTGGCATCCGCGGCAAACGCAACATCGCCCTGCTCCTGGCGATGGTGGTGACGGTTTTTCTTTCCGGCGTGGTGGATGATGCTCTGGGCTCCGTAGCTTTCCTGGGCATCCACCTTTCGGGTTCCGGTATTCTGCGCGACGTGCTGCTCCTTGTTTTTGCTGCGATCAGCCTCAAGATCACGCCCAAGCGTCTGCACAAAACCAACAACTTCTCCTGGGGGCCGGTGAGCGAAGTGGCCAGGCTCTTTGCCGGCATCTTCGTGTGCCTCATCCCCATCATGGAAATCCTCCACGAAGGCCAGAACGGCTCCCTCGGATGGCTGCTTGCGGCCGTAGATTCGCCGGTGCGCTATTTCTGGGCGGCTGGTGCTCTATCAAGCTTTCTGGACAACACGCCCACTTATCTGCTCTTCTTCAACGTGGCCGGTGGCGAGGCTGCGCTGCCGCAGATGCTGCACGGGGTGACGACGCTGCTTGCCATCGCCTGCGGTTCGGTCTTCATGGGGGCCAATTCCTACATCGGAAACGCGCCAAATTTCCTGGTGCGCAACATCGCCGAGGAGCACGGGCTCAAGATGCCTTCCTTTGGCGGCTATCTGCTTTGGTCCGGGGCCATCCTGCTGCCCCTCTTTCTCTTGGTCGGCTGGATCTTCTTCTGATCCCGAGATGCTGCATCTGGACCTACGTTTTGTGACAATTGGGAGGAATTGATGAACGAAAACTCTTCCGTCGACGAGCCGCTGGTTCGCGACACTTGGTTTCAGAAGATCCGACGCATTTTGCTGGGCGGAGCGCGTAACCCTTTTGACAAGTCCATCTTCCACTCGCTCTCGCTCTTGCCGTTCTTTGCCTGGGTGGGACTGGGGGCCGACGGACTTTCGTCCTCAAGCTATGGCCCTGAAGAAGCGTGGCATGTCCTGAACAACCCGCTGGTGGGCTCGCACCCGCACCTGGGCATTTTCGTGGCCCTGGGGACGGCCATCACGGTCTTCGTGCTATCGGCTGCCTATTCCCAGATCATCGAGCTCTTCCCGGGTGGCGGCGGCGGTTATCTGGTGGCTTCCAAGCTTCTGTCTCCCACGACCGGCATGGTCTCGGGTTGTGCCCTGATGATCGACTACGTGCTCACCATCGCGATCTCCATCGCGGCTGGGGCAGATGCTGTCTTTTCTTTCCTCCCTCCTTCCTGGGCCGTCATGAAGTTCAGCGTGGTGATCGTCGGAATTCTGCTTCTGACGCTCATGAACCTGCGCGGCGTCAAGGAGTCGGTGAATGTCATGGTGCCCATCTTCCTGATCTTCGTGGCTACCCATGCCTTTGGCATCGTGTGGGCTCTGGCAACTCACATCCATACGGTGCCAGCCGTGGCGGCAGGTACGGCTCACGATGTGACCTCCACGGCCACGCAGCTTGGCTGGTTCGGGCTCTTCTTCCTCATCATGAAGGCTTATTCCATGGGTGCCGGTACTTACACCGGTATCGAGGCGGTTTCCAACGGTCTCAACATCTTGCGCGAGCCGCGGGTGAAGAACGGCAAGCGCACCATGCACTACATGGCCGTGTCGCTCGCCATTACCGCCGTGGGTCTCTTTTTGGCCTATCTCTTCTTCGGGATCCAGCGGGTAGAGGGCAAGACCCTCAATGCCGTACTTTTCGAGGCGATGTCCAAGGACTGGGGCCTGGGAGGATCCATCTTCGTGTGGGTCACGCTCTTTTTCGAAGCGGCCATCCTCTTCATCGCCGCTCAGGCCGGCTTTATCGGCGGGCCTCGGGTGCTTGCCAACATGTCGCTGGACCGCTGGCTGCCTTCGCGCTTTGCCATGCTTTCAGATCGCCTGGTTTCCCAGAACGGCATTCTCTACATGTGCGCCTTGGCGCTGGCCATCTTGACCTTCACGCATGGTTCGGTGGCCATGCTGGTGGTGCTCTATTCCATCAACGTCTTCATCACCTTCTCGCTTTCCATGCTGGGCATGGTCAAGCACTGGTGGCAGGTGCGCGGCAAGGAGCCTCACTGGAAGCGCAAGATCGTGGTGGTGGGCGGTGGCCTTGTCCTCTCGCTCTTCATCCTCACCTTTGTGGTGATCTTCAAGTTCCACGAGGGCGGGTGGGTGACGCTGGTGGTCACCGGCGGACTCATTGGCATGGCCTGGTGGACCAAACGGCACTATCGCAAGACCAAAGTCTTGCTGCGTCGCCTGGATAGCCTGGTGCGGGCCGCCTCCCAAGCCGTGGAAGCCGGCACCGAGCCGGTTGAAGAGCCAGTCTGCGACCCCAAGGGGAAGACGGCGGTGCTTCTGGTCAACGGTTACAACGGACTGGGCCTACACACGCTCTTCAACATCCAGCGCATGTACTCCGGAGTCTACAAGAACTTCGTGTTCGTTTACATCGGCATCGTGGATGCCGGCAACTTCAAGGGCGTGGAAGACATGGAGGCCCTCAAGGAGCACGTGGACGAGCAGACGGCCCGCTACGTGGACTTCATGCATCGCCATGGCTCGTACGCCGAGGCCTACACCGGCGTAGGAACCGACGTGGTCACGGGCACTCTGGAGCTTGCCCCGAAGATCCTGGAGAAGTACTCGCAGTGCGTCTTCTACGGCGGCCAGTTGGTGTTCCCGGAAGAAACCTTCGTCTCGCGATTCCTGCACAACAACGTGGTCTTTGCGCTGCAGCGGCGTTTCTACACCCGCGGCATTCCCTTCGTGATTTTGCCGATTCGGGTGTACTGAGCCTTTAGGGCGCCTGCCGCACGTTCCCTTTCGGGAACGGCGGCACCGGGCTGCCTGCCGGGCCTCCTCCCCCCAAAATTCGGTTCCAGGATCGGGCATGCCCGATCCCTACGGCGTATTTGGGGGTTGCGGTGTCCCGTCCCTGCGGGCGGCATCCCTGGCGCAAGGTAGCCCTTCGGCTTATGGCTTGGTGGTATCCACAAAGCGCACCAGCACTTCGCCGGGGCGCACCAGTCCGGCGCGTCGGGCTGCCATCGCGATTTCTGTCGAATCACTTTCCAGGCGGCTTAGGCGCTGGTTTAACGTACGGGTGAGCGTGCGCAGCGAGTCGTTTTCGTGGCGCATGGCCACGATGCGCTGGGCTACGGCGTGCTGGTGCAGGATGCCGTAGGGCCCCCAAGTCCAGGCGTAGACCCCAAAGCCCACGAGGGCCAGCACCAGCCATCTTCCGAAATGGAATCTCCGTTTGGCGGAAGGGCTGTTCTCGGCATCGTCCATGGCACGCAAGTTAGTTTTGCGGTACTGGTGTTGGGGCTGCTGCATACTTGGCGGGCGGCGCATAAACGTGTATCATGCACGGCAGAAGTCTTCGGAGGTGTCATTGATGAAACGTGTATTTCTCTTCTTGGCGACCAACCTTGCCATCATGCTGATGCTTTCCATCGTGTGGCAGGTGTTGAGCGCCTTCGTTCCAGCTTTGCGCTACAACAACGGGCTGCTGTTGCCTCTGCTGGTGATGTGCCTCTTCTGGGGCCTTGGCGGGTCCTTTCTCTCGCTCCAGCTTTCGCGCTGGATGGCCAAGTGGAGCCTCGGCGTGCAACTCGTCGACGGCGCTACTGGCAATGCTCAGCTCGATTGGCTCCACGAGACGGTGCTGCGCCTGGCGCGCCAGGCCGGCTTGCCGGCGCCCGAGGTGGGCGTCTACCCGAGCGAGGAAGTCAACGCCTTTGCCACCGGCCCTTCCAAGAGCCGTTCCCTGGTGGCCGTCTCCAGCGGCATTCTGCGCACCATGGACAAAAACGAGCTCGAAGGTGTGCTGGGGCACGAGATCACCCACGTGGCCAACGGCGACATGGTGACCATGACTCTCATTCAGGGAGTCGTGAACGCCTTTGTGATGTTCTTTGCTCGCATTGTGGCTTGGGGAGTGCGCAACAGCATGCGCGACGAGGAGGGACGCGAGAGCTCCATGGCGTGGCTGATCCAGTTTGCCGTCACTATTGCCATGGAAATCGTCTTTGGCATGCTTGGTTCGCTGGTGACGGCCTGGTTCTCCCGTGGCCGCGAGTTCCGCGCCGATGCCGGCAGTGCCCGTCTGGCTGGCCGTGAGAAGATGATTGCGGCGTTGCGCAAGCTCCAGACTTACCACGACGCTGTCGATACCCGCGACACCTCTCTGGCCACACTCAAGATCGCCGGCGGCAAGAGCTGGATGCAGATGTTCGCCACCCATCCCGACCTGGAA
>DAIPHW010000167.1:0-5800 GCA_036771135.1 Fibrobacterota bacterium | reverse complement strand
GAGTCATTCCATTATGTCCCCGAGTCAATCAAGAGCGTCTCAGAGTCATTCCATTATGCCCCCGAGTCAATCAAGAGCGTCTCAGAGACTTCCATTATGTCTCCATCACGGAAGCGCGAGTCTCCGAGACACAACGGAGCCTCTCCAAGAGGCAAACGACATCCTCGGATGCGGACGAATCAGCAGCAGCGCCGTGGTCCGCCGTTCCAACGGCGATCCTGCTCAGCGCGAAACCACGCGGCAGGAGTCAGGGGCTTGCCCTCTCCAGCGTGGTGCGTCTCCCAGTGGTGCAAATAAATGGCGTAGCCGTCCTGATCGGAAAGGCGCCGCACAACGCCCACCACGCCACCAAAGATGGCGCGCAGGCGGATGCTCAGGCCCGCTGCCAACGCGTCTCCACGAAAGGCGTCTCGGAGGAGGGCGGAACCGCACGGCCCGTCGCCCGCTTCCAGGCAAGACGCGCCACCTCAAAGGCCAAGAGCCACATGGCTACGCAGAAGAGCGCCGTGAGACCGGCGTCGAGCTTGTCGTTGAAGGCAAGCTGGGCGGCCTTGGCCGCAGGCATGGTCCCGTGAGCGGCCTGCGAGGCGAGGTCGGCGGCATGGGACAAGAAGCCGATCTTGGGGTTTGCCGAAAAAAGCTTCTCCCAGGAGGCTGCGGTGGTGACGACAAGGAGCCAAACTAGCGGCAGAAGCGTCGTCCAGGCGTAACGGGCCTTGCCCGACTTCACCAAGATGGAGGTTCCGACGCCCAGGGCGATCGCTGCCAGCATCTGGTTCGCGATGCCGAAGAGAGGCCACAGCGAATTCACGCCACCCAGCGGATCCAGCGTGCCATTGTAGAGGAACCAGCCCCAGGTGGCGACCACCAGCGCCGAACAGCCGATCGAGGACGGAAGCCACGAGGTGCGCCCGAGCGGTTTCCAAAGGTTGCCCAAGAGATCCTGCAGCATGAAGCGGCACACGCGGGTGCCGGCATCCAGCGTGGTGAGGATGAAGAGCGCCTCGAACATAATGGCGAAGTGGTACCACAACGCCTGCAGACCGCGTCCGCAGAAACGTCCGAAGATCTCGGCCATGCCCACGGCCAGCGAAGGCGCCCCGCCGGTGCGGGCAAAGAGGCTCTTTTCTCCCATGCGGGAAGCGAGATCGGCCATCTTCGCGGTGTCCACAGGAAAGCCCCACGAGGAGATGGTCGAGACAGCCTTGACCGCCTCGGTACCGACAATGCCGCCAGGAGAGTTGATGGCGAAGTAGACGCCCGGCTCCATGGCCGCGGCGGCGATCATGGCCATCAGGCCCACCGCCGACTCTAGGAGCATCGAGCCGTAGCCCAAGAGCCGGATGTCGCGCTCGTCGGTGAGGAGTTTCGGGGTGGTTCCCGAGGCGATGAGGGCGTGGAAGCCTGAAACAGCGCCGCAGGCGATGGTGATGAAGACAAAGGGAAAGATCTTGCCGCCGAAGACGGGACCCGTCCCGTCGATGAAGCGCGTGAGGGCCGGCATGTGGATGGGCGGGGCGATGAAGACGATGGCCACCGCCAGGAGTCCGATGGTGCCAAGCTTCACGAAGGTCGAGAGGTAGTCGCGCGGGGCGAGCAGCAGCCACACCGGAAGCACCGCGGCCAGGAAGCCGTAGCCGATGATCCAGAGCGCGAGGTAGGTGGCATCGTGATCAAAGATGCCTGCCAGGAATGGCTGGTGAGCAATCCAGCCGCCACCTGCCACGGCGCACAGCAGCAAGGTAACGCCCAGCACCGAGGCTTCGAGAACCTTGCCGGGGCGCAGAAAGCGCATGTAGATGCCAACCACCACGGCGATGGGGATGGTGGCCGCCACTGTGGAGGTGGCCCAGGGAGAATGTTTCATGGCGTTCACGACCACGAGTCCCAGCACCGCAATCAGGATGACCATGATGGCCAGCACCGAGAGGAGCGCCACGGCGCCGGCAAAGGGCCCGAGCTCGTCGCGGGCGATTTGGCCAAGCGAGCGTCCGTCGCGGCGGGTGGAGAAGAAGAGCGTCGTCATGTCCTGGACGCAACCGCCCAAGACAGATCCTGCCAAGATCCAAAGCGTTCCCGGCAGGTAGCCGAACTGG
This sequence comes from Fibrobacterota bacterium, assembly GCA_036771135.1. Lineage (GTDB taxonomy): Bacteria > Fibrobacterota > Fibrobacteria > UBA5070 > UBA5070 > JBDKGV01. The sequence goes on along the minus strand of DAIPHW010000167.1, from coordinate 3,704 downwards.
GCGGCAAGCGTCGGGCCGACCAGCGGACCCGGGCCGGCGATGGCGGCGAAGTGGTGGCCGAAGGCGATCCAGCGGTGGGTGGGCACGAAATCGCGTCCGTCCTCCAGCCGTTCCGAAGGCGTGGCCCGGCGGCTATCAAGCGCCAGCACCTTGGCGGCCAGGAAGGCCGAATAGAAGCGGTAGGCTAGCGCATACACGCACACGCCGGCGGCCAAGAACCAAAGGGAACTGATGGTCTCGCCGCGGTGCACCGCAAGCGTGGCCACGGCAAAGGTGCCAATCAGGGTGACGAGAATCCAGACGGGTTTTGACAAACGGCTCATAGGGAAGAGAATCATAGATCCCAAGGCCTGGTTCTGGCATCTGGAGGAACCCGCCAGCAACCGCCTCGGCTATCTTTGGAACATGGCTCCTTGGCTTCGCTTTTTCCGCTGGATCGCCCTGATCGCCGGCATCGGAATCCTCACCGGAGCCGCTTCGGCAGCGCTTCTCTTTGGACTGGATCACGCCTACCAGCTCTTCCTGGCCCATCGCCTGCTGGGCCTTGGACTTCCCTTCTTCGGAGCCTTCACGATCTTGCTGTACCGCCGCTTTGGAGGCCTTTCCGAGCGCGGCAACAACCTGCTGGTAGAAGAAATCAACGCTCCCGCCCGCCCCGTCCCTTGGCTCATGGCGCCGCTCGTCTTCCTGGGCACCCTGCTCACCCACCTGGGTGGCGGCTCGGCCGGACGCGAAGGCTCGGCGGTGCAGATGGGCGGAGCTTTCGCCGACTTCCTGGGACGGCGCTTTCAGGTGGACGACAAAACCCGTCGCATCCTCCTGATGGCCGGAGCTGGAGCCGGCTTTTCTGCCCTCTTCGGGACTCCCGTCGCCGGGTGCCTCTTTGGAATGGAATTTTCCCTGGTGGGCGGGCTTACCCTCGAAGGACTGCTCCCCTGCCTGGCCGCGGCCCTGCTCGCCGACCGCGTGGCGCTCCTGTGCGGCGCCCACCACGTGCTCTACCGCATTCCCGCACTTCCCCACGCCACGCTCCCGAATCTCGGCTGGGTGCTTGCCGCCGGACTCTGCTTTGGCCTGGCCGCCCGCGCCTACTGCCTCGCCTACCACTCCCTCTCGAAGCTCTGGAAGCGCGTCTCCCGCCCCACCGTCCGCATCCTTCTGGGAGGCGCCCTGGTCGCGCTTCTGCTCGCTATTCCCGGCGCCGTCCGCTACAGCGGCCTCGGGGTCCCGCTCATGATCCAAAGCTTCCAGACGCCTCTCTTGCCCTGGGACTTCGCGCTCAAGGGGCTGCTCACGGCACTCACCCTGAGCGTCGGCTTCAAGGGCGGCGAAGTGACCCCGCTCTTCTGCGTCGGGGCCTGTCTTGGCAACGCCTTGGCGCTCTGCCTGCCGCTTCCCATGCCGCTACTGGCCGGGACGGGATTTGTCGCCCTCTTTGGCGCCTGCGCCAACACGCCGCTGGCGGCGGCCGTCATGGGCATCGAGCTCTTCGGCGGGGAATCCGCCCCCTGGATGTTCGCAGCCTGCGTGGCCGCCTACGCCGTCTCGGGCCTTCCCGGCATCTACGCTTCCCAGAAGGTTCGCGTCCCGAAGCTTTGACCGCCAAACGGGGAGTCTAAAACACCAGCCGCAGCCCTGACACTCCGCGGAAAGCCTCCCGCAGAGTTGCGAGTTCCATGCCCAGCTCCAAGGCCGTGGCGGCAAGAATTCTGTCGGTGCGATCGAGTCCCGGCACCGAGAAGCGGCTGGCCCGCACCGCAATGGCCGGCGTCAGCCCTACGGGAAGGATGCGCAGGTGGTGGCAAGCAGCCTCCAGCCAGGTGCGCCACGGCATGTTGATCTCCACCTTGCCCTCTTCCAGCCAGCCCGAAAGCTCGAAGAAGGAATGGTCCGAGAGGGCGAAGGAAGGCTCGTTCTTTAGGATGAGCAACCGCTCGGGGCCCATGCGCGGTCCCTCTTGGGCAAGATCCAGAAAGACGGCGGTATCGAGGAGGATCACGGCAATTCCTCCAGAATGTGCAGCGCTCGCGAAAGCGCCTCGGGAGTGGTGTCTTCTCCCTGGAACGGCAGCACTTTGGCAATGGGACGATTGCGCTTCGTAACCACGAGCGCTCCGCCTTCTTGGTGCAGATCGTCCAAGAGGCCTAAGCAGCGGGCTTTGAACTCGGCGATGGGGATGTTCATCGACTCCTCCTGAGGATTCTCTTCCACCAAGGCCGGGTCGCCTGTTCCTTCTCCCAGGCCATCCATGCCGGGAAGAAGGGGAAGGCGCGCTCGGCGGCGCGGAAAGCCTTGTGATGGACGTTGCGACGCGTGCCGTTTCCAGTGGGTGGAAGCGCAATGTGGAGCATTTCATGGGACAACACGCCCCACAGAGCCTCTGCCGGCACCTTGGGGCCATCGAAACGGCGACTGATGGTGATCACGTCGCTCCCGGCCACTTTGCGATGAGTAGAGGTGGTCCCAGCCCGCGGCGTCCAGCGCAGGACGGCCGTAAGACGCCCCTGGAAATAGTCGCGATTGAGCTTATCGAAGTGCGGCCGCAGATCGAAATGCTTTCCTTGCGAAGCCTCGCGCGGAAGTCGCTCTCCCGCGTCCTCCATCCAGGCAAAGACCGTTCGCGCCGCCTGACGACGGCGAAGGCGCGACCCCGGAGAGGGGCGCAACACCGTGGTCACCCACGCGGAAAGGGCTTCCTGAACCTCTCCTGGCGCATCTTCCAAGCGGGAAGGAATCACCAAGCGAGCCCCCGAAGGAGCGCGTTCCAAGCGCCAACCGCGCCGCAGCCGAGGCGAAACATCTACCGCCACTCCCAGGGTTTCCCGCAAGGAGAGGGGTGAGGATTCGAAATCCATAGAAAGTTGGGCATCGCTGGACATGGTTTCCAGCTAAGATAGTCGTCACGCAGAGTACGCTGAGGGTCTCAAAGTTCTCGCGTCAAAAGCTGGAAATAGTATTCTGAAGAGACGCATGCCAATTCCTCTTGCATTCTTTGGGCACGATATTTTGGGCTTTTGGGAAACGCCCGTAGGATTCCTGATCATCTTCGTCCTCTTGACGGCGATCATCCTCCTGGCGCAGCGAAAAGGAACTCATCAACTCCGCTCAGACGACAAGCACACACCTTGGATACCCTTAGGAATTCTGGCCGTGGAGCTTGCTGCCGGAGGATGGATCATTCACGCCGTGGGAGAATTCGGCGACAAAAACGACCTTGCCGAGGCAAGCGATGCCCTTGAGGGGCTCGCTCATCGCTTCGACAACACCGTGGACGAACACATGCATCTGGTGCGCGGCATGGCCTCCGCACCAGAGATTCGCCAAGGCAAGAACGCCGAACGGGATTCCTGCCTGAATCGCTATGCCGACATCGCCGCAGGCGGCAGCACCTTCCTAGTGGACGACCAAGGAAAGATCATTGCCGCCGACAAAGCCACCAGATCAATCATTGGAACCAACGTCCAAGAACGCCCCTATTTCAAAAGAGCCTTAGAAGGATCGGTCAACGCCTTCCTTACGATCGGGAAGATCAGCAAGGCTCCGTCTCTCTACGTAGCCTGTCCGGTCTTCAGGCACGGAAACAAACCAGCAATGGTGGCCGTGATCCGCCAATATCTCGTCAAAGAACTCGGCAATGGCCAGCCCTCCATCTCGCGGCGCCTCTTCTTAGCTTCGGAACACGGGACGATCTTCGCCGCCTCGGA
>DAIPHW010000166.1:1448-5915 GCA_036771135.1 Fibrobacterota bacterium | reverse complement strand
CCTGAATCAACATGCGAATCCTTTTTGCTTCATCTCTTCATTGGCCTTTAGGCAGAAGGAGCCTAGAAGGACGATCAGGGACGACACCGTAGTGGGATGTTTGGGCTTTCCTCAACAAGAGGCGGTGTGCTATGGCTGATGGGTCCGGGGCTTCAATATCTGTCTAAAGCACAATATATGGTCGTACACCGAGGAAGGAAACCCCCAAATCTTGTTTGAAATAAATTCTGCAGGGAAATTCATGAGAAGCGATTTCCTTGCCAAGTTCGCTCTGTTGCCATTCTGTTTTGGACGCGCACACTTTATCCACACTCTAATGTGAATTCATGTGGATTTCGGACCTGTAAGCGATTTTTAGATCACGTAATCAAACCCAGGGATGCGGCGCTCGCGGATCTCGATCAAGAGGTCCGAGAGGGTGATGCTGTCGAGAATGTCGTCGACGGCGGTCTGGCAACGCTGCAAGATGCTTCCCAGCACGTTCTGGACGTCGGAGTCGTCTCCACCTTCCCAGAGTGACGAGGTGCCTTCCAGGCGACGCACGATGTCACCCAGCTTCAGCTGGGTGGCGGCGATGGAAAGGGAGTAGCCGCCCTCCTTGCCGCGTTGGCCGCGGATCCAGCCGGCGCCTTTAAGAGAGAGGGCGATCTGTTCCAAGAATTTGAAGGGAAGATTGCCACGCTCGGCGATTTCACGCAATTGCAGAGGCGACTTGCTGTGGTTGGCTTGCTCGGCCAAGGCGACCAGGAAATGGATGGCGTAGAGGGTCTTGTGGGAAATCTTCATATTTGAAACATATATGCGTGATCTGTAAAGAAGGTTGAACTTTCGGACTCTTGGTGCAGTGCTTGTTTGACGTGGCCCTGCTGGCGGAGTACCTTTGACTCTTCCAGCGCTCGTGGCGCAATTGGATAGCGCGTCGCCCTCCGAAGGCGAAGGTTGTGGGTTCGACCCCCGCCGAGCGCATCGGGCTGGAGACCAATGAAGTTCGAAGCGAGAAGCCTCGGCATGTTCGAAATCCTGACCGTAAGGCAGGATGTGAACGAAGTATTTGACGCCGATCAAATGCTGCAAATCGTCCGTTCCATGCTGGAACGCGATTCTCTGCAAATTGTCATCGACGTGTCTGCTCTGGAGTACCTCTACAGCGATGCTATCAACGCTCTGGTCTCCATCAACCGTCGTGTCCTGGAGCGCGGTGGGCGTCTGAGCCTGTTGGCATCCCAGAGCAAGATCCGCGAGATTTTGCTGCGCTCGGGACTCGACAGCCTTTTTCGCATCTACAAGGCCGAAGGGGAGCTTTCGGTGGAGTCTACGGAGTTCTTGCGCAAGTCCACCATGCTTGCCAAGGATGCCGGCAGCTCGACAGCCTACGCCCAGGCGGTCAAGGCCGTGGCGCCTCAGGAAGGCCCGACGACCAGACGTTTGCGTCGCCGCAGCGGAGCCCGCAAGGAGCAGCCGCCTCGGCGTCCGGTGGGGCGCCAAGAGGGAAACTCGTCCGTCAGCTCGGCGGTCCAGGGTTCCAGCGGTTCCGTGGCCGGCAGTTCCTTTCCCAGCGACTTCGTTTGGGACGAGACGAGTTCAAGCTCAACAAGCGATGTCACACCTATGCCGGAAAAGCCCTTGGAGATTTATCGCGGCATTGAGGCTCCAGAGGAGCCGCCATCGGTTCTTCCTCCAACTCCGCCCGCGCCCCAAGGCTTTTTCTTCCCTCCTCCACCGCAGGAGGATTAATGGAAGACCTAGGCACCCTTCTGCTTCGCATCCAGGAGGAATCGGGGATCCGGGCTGAAGCCTTGGAGACGCTCTTGAACCTCATTCGCCGCTTGTCGCTGCAGTACGGCATCGGCGGCGTGGGGGTACATCTGGAGCCCATGGACGTGGCGACGGGATTCTTCGGTTCCTGCCGCGAGCGCTTCGGACCTCTGACCCTCGACGTACTTTCTGACTGGGGAATCGCCACTCCTGATCACCTGGGGAAGGCCTTGGCGGCCCTCTCTGATGCTGGGTTGCTCGCCTGGGGTGAAGATGATGGTCCAGAATCTTATGACGATCTCCCCCCGCTTCCCGAAGGTTGGCCGCATCCGCTCGGGACGCCGCCGTTTCGGGAAACGGGCCGTTGGGAACCTGTGCCGTGATTGCGGGCCTTCGGCTCGGCTCGGTGCCCTACCTCAACGCTGAACCACTTCTTGACGGTCTCGAGGCTGAGATTCGCGTCGAGCCTTCGCGTCTCATGGGTGCTTTGTTGCGTGGTGAGGTGGATATCGGGGTGCTTTCGGTGGGTGCCGCCCTAGTTCACAACCTGCGCGTGCTGCCCTCTTGCGGCGTCGCGAGCGATGGTCCAGTGGGCTCGGTCTTTCTGTTGCACGAAATGCCTTTCAAAGAGGTACGCCGAGTGCATCCCGACCCGGCTTCGGTGACGTCCAACTTGCTTGCCCGCATCTTGGTGGAGCGCGCCGGTTCGGGCGCTTGGGAAGAAACCGAGACTAAGGCCCAAGGCCGCGTATTGATCGGGGACGCCGCCCTTGCCCTGGAAAATTGGTCGGGGACAGATCTTGGCGAGGCTTGGAAGGACTGGAGCGGACTTCCCTTCGTCTTTGCCGCCTGGGTGATCGGTCCACGAGTTGCCGAGCGCGACTGGACGGAGGTGGATGCACAGCTGCGCGAAGCCGCCGAGCGCGGCATGTCCCGGCAGGGACGGGAACGCTGCGTAGCGGCTCAAAGCGTCGTCGGACAAAAACGTGCTTGGGAATACCTGGAGGGCTTGCGGCATCGCCTGGATGGGCGTTACCGGCAAGGCATGGCCCGCTACGCGCGCGAAGCCGCCCAATTAGGGGTTGGCTCCGGCGAGGTGCGCTGGGCGTGCTGATCACTGCCGAGCGGATCTGGCTCGGTCCGAAGACGATCCGGCGCGGTTGGGCCGCGCGCCTGGAGGGCGAGCGCTTCACCGCCGTGGGGCCGCTGCGCCAACTGCGCGAGGGGAGGCCCCCGGGCGAAGAGGTGGTGGACTACGGTCAGAGCTGCCTGCTTCCGGGACTGGTGAACGCTCACTGCCATCTGGAGCTTGGGCACCTGCGCGAGCGCGTCTCGCCGCAAGGGGGCTTCTCGGCCTGGGTGCGTCGCATGCGCCTGGAAGACGAGGCCATGCGGCAACGCGACGGCGCCGAGCTTCACGAGAAGCGCATCCGCCAAGCCATTGCGCTGGGGGCGCGCGAGCTGCTTTCGCACGGCACCACGGCCCTCTACGATATCTCAAACGGCGGTCTGCCCGCCGACATCCTGGGCGCGCTGCCGCTGCGCAGCTTTTGCGCTCTGGAGTGCCTGGGGCTTGATCCGGCGCGCGGGCCGGCCACCCTGGAGCGGGCCAAGGCCTATCTGGCTGCTCCGGAGGTTGCGGGCGTGCAGCGCCTGGTGGTGCCGCATTCGCTCTATTCCTGCTCGGCCTGGCTTCTCTCGGAGCTTTCCGGGAAGCTCTTCCACAAGGGCATCCCTTCCATTCATCTGGCCGAGTCGCAGGAGGAACGCGAGCTGCTAGATAACGGCATGGGCGCCCTGCGCGGCTTCGTGGACGGCATCTTTCCCGACCACGACCTGAGCCCCTCCGAGGGTCTGTGGGGACGCCTTACGACCTTTTACCCGCCGCGGCCCGGCATGCTTGCGGTCCACGGCTACGTGTTGCAGCCGCGCGAGATCCAGGGGCTCGCCAAGGTGGGCGCGGTGCTGGTGATCTGCCCCCAGAGCCGCGAGTTCTTTGCTAATCCGCCTCCGCCCTTTGACGAGATTGGCCGCAAAAAGCTGCGGGTGGCGCTGGGAACCGACAGCCTCGCATCGGGCCACGCCCTCTCGATGTGGCGCGAGATGTCCTTTCTCAAGGCGCTGCAGCCGCGCCTGGAGTCGGGACAGATTCTGTCGTGGGCCACCGAGGGCGGCGCCCGCGCCCTGGGCCTGGAAGGCGGTCGCATCGCGGCCGGGAGGCTTGCCGACTGGATCGCCGCCGACACCGCCGACGTCCCCGACGAGGAGCTGGAAGACTACCTGGTGGAGCAGGAGCCCGACGTGCGGGCTGTGGGCATCGGCGGAATCCAGGTCCTGTAGGGCTACGGCGGGGTATTTTTTGCCCATGCCGAATCGCAAGCCCATCCTGATCACCATCGGAGACCCCAACGGGGTCGGTCCGCGCCTGAGTGTCCGCACCGCAAACCGCGAGAAGGGCGTGGTGCTGGTGGGGGATCCCGCCGTGGTGCTCAAGGCCGCCCGCGCCGAAGGATTGTCAGAATCTGTCGTACAGATTCTGTCTGAGCCCGAAGACCATGCCGCCGCGGGCAAGGTCGCCGTTTGGGCCCCGCCCGGGCTCGTGCCGGGAGAAGTGGAGCCGGGAAGAGTGACGGCCTGGGCCGGCGCCCAGGCGCTTTCCTGCGTGGACGCCGCCACCGACCTCTGCCGCGAGGGGCGCGCCCGCGCCATGGT
>DAIPHW010000166.1:0-1348 GCA_036771135.1 Fibrobacterota bacterium | reverse complement strand
CCTGCGTGGACGCCGCCACCGACCTCTGCCGCGAGGGGCGCGCCCGCGCCATGGTGACGGCTCCGCTTGCCAAGGAGTCGGTGGCCCTCACGCTTCCCGGCTTCGACGGCCACACCGGCCACATCGCCGCCCGCTGCGGCGTGCGCGTCCACTGCCTCTCGCTCAACCTCGGCAAGATGTGGGTGGCCTTCGTCACCACCCACATCCCCCTTTCCGAGGTCTCGGCCCACTGCACCCGGGAGGCTGTGGCCGAGACGGGGCGGCTCCTTCACGAGGCGCTGCGCAAGAGCGGCATCGCCTCGCCTCGCATCGGGGTGGCCGGGCTCAATCCCCACGCTGGCGAGCACGGGCTCTTCGGACGCGAGGAGATCGAGGCGATCGACCCCGCCGTGACAGATCTTGTCGCTGAAGGCATTCAGGCGGTCGGATCGCTCCCGGCCGACGTGGTCTTCCCGCAGCTGAAGGCCGGCATCTTCGACGGCGTGGTGAGCCTCTACCACGACCAGGGGCATCCGGTGATGAAGACCCTCGGATTCGACCTGAAGCGTGGCATCCTGCGCGGCGTGAACGTCACACTGGGCCTTCCCATCGTGCGGACGAGCCCCGACCACGGCACCGGCTTCGACATCGCTTGGAGGATGCCTGGCGACGACTCAAGCCTGCGCGACGCCCTGCGCCTAGCTCGCCGCATGACCCGGTGAGCTCCGGCTTGCGACAAATCCTGTCAGAGCTGCTCGAGGGTTCGGGGCTGGAGTGGGGCCTCGCGCCGCTCACGGATGCCGACGCCGCGGAACGGCGGCAGCGGCTTGAGCGCTGGACGGAGGCCGGTTTTCACGGCACCATGGAATGGATTCCGAAGAGCCTTGCCGTGCGGGCGGATCCTCGGGTCGAGTGGCCCTGGGCGCGCTCGGCCCTGGTGGTGCGGCGCGGCCACGGTCTCGATCCGGCGCCGGATCTGCGCGGAGAGCGGCCCGTGGTCGCCTGCTACGCGCGCGGTCGCGATTACCACCGCGTGCTGGAGGACTATCTGCGCGACTTGGCAGATCGCCTCAAGAAGCGCGTGCCTGGCCTCTGCACCCTTGCCTGCGTGGACGTGATGCCGATCCCTGAAGTGGATCTGGCGGTGCGGGCGGGGCTTGGCTTCCGGGGACGCCACACGCTTCTGATCTCGCGCACGGCGGGTTCGGCCGCCAACCTGGGGGTGCTGCTGCTTTCCGAAGATTGCGAGCCGGCCGCGACAATTCCTGACCTTTGCGGCAGTTGCACCGCCTGCCTCGCCGCCTGCCCGACCGGGGCGCTCACCTCGGCGGGGCTGAATTCCAATCTTTGTCTTTCACACTGGAACATC
>DAIPHW010000165.1:0-5966 GCA_036771135.1 Fibrobacterota bacterium | reverse complement strand
CTTGAGGTGATCGCCCAGACCTGGAGCGAGCACTGCAAGCACAAGATCTTCGCCGCCACCGTGGAGTACGAGGAAGACGGCGCGAAGGAAACCATCCACAACCTCTTCAAGACCTACGTGCGGGCGCTGACTTTTGAGCTCATGCCCAAGCGCTCGGACCTGGTAAGCGTGTTCGTGGACAACGCCGGCGTAGTGCGCTTCGACGCCGACCACCACGTGACCATCAAGGCCGAGACCCACAACAGCCCCTCGGCGCTGGACCCTTACGGCGGCGCCATGACGGGAATTGTCGGGGTCAACCGCGACATCATGGGCACCGGCAAGGGCTGCCGTCCCATCTTCAACACCGACGTCTTCTGCTTCGCCCCGCCCGACTGGGTCAAGCCCCTGCCCCCGCGGCTGATGCACCCGCGGCGCATCCTGCGCGGCGTCCACCGCGGCGTCAAGGACGGCGGCAACGAGTCGGGCATCCCGACCGTCAACGGTTCCATCGTCTTCCACGAGCGCTTCCTCGGGAAGCCCCTGGTTTTCTGCGGCACCGGCGGCCTGATGCCGGCGAATCTCCCCACTCCCGACGGCGTCTCCGAAGACTCTTCGGAGAAATCTGTCAAACCTGGCGATCGCGTGGTCATGGTGGGCGGGCGCATCGGCAAGGACGGCATCCACGGTGCCACCTTCAGCTCCGAGGCCCTCACCGAAGCCTCGCCCGTCTCGGCGGTGCAGATCGGCGACCCCATCACCCAGAAGAAGATGAACGACCTGCTCCTGGAGGCGCGCGACCTGGGCCTCTACCGCTGGATCACCGACAACGGCGCTGGCGGCCTTTCCAGTTCCATCGGCGAAATGGCCAAGGAATGCGGCGGCGCAGTGGTGGACCTCGAGAAGGCCCCGCTCAAGTACCCCGGCCTCGACCCGTGGGAGATCTTCGTCTCCGAGGCCCAGGAGCGCATGAGCCTGGCGGTGCCCCCGGACAAGATCGAGGCCTTCCTGGAACTCTCGCGCCGGCGCGGCGTAGAATCCACCGACCTCGGCGCCTTTGACGACAACGGCCTCCTGGTGCTGCGCCACGGCGGCAAGCTGGTAGGCGCCCTGGACATGGAGTTCCTGCACGAAGGCCTCCCGACCCTGGTGATCCCGGCCCTGTGGCAGGCCCCCGTCCATCCCGAGCCTTCCGCGGAAGAGCTTTCTGGTGCTCCCGGCGAGACGCTCTTGGGACTTCTCTCCAGCTGGAACATCTGCTCCAAGGAACCGTGGGTGCGCATGTACGACCACGAGGTCCAGGGGCAGTCGGTGGTCAAGCCCTTCACCGGCGCCAAGGACGACGGCCCTTCGGACGCCGCCGTGCTGCGCCCGGTGGCAAGCAACCTGCGGGGCCTGGCTGTCTCGCACGGCATCGCGCCGCGCTACTCCGACATCGACGCCGAGGCCATGACTGAGGCCGCCATCGACGAGGCCATGCGCAACCTGGTGGCCGTGGGCGGAGACCCCGACGCCGCCGTAGGCCTCGACAATTTCTGTTGGCCCGACCCGGTAGTCAGCCCGACCAATCCCGACGGCGCCTACAAGATGGCCCAGCTGGTGCGTTCCAACCGCGCCCTCTACCGCGTCTGCAAGGCCTACAACCTGCCGCTGGTCTCGGGCAAGGACTCGATGAAGAACGACTACGGAGCCGGAGAGGAGCGCATCAGCATCCCCCCCACTCTGCTCGTCACGGCGCTAGCGCCGCTCCCGAACGCTCACAAAGCCGTCACCATGGACGCCAAGAAGGCCGGCGACCTGGTCTACGTGCTGGGGCTCACCCGCGACGAGACGGGCGCCTCGGAATGGTTCGCTCGCGTGGGCAAGATCGGCAACAAGGTGCCGCGTCTGCGCCTCGAGGAGACCGTCCCCCTTTACCGCGCCCTGCACGCGGCCATCTGCGAAGGCCTGGTGGCCAGCTGCCACGACGCTTCCGACGGTGGCCTTGGCGTGTCGCTTGCCGAAACCGCCATGGCCGGACGCCTGGGCCTTTCGGTGGATCTTTCCAAGGTGCCGGCCGCCGAGGAGCTGACAGATTCTGTCCTGCTCTGGTCGGAGTCGCTGGGCCGCTTCGTGGTTACCGTGAAGCCCGAGAACGCCGCGGCCTTCGAGGCGCGCCTTGCCGGCAGCGCCTTCGCCTGCGTCGGAACCGTCACCGAGACTCCCGAGGTGGTGTTCACAAGCGAAGGCAGCGAACTCCTGCGGGTGACTACGGAGGCCTGCGTCAAGGCCTGGCAGAAGCCGTTCGCAGCCTAAAGACCGCATTTGAGGTGGGGGCTGGCACGGATTCGCTCTAGAGTCTGAGCCGGCCTGTCATCTCCTCCACAAGCTCCCGGAGCCGTTTCGCCTGAGCGGGCATCACCCATGGGGAAGGTACGACGAGCGCTTCCGCAAGATGCCGCGGCATCTCCGCCATGCGGGCGCGGACGGCTTTCTCGGGAAGCCGCAGGTGGGCTGCCAGGGCAAGGAAGTCGCCCCCCTCGATGCGCGCCTTGCGTCCGTGGATGGGCAGGGCCGATTCCTCCGGGTCTTCGAGCAGAATCCGCGTGGGCAGAAGATCATAGGCTGGCGAGAGCTCCACGTGCCCATGGTCGCGCACCAACGACCAGTTTTTGAGGTGCATGTCCGAATTTCCCGTCAGGAACGAGAAGAGAGCGACCTCGAAAAAGCGCAGCGCCTCGCGGCCCGGTACGGAGGTCCAGCGGCGCACAAGCATCCCGACCCTTTCCAGGCTCGAACGATACTTGTCGGCGGTAGGCTGTCCAGCAAGCTGACAGAAATCTTCCACGGCGATGCGTCGCCTTCCCTCGCGGTCGAAGCGCCGCACCACGTAGGCCATCTCCCCCGAGGCAAGCGGGATGAGCCCGCACTCGGCCACGGAGATCCCAACGCGACGCGCCAGCCGCATGGTCCAGTGCTCAAGCTCGGGCATGCCGGGATAGTCGGACGTCGGAGGCTTCAGGATGTGGGACCCGCCAAGCGCCGCGACGATGGTGAGGCGATGGCGCCCTCGCCCCTCCTCGAGACAGGAAAGCGACAGCTTCCGCTGCACTCCCGGGACCGAAAGGCGGCGATTTACCGTCTCCAGGGCAAGCGACTCGACCTCGGCGAGGCTGGTCCCGAGAGTCGGCTCCTCGGACGTCCCGTAGAGACGGCGACAGCAGGCCTCGTGCAGGCCCTCGCCTTCGAGGCAGACAGGACAGGGACTCATGCGTCCGCCTCCGGAAGCACCCGCACCGCACCGATGCAGTCCGAGCAGGCGGCAAGCAGGATTCCCATACGGTCCCCGGGATCGAGCTTCCAGTTGCGCGTGGTGAGCTCCAACAGCCAACCCTCTGGCACCAGGCCGTCGAAGAAGGGATGGAGACCGCGGGTTTTGACAGTTTCCGTCCCAAGAGGAAGCGTGAACGAAAGGGGTTCGGCGTCCGGGCGCGCGAGGTACTCCGGCAGGTAGGCGAAGATGCAGTCGCCGTCCTCCAGCTCCTCAAGCCTTCCCGCCGGGATCTCGTCCCAGTACACCCGTCCGCGCCGGCTCATCGGCGATCCTCCGGAAGGGGCGCAGGCACCAGCCCGTAACCGAAGTACTGGAGCACTTGACAAATCTTGTCCAGGCGCAGGGTCGGTTTCCCAAGCTCAAGCTCCTTCAAGAAGCGCACACCCACTCCGGTCGCCTCGGCGAAGTCCTCTTGGGTCAGCCCGCTCTGCTTGCGTCGGGTCCGCACGAACCAGGCGATCGCCCCCGCATCTTCCTGAATTTCCTGCAAAGAACGCCGCATAAAGCCCCCTTTCGGGGAATATAATTACATTTTTCAGAAATTAGCCACCGATCAGTGCATAAAAAATAACGATTCACATTTTAGCACCCGAACGGGACCCATCAACATTGCCTACAAAAAAGGCTCCGAGCATCCTCGGAGCCTTGGCAAAAACGTGCAGGCCGGACCGTTGCTATTCGAGTCCCGCCGAGACCACCTTGTCGTAGAACTCGCGGTAGTGCTCGGCCTCGGGGCCCTTGCGCATGGCGATGGCTTCCTGCGGATGCAGTCCCAACTGACCCATGATCACGTAGGGAAGGATGTAGCCCCATTCGTGCTTCTTGCGCAGCGGGATGAAGTCGTGACTGATGAGGTCGAGGATAGGACGGATGTCGTACTTGGGGTTCTTGAGGAATCCCAGGAGCAGCTCCAGCGTGCAGTTGCCGGCGGCGCGTCCCATGCCGTAGACCGAGGCATCCAGGTAGTTGACCTCGCGGATGACGGCCTCGATGGTGTTCGAAAAGGCCAGTTGCTGGTTGTTGTGGCCGTGGAAGCCCAGCTCCTTGCTGATGTACTTGCGGGCACGAGCCACCAGGCGAGCGATGTCCTCCTGGTACAGGGCTCCGAAGCTGTCCACCAGGTAGATGACCTTGGCGTGCGATTCCTTCTCGCACTGGTCGAAGGCCTCGTCGAGCTCGGCTCCCTGGTCGCGCGAGATGGCCATCAGGTTGATGCAGGTCTCGTAGCCCAGGTCGTGGAAGGCGTTGACCATCGAGATGGCCTTGTCCACCCCCTTGACGTAGCTTGCCACGCGCACCATCTGGTAGGGGCTCTCGGAGGCCGGGCGGATGGAATCCATGTCGACGCGACCCACGTCGGCCATCACCGATATTTTGGCACCGTGCTCCACTCCGTCGATGGCGCGGCGGATGTCGTCGTCGGCGCAGAATTTCCAGGGTCCAAAGGAGGGGTCGGGAAAGAGGGCGCGGCTGTTCTTGTAGCCGATCTCAAAATAGTCGACGCCAGCCGCCGAGGCGCCCGCATAGCACTTGTGGACGAACTCGTGGGAGAAATCGTGCTTGTTCACCAATCCGCCATCGCGGATGGTGCAATCCAGGACCTTGATCTTTTCGCGAAACATGGCACTCTCCGGCCGAAACCAAACGCCGCGGCATGCGGCATCCGGATGTGTGAATGTACCTAAACGGAAACGCCGAATTGCGGAATACGGAAAACGGAACGTTCGCCGATAGAACAAAAAACGTCACGGCCCACGAGGAGCCCAGGAAAACAAAAGCCCCGCCCCCGGTACTCCGGGAACGGGGCCAAAATGAGAGACCGGGCAGCAGAGCCGCCCGAAGCTCTTACATGCCCATGCCGCCCATGCCACCCATGCCGCCCATGTCGGGGGCTGCGGGCTTGGCTTCCTTCTTCTCGACGATCAGGCACTCGGTGGTGAGCAAGAGACCGGCGATGGAAGAGGCGTTCTTGAGAGCGGTCTTGGTGACCTTGGCGGGGTCGATGACACCGGCCGCAACCAGGTCCTCGTACTCGCCGGTGCGGGCGTTGAAGCCAAAGGCTCCCTTGCCTTCCTTGACCTTGTTCACGATCACGGAACCTTCCCAGCCGCCGTTGCCGGCGATCTGGCGCAGGGGCTCCTCGATGGCGCGACGGACGATGGCGATGCCGATGTCCTGGTCGTCGTTCTCACCCTTGAGGTTCTCCAGAGCGTCGAGGGCACGGATCAAAGCGACACCGCCGCCGGGAACCACACCTTCTTCGACAGCTGCACGGGTGGCGTGCAGGGAGTCTTCCACGCGAGCCTTCTTCTCCTTCATCTCGGCCTCGGTGGCGGCACCGACGTTGATGACGGCCACGCCGCCGGCGAGCTTGGCCAGGCGCTCCTGGAGCTTCTCGCGGTCGTAGTCAGAAGTGGTCTCTTCGGTCTGCTTGCGGATCTGAGCGATGCGGCCCTGGATGGCCTTGCTGTCGCCAGCGCCTTCGACGATGGTGGTGTTGTCCTTGTCGATGGACACGCGCTTGGCCTTGCCGAGATCTTCAAGAACTGTGTTCTCAAGCTTGAAGCCGGTCTCTTCCGAGATCACGCGGCCGCCGGTGAGGACGGCGATGTCTTCCAGCATGGCCTTGCGACGGTCGCCGAAGCCCGGAGCCTTGACGGCGGCGATCTTCAGG
>DAIPHW010000164.1:0-5983 GCA_036771135.1 Fibrobacterota bacterium | reverse complement strand
AACTCAAGATCCTCACAGGAACAGAGCATGCCAGCGCTCTACAAGACCTACTTCCCGGCCGAGGAATCCACCGCCACCGCCACGCCGGCCTTCTCGAAAGCATCGGCATTGGCCGGATTGCGCACCGCCGTCTCGAGGATCCAGGAGTATTCCTTCCAGCCCAGGAGTCCAACCTTCTTGGCAGCCGCATCGCGGGCTGCGTCGCGCTGTGCGAGATATCGCGCCGTCTCGCCGGAGTTCTTGCGGATGGAATCGAGGAAGACGCTGTCCACCAGGCGCACCAGCGAATCGGCTTGTTTCCACTGGGCCACGCGCTCAGGGCTGACCTTGCCGTCAGCCGGAGGCGTAAATTCCTTGGGCGCAGGAGGAGGAGGTGCAACCGTTTCCTTCTCCTTACCCTTGCAGGAGGAGATTGCAAGCATCATCGCCGTGGCGGCGCAGATCGCCAAAGTCTTATTCATCCGAACCTCCGCTGCGACCGGACCCGGCCGCGACGCAATCAATCTAACTACAGCCGCACCCGAAGCAGCCGCAGCGAGTTGGCCAAAACGCTTACCGAAGAAAGCGACATAGCCAGAGCCGCAAGCCCCGGCGAAAGCCGGATTCCAAACGGCACCAGCACACCGGCCGCCACCGGCAGAAGCAGCGCATTGTACCCGAAGGCCCACACCAGATTGCCCACGAAGAAGCGGCGCGTGCGGCGTCCCAACCGCACCGCCAAGGCGATCCGCTCGGGGTTTCCCGAGACGATGGTTACCGGCGCCGATCCAATGGCCGCCCCGGTTCCCGTCCCGATAGCCAATCCCACGTCAGCGGCAGCAAGCGAAGGCGCGTCGTTCAGGCCATCGCCCACAAAGGCCACGGTGCGCCCCTGCGCCTGCAGGGCACGCACCAGCTCAAGCTTCCCTTCGGGCAGCACCCGGGCATGAACCTCATCGAGCCCACAGGATACAGCCACCTCGTTCGCCGCGGCCTGGGAATCCCCCGTGATCAGGACCGTCCGAATTCCCGCCCCCCGCAGCAGCCCTACGGCGGTCGCCGCCTCAGGGCGCAGCGCATCGCGAAGTTCGATAGCTCCCGCCACTAAGCCGTCTGCCTCCACCACTAGGCAAGTCCGGGCCGCAGCCACCAATCGCTCCAGCGCTTCCGGGAAGCCGCCTTGCGGGCGCAGCCACTCGGGACTTCCGACCCGCAGGTTCCGCCCCTGCACCGTGGCTTCCACCCCGAGGCCTGGCACGGCAACGAAATTGACAAATTCCGGCACCACGACGCCGCGCGTCCCGGCGGCGCGCAGCACGCTTCCGGCCAACGGATGCTCAGAGCCCGACTCGGCACCGGCAGCAAGCTCCAGCACGCGATTGGTTTCCCAGCCGGGTGCCGTGGCAATGGCCACCACGTCGGGCCGGCCCTGGGTAAGCGTGCCGGTCTTGTCGAGGCACACCACATCCACCTTGGCCAGCATCTCGAAGGCCGCCGCGTCGCGCACCAGCAAGCCCTCCCGCGCCGCTCGCGCCGAGGCCGAGGCAACTACAGCGGGAACAGCAAGCCCCAGCGCGCACGGGCAGGCCGCCACCAGCATCGCCACTACCGCGAAGGCCGCCTCGCTCCAACGCGGCGCGGTCGGCAGGAAGATCCAGCCCAAAGCCGCCGCCACGGCCAGCACCAGAACAATCGGCACAAAGAGTGCCACGAAGTGCTCGGCCAAGTGCTGCACCTGAGCATTGGAGGTGCGCGCCTCGGCCACCAGCGCCGCGATTCGCGAGAGGGTGGAATCCTCACCGCTCTTCTCCACTTCCACCGTCAGGGACCCGGCTCCATTCAAAGCGCCCGCCGTCACAGCACACCCAGGCTCCAGCCGCTCCGGCAGCGATTCGCCACTCACCAGCGACAGATCGGCGCTTCCGCTTCCCTCGCGCACGGTGCCATCGGCCGGGAAGATCTCGCCCGGGCGCACGCGCACAAGGTCGCCCGGCTGTAAGAGCGACGCCGGGCAATCCACCTCGCCAGATTGTTCCAGCCGGTGCGCCGTGTCGGGCTGCAGCCGCGCCAGTTCCTCCAGGGCATCCCGAGCACGCGCACGGGCCCGCGCCTCCAGCCAGCGCCCCAGCAGCAAAAAGCCCATCAGGAAGAGCACCGATTCCGCGTAAGATCCGGGCGGAAAGCCGCGGGCATGCATCCAAGTCGGAGCCGCAAGCGAGGCAAGCGACAGCAGCAGCGACGCCGCGATTCCTAGCGCCGAAAGCACGTGCATGCCCAGAGAGCGGGAACGCAGCTCGGATAAGGCCAGCAGGAAGAAGCTCCGTCCGGGCCCCGCCGCAGCCAGAAGCGCTGCGGCAAATACCGTCCAGGCCAAAGCTCCGCCATGATGCGGTGCCGGGAAGACCGCCATGGCGCCCATGGAAAAGGCTCCGGCGCCCAAGCACCCCCAGGCTGACAGAAATTGACGGCGCGCACCGCTAATCTCAAGCTCGCGCGCACGAGAACCTGCCTGCGGATCTGGCAGCGACGCACCATAGCCGGCGGCACGCACAGCTTCCAGGGCAGCTTCCAAGGAGCCGTCGTCGGAAAGTTCCACCGTTGCCGTCTCAGCCAGCAGATCGACACCTGCCCGCAATACGCCTGGCGTCCTTGCCAGACGGCGCTCGACCCGCGCGGAACAAGCCGCGCAGGTCATGCCCGTCACAGAAAGGACATGGACCATTAGGTCCCGCCGACGACCTTGTAGCCCTCGTCCTCGATGGCAGCCACGGCCGCCGAACGGGCCTTGCCGGTCACGACCTCAAGTTCCGCCAGGCCGATCGAAACGGCGTGGACCGTCACCCCGGCAAGACCTTCCAGAGCCTTTTTCACGTGGCCCACGCAGTGTTCGCAGCGCATGCCCTCGATCTTCAGCTTCATCGTCGTCGCCATGGAGTACCTCCGCGCTTCCCGTTTGCAGGAGAAGCCTTTCGTTTAATATACCCCGATTCGCCAGAGCGGCGCTAGTCCTCCCCGAGAATCTCCTGCGGTTCCTTGGGGCAGATAACTTCCAGCACCCAAGGCATGGTCAGAAAGATGATGAGGATGCTCGCCGCGTAGCCGAGGCTTGCCAGCATGCCAATGGTGTTGAGCCCCTTGTGCCCCACCACCACCAGCGACAGGAACCCAAAGGCGTTGGTCAGTGTGCCGGCCAGCACCGAGGATCCGGCGGTATGGAGGATCTCGCCGATGTGCCCGCGCCCGGCTTCCATGCGCCGATGGTAGAGGTGAATGGTGGCATCCACGGTGTTGGAGAGGAGCGCCGGCAGCACCACGATGTTGAACATGCCGAGCTTCAATCCGAGCCAGCCCATGGCCCCGTAGGTCCAGAGCGAGATCAGCCCGATGTAGCCCATGTTGACCACGAAGCCGCGCCACGAGCGGGTGTCGAGGATCACCACCACCGCCAGGAAGAGAAAGACAAAAATTGCCAAGGACTTCACGTCCTTCTTGACCATATCCACCACGTCGGCGTAGATGAACCCGGAAGAGGCCACTTGGACAGAATCTGTCCCGATCTCAAAGTGCGAGAAGCGGTCCTGGAACTTCTTGCTCTCCACGGCGTCGCTCTCGCGCATCTCGGCATAAATCATGCCGAACTTCCCGTGGCTACCATCGGCCTCGGTGAGGAAGCGCCGTGCATAGGGAGGAAGCGAATCAAACCCGAAAGTATCACATAGGGTGTAGCGACGCAGCGCGGCAAGCGCAACCTTCTGGGAGGAGTCGGCCTTTTCAAAGCCCGGCCCGTCCAGCACGGTGCGGATGCGCCGAAGGATCTCCAAGCGACGCAGCTGCGCCTCGGGCCGCGGCACGAAGGACTGCACGGTGACAAAGCTCTTGAGCATCGAATCGCGGGGCGTCCCGAAGCGCGCACCCAGCGTATCGTGAACCCGCCGCATGGCTTCTTCGGAAGAAGCCAGCACCACCGAGGGCGAGGTGTTCTTGCCCTTGCCCACAGCGCGCCCGTAACTGATCCGGCTTTCGTCGGCCTGCTTGTTCTTGAAAAGGCTGTCGATGCGCGAGGTGAGCCAGAAGAGCTTTCCCTTGCCGCTTCTGAGGTTGGCGAAGTCGTTTTCAAACTGCACCGACGGGGCCGCCGCGAAGAAGGCGGTCGCCAGCACCGTGATGACAAATCCTGTCCGAAGCACCCAGCGCGGCCAGCTCCAGAGCGGCACCAGCACGGCCCCCTCGGTCTGCTGCTCGGAAGGCGCAAGGTGCTCCAGGCGCTTCCAGCCGCGGGCGGACGCGGTGCGGCCAATGCCCAAGAGCGCAAAGAGAAGCGGCGGAAGCAGCAGCACCGAGGCCAAAAAGGCCAAGGCGATGCCCATCGAAACCACGACGCCAAATTCTTTGAAGCCTTGGAAATGCCCCACCTGCAGGGCCAGCATACACACGATGGAGGCCGTCATGGCCGAGACCAGCGAGCGTCCGGTGCGCGAAAGCGAGACCACCATGGCGTCCTCGACCGAAAGCCCCTTTCGGCGCTCCTCCATCCAGCGCGAATAGACGTGGATGCTGTACTCGATGCCAAGTCCCGAAAGCAGCGCCAGCACAAAGGAAGTGAGCACCGTGAGGCGCCCGTAGACCAGTTCGGCGGTTCCCATCATCCAGGCCATGGCGCACAAGAGCGGCACGAAGACCACCAGCACATTGGAAGGACGGCGCATGTAGAAGAGCAGGAGCCCGAGGATCAGCACCATCGCCACGATGGAGGAGACCCACATGTCGGAATTGATGTCGGAAAGTTCCGAAGACGGATCGGCGTAGGCGCCCACCACCTTGAAGTGCAGCTTGAAGCCCAAATCCTTTTGCACCTGGGCGGCCAACGCCTCGCCCTTGTCCTTGGCTTCCTGGGAAAACGCAGCCTCGGTGGCCGGGACCGAAAGCTGGGCCATCACCACGCCCACCCACTTGCCCTTCTCGCCGTGCCAGCCGATCATGCGATCGCTCAAGGTGTCGGGAAGACTCGGATCGGCCACGGCGCCTTCAGTCACCGCAACCGCATTGCCCTTGCTTCGAGTCTCCTTACCCACCTGCTCCAGAAGCTTTTCCACCACATCCATGGGGATGCCCTGCTTGAAGAGCGCCATTTTGTCGGGCCAGCCATCCAGGTTTGCCGGAGATGATGGCTTGTCTCCTAAGTCCAAAAGCAGCGGGTTGTAGGCCTGCGCCCCTTTGGACATAGACGTCAAGCGCCCTTCCAGGTCAGTCAACTGGTCTTCGGGGAGGTAGAGCAGAGCATGGCGCACGAAAAAGCTCTTGTCCTGGTCGTACTGCACCCATTTGACCGGTTTCCAGGATTGCAAGCTCTCGGCCAAGGCCTTCTGGAAGCGCCCAACCTTCTCGGCCGAGGAATCCTCAAAGGCCAGGGTGTAGAAGTCTGTCGAGCCCAAGCGCTTTTCAGAAAGTTCCAGCGCCCGCACCGAGGGGGTATGAGACGGCAGCAGAAGTCGCAGATCGGTGCTGATACGCAACCGCCCCGCCAAGGCGGCCATCACCAGAGTGATCGCCAAAAAGATGACAAGACTTGTCCAGGGGCGACGCGAAGTCACCCCGACATACCACTGCGCTAGCCTGTGAATGATGCTCGGCTTTTCCTGCTTCATCGACATCTCCTTGAATCCCTAGACGAAACTCATTTACATCTTATTTACGTTGCAGGCACAAAAAAAGCCTACCACAGCAGGTAGGCTAACTTCAAGAAGCTGAAAGGCTCTCTACTTGCGCCAGTCCAGCGCACCCTTGCGGAACAGATAGAGGTAGGCCGATTCCAAAAGCACCAGAAAGACCAAGAAGGCCCAAAGCATATCCCAGCCGCCCTTAAGGAAACGCACCGCCCACGGGTAGAGGAAGGCGACTTCCAGATCGAAGGCCAGAAAGAGCATCGCTACCAGGTAGAACTTCACGTCAATCGGCTGATCGGCGGAACCCGAGGTGGACGCCAAGCCGCACTCGTAAGGTTCAT
>DAIPHW010000163.1:0-5986 GCA_036771135.1 Fibrobacterota bacterium | reverse complement strand
CCTCAAAGCCCAAGGAGAAATCCACAGCCTTCCACGCAAGGGATGCTACTGGGGCGCGGCGCCCAAGATGCCCACCTATCCCCCGGTCCGCACCGTTGATCCCGTGGCCAAGGCCCGAGAACGGCTGCTATCCGACCTGCGCTGCGGCGCCTACCACCCTCATCGCGAGCTGCCGCCGCACCAGTCCCTGGCGCAGATCTACGGCATCTCGCCGCGACACATCAGTCAGCTTTTGGAGGAATTCGTCGAGATGGGAATCCTGGAGCGCCGGGGGCGTAGCCACGTGCTGTCCCAGCCGACGCCTCCCACAAGCAGCCACAGCACCGTCCTTCTTGTGAGCCGCTGCGATGCCCAGGGCAAGCTCCTCTTCGACACCGAGCGCGAGACCGACTTCATGAAATCTGTCCATCGCGAAGGCCGGGAACAGAACCTGCACATCGTGGTCGCCGGCTGGCACGAAGGAAGCGACGATGGCCAGTTTCTCGACCAGCAAGGCCGCGAGATCCTTCCAGAAAGCTTGCCGGGAGTCCTGCTCGGCGTCATCGCCTCCACTTGGCTTGTGCTTGAGCCCACGCGTCTGCTCGAACGCCTATGGCGCCTGCGCCGCCCCGTCTCGGTCTGGTGGGAACACCCCAAGGATCATTTCCCCGCCCAGTCTCCCCCGCATTCATCCACCGTGGGCTTCAATCTTTCCTTCGGTCCGGCCCCTGGCATCACCGTCGGACGGCACTTGCGAGCCCTGGGCCATCGCCACGTCGCCTTCCTCTCGCCCTTTCACGCTAGCGAATGGTCGCGCATGCGCCTTGCGGGTCTTTTGGAAGGCGTCAAGGGAAGCGATGCCACAGTGGAGATCTTCACCGACGAGCGCTTTGAAAGTGCATGGCACTACCGCCAAGCGGCCGGCAACGACCAAGCAGGCGAAGTGATGCTCGGGCAAGTCCTGCAGAATATCGTAGAAAAGACCTGGGCGCGGCAAATCCCCTGCTGGGTGGCGGTGAACGACCACGTCGCTCGCATTGCGCTCGAGATGCTGCGCAGCCGCGGCTGGTCCCGTCCTTATCTCGTGTCCTTTGACAACAGTTCGCTGTGCGACGCCTACCAGATCGACGCCTTCGAGTTTCACACCGAAGGCATGGTGCGTCAGATGATCTACCACCTGCTGCACCCCAAGGCGCACCTGTTCCGCAGCGGCGGACTGCACGAAATGGTCGGACGCCTGGCCTTGCGAAGCTGACGAGAACGCTAACATTGGGCGCCCCCGCCTGCCCTTCGGCTCCGCTCAGGAACAGGCGGTCGGGCTGCCTGCCAAGCCTCGGCTTCGCCGGGGTCTTGGGCCTATCGGCCGGCATCCCTGGCGCGCGCATTTGTGTTGAACTGCCAAGCCGTTCATGCGACCTCTCGGCAATCCTGAAACATTCCTGCTTCCCCGCAGCGCGCCGAGGAGTATATAATTGAAAGCGATATGGATAGCGAACCTCCGAGTAGACCCGGTCCCGTCGTCGTGAGCGGGGCCAGGCAGTGGAAAATTCCCGACGTCCCCATGCTGCGCCGACAGATCCTCAAGGTGATGCGCGCAGAGAAGGGCGTTGGCCCCGTCAACCTGGTCTTCCACTCCCCCGAGGAGCAGCGGGCCCTGAACCTAGAGTGGCGCAAGCTCGACCGCACCACCGATGTGCTCTCCTTTCCCTACGGCGAGCCGGAGCTCTTTGGTGAGCTCTATATCGATCCGTTGTTGGCGCAGGATCAGGCCGTGCGCTACAAGCACGACCTTGCCACCGAACTGCGGCGGTTGGTCACCCACGGCACCTTGCACCTGTGCGGCTACGACCACCTCACGGCTCCCGAGCGCCGCGTGATGCGCGCTTTGGAAGAGCGCTACGACCCCACCGAAGCATGATCCTCGCCATATTTCTCACCGCTATCGGGTTTGTCTTCTCCATTCACTTCGCCACCGTGAAGACCGTCTTCGGGCTCTTCTGGCGCGACGGCTACGTGCCGCCTCCCGACCTTTTGGCCGCCGCCGAGCGGGTGGAGCATCGCTGGGAAAACCCGGCCTTCTTTGCCGCCGTCTCGCTGGGGCGAACCCTGGGGACCTTCCTGCTGACCTTGGGGCTCTGGCTCTGGACTGCCGCTTCGGTCCCCTCGACGCCTCTCTTCTTCGCCGGGCGCATGCTCCTGGTGCTGGTGGTGGTCTACACCTTTGGACAATTCCTGCCGCGCATGTTCGCGCGCCCTTTTGCCGAGCGGTTACTTCCCATCTCGCTTTTCTTGCAAACTGTCTTTGAGCCGTTCCTTTCTCCAGTCGCTCAGCCGCTTTCGGCGCTGCAGAACCGCATCCAGAAGGGCATGAAGTGGGATGGGCGGCTTGAGTTCCTCAACGAGGAGGAGCGGCAGAAGATTGAACAGAAGACCACTGGCGAGTCCGAAGGGCAGCTCGAGGAGGTGGAGCGGGAGATGATCCGCGCCGTGCTCGATTTCGGCGACACCATGGTGCGCGAGATCATGACGCCGCGCCTGCAGGTGGTGGCGATTCCGGTGGATGCCACCCGGGAGGCAGTGCTTGAAGTCTCGCGTGACAGCCGCTACTCGCGCATTCCCGTCTATAGCGAGAACCTGGACCACGTGGTGGGAATCCTCCACGTCTCAGACTTGCTCTATGTAGATGCGAACGAAGACTTCGACTTGGCGCGCCACATCCGGCCAACCCAGTTCGTCCCCGAGACCAAGCGCATCAACGACCTGATGCACGAGTTCCGCGAGCGCGCCCTGCACATGGTGGTGGTGGTGGATGAGCACGGTTCGGTGGCGGGCCTCGCGACCCTGGAAGACGTGCTCGAAGAGATCGTGGGCGAGATTCGCGACGAAACCGACGAAGAGCGCCCGCTGCTGCGCCAGTGCGAGGATGGCACCTGGGAGGTGGACGGAAGTCTGCGCCTGGATGCCTTCGACGAAGAAATCGGAAAAGAGTTCGGAAGCCTGCACGTGCCCGATGACGCCGATGTCGAGACGGTGGCCGGTGCCTTCCTGCTAGCCTTTGGCGAGGTTCCCGAGGTGGGCGCCCGCGCCACCTGCGGCATCTGGGATATGGAAGTGGCAGCCATGGATGGCAATCGCATCGCCCAGATGGTCATTCGCCGTCGCGAGAGCGGGGATCCGTCGTCTTCCGGCCCCACTGACGAAGGCTGAGTTCCTCAAGCTGCCGTTCCCAGAAAGGGTGCCATGCTTTCTGATTGCTCCCCCTCCCCCATCTTCGAGCGAGAGGCGCTGCTTGAAAAGCTCGCCAAGGCAGGTCTTGAGGTGCTGCGGCTGGACCGCGCAGATGATCGCATCCGCTTCGCAGAAGCTTGCATCTGCCCCTTCGACGCCGTGATCGCCGGTGGCGGCCCTGCGGGGCTTGCCACCGCCAAGGCTCTGGTGGCTCGCGGCCTGCGCACCCTGGTACTGGAGCGTGGACTGCTTCTAGAGACCTCCAAGACCTGGGCGCTTCCTGATACTGTCGTGGACACGAACGGCTTGCGCGATGCGGTGGCGCGACAGCATTCCGACACCTGGTTCCGTGACTACTTCGGGCTCGCCTACCCTTCGCGCATCGACTACTGCATCATGGATCAGCCTAAGCTGCTTTTCCTGATGGCCGGACAAATTCTGTCAGGCAAGGGCGAGCTCGTGGTGGCCGAGAATGCCGAAGTGACGGCTTTCGCGCGTACCGGTCCCGACGGCGCCCTTGACGTCAAAGGGATCGCCAACGGCTACCGGCTGCTGCGCTTCCACGAGGCCCTGGAGCACTACCCGAGAGCGGTTTCCCTGGCCGGGGTGGATGATGCCTTCCATCGCAAGTACGACCCGTGGGTCATGATCAACACCTGGGACGAGCTCGACGAGATCGCCAAGAAGGCCGAGAACTTCCACGTCATGGCCCGCACGCTCATCGACGCCTCGGGATACAAGTCAAACCTCGTCAAGTCCTTCCACCGCCAGCGTTCAAGCTACGCCTGGAAGTGCCTCATCTACGAGTTCGAGGGAATCGAACCGCAACCCGAGATCATCTGGGACCTGGCGCTTCCCACCGAGACCCACGCCAACTTCTGGGTGGACGTCTCCGGGGACACCTCGGCGGGAATCGGCGTCATGGTACTGACGCAGGCCGATACCAACTTCCCGATGGCGCACCCGTCCAAGCGGGATCTGGAAGACTACATGAGCCGCTGGCTCAACGTGCGCCGCATCTCGGGGAAGTTCGTGCGCGAGCGCTTCGGCATGATTCCTATGACAGATTTTGTCGAACCGGCGAGCTACGAGCGCATCCTCTTCGTGGGCGCCAGCGCTACCCGTCAGATTCCCAACACGGGTTTCGGCATCCAACCCTGCATAGAGGAAGGCGAACTGGCCGGAAAGGTGATCGCCGAGGCCCTCGCCAAGGGCGACCTCTCGCAAGCCTCGCTTCGCAGCTTCGACTACGCCTGGCTCCGGCGCAACGAGTTCCGAGCCAGCATCGACCTCTTCCAACAAGACTTCCATTTCGCCTACACCTGCGACGAGTACTTCCACGAGTTCTCGGCCTGCTGCACCTCGGTGCCGCCGCACGTGGTCAAAGAGCGCCTGCTCGACGACGTCGACGCCCACCATCTCCATGTGCTAGCCGGGATGTTCCTCAAGAACACCCAGTTGCTGGACCGGAACCGTTTCCACGACGAATGGATCGCGCCGCTCTCCCGCGACATGGGACGCATGGTCTACATCCTGCTGGCACAGTGCTTCGGCGGCTATGTCCCATCGCTGCATCCGATGTTCCGCAAGGACGGAAGCGGGCGCAGCCTGCTGCGCGGACTTGGAGTGTGGACGGCCAGGCTAGCGCTGCGCGAGGCGCCCGAGGCGATGCTGAGCTTCCTTTGCCGCCAACTCTTTCATGCTCCAGTGCTGCGTCTGGCCGCTGCCGCTCGTCCTGTCCTGCTCACGGTCATCACGCTTCTTGCCAAGCTGCACGACCGACGCACCAAGCGCTAATCCATTTTCTGTCAATGCGGCCGGCAATGCGCCGACCGCACTCAGGAAAAATCAGTGCAGGACTTGGATCATCTGCTGGTAAGAGTTGGACGCCGAGCGCAAGCGCACGAAGTAGAGCCCGGTTGCCACGTTGCGCAGCGAAACTTGGCCTACAGAACTTGCCTCGCCTTGCCACAGCGGCACCACGCGTCCCTTGAGATCGACCATATCAAGGCGAGCCTTGCCCATGCCCGAAGGATCGAAGGCAAGGACACCTTCAGCCATTCCCAGCCGCGCCCCGCCCAGCATGCGATGGGAGATTCCCATTGGCAGAGCCGTGAAGGTCGCCCCTAAAGCCTGATACCAGCTGATGGTGATGGCGCAAGTGTCCGTTCCCGTGCAGGAATTGCTCCATCCCGAGAATACGTATCCGTTGGCGGGAACCGCCACGACCTTGACCACGGAACCAAACGGGAAGGTGGAATCCGATGACATGGCGGGAATGAAGGTCAGAGTGCCGCCGGTAAAGCTGCTCAAGTCGATCTTTTTCATATCCGCCTTTCCAAAGTTCGCCGTCACCGAATGAGCAGCGTTCATGGTCAGCGAGCAGGTCGAATCGCTGCCATTGCAGTCCCCCGACCAACCGGTAAGCTTATAGCCATACTCTGGCCGCGCCACAAGGCTAACGACCGTTCCCGAATCGTAGGAGCTAGCCGAAGGCGTCGCAACGATCGTCCCTCCGGTGGGAGCCGTGATCGTCAAGGCGTACTTGGGAGCCACGCTCTTGGCGAAGCTGGCCGTAAGCGTAGCATCCTTGCTCATCGTCACCGTGCAGGTGGCACTGTTGCCGGTGCAGGCCCCAGACCAGCCGCTGAAGGTATAGCCCGCCGCAGCCGTTGCCGTTGCTGTCACGCTGGTGCCTGAGTCGTAGCTCGGGCCCGTGGGCGAAAGGGCGATCGAGCCATTGGTTGCTGCGGTCGTCAGCTTATAGGTCGGCACATTG
>DAIPHW010000162.1:0-6079 GCA_036771135.1 Fibrobacterota bacterium | reverse complement strand
GGAGCTAATTCCTCAAGCTCCCAAGTGACCAGCTGATCATTGATCTCGCGATAAAAGTGCCCCTCTGCACCTCCAAGTTTCATCGGATTGAGATCCCTGCCATCGCGAGCCAGAGAGAACTTGTAGTAGTTCGAAGCGGCGACCATTCTGTCGACCTCCTCAAGATGCCCGGACATATTCTGTCCACGGCTCCAAAAAAGCATCCCGGCTAGGCCCAACAGAACCGGATAGGGCGCCATCCAAACGTCCCCAACGTCTTCAGCATCCTGAAGCTGCAAGACCTTCTGGCGGCGAGTCTTGGCGCAAAGCGATTCCCAAGGGCTAATCATGGACTGCGCCATACCATAGAGCATGAGGCCTCGATAATCCTCGCCGACTCTAGGAAGATAGGGAGGAAAGATCTCGCCCTCGGGATCCTTCGTCCTTGTTTTCAAGCGGTCGCCGAAGCTCTCCAACGAAGTCGTATCAAAATTTTGGAAGCGCTCAATCAGGGATTCGCTCAATTTCATCGCATTTCCTTTGGAAGAACCGGCAGCGGGATAGGTAAGAAGATAAGTACCTGCATTCTATAGCAGCTCCCGCAACGGAACCGCCGCGAAGGCTCCCAGCCGTCGGAGCGAGCGTTCCGGTCCACGACATAACAGGAAGGGCCGGGTTCCCAGGCGGCGCGGCAAGCGGAAGAGCCGCTCGGGCTCCGAGATGCCACGGCAGACAAGCAAAGACAGGTGTGGCTCCTCAAAAATCCGCAGCAAGGTCACCAAATGTTCCGTCGGCAAGGCAGGAGACGGCCAGGTGCCCTCCCAGCGCAGCTCCCCCACCATAGCGCGCCGCACGCGAGCATGCCGTGGCGCGGCCAGAATCTGTCGCAGGTCGGCAAGGAGATGCGCAAGTTTGGCGGACTGAACCCGAAACAGATCCGCGATCGTGGCCTGCTGCGAAAGCCGAGACACCAGGCTGCGTCCGTCTAGAGTCGTGACGCTATGGACAAAAAATAGGGAGCGCCGCAACACGCCAGCATCTAATGCCCCTGAGTCTCCCTCGAAACCAAAGGGAAGCGGCAACACGAGGTGCAGTTCCCGTCCTGGCCGAGAAAGCCGCGCCAGCGCCTGATCAAGTTGCCGGAAAAACTCCGAACCGCTTGGGCACAGGATGACGACGGGACCATCGGCAAGTTCCTTGGAGCATACTTCAATACGTCGCAGGAAAGGAGCAAGATCTGCGTCGCGCTCTCCATCTGGAATCTCAGTCCATTGGAAGCCTTGTTCTTCTTCGCCAAGCTCCTCCTGGAGTCCTCGCGGTAATAGCCCAAGCGAGACGAGCTGGAAATGCTTCCTATTCATGGAAATCTCCATTTTGCAAAGCGCTGCGAAGAATCCCTAGGCGGACACCGCATTCGCGAGGTCCTATGGCAAGTGGCAGCTCGTCAAGGCCACGGCGCGAAAGCTCCTGATGCAGGCCTGGTATCAACGTCTCCTCGATGCTTGCGACGATCAGAAGCGGACTTGGACAGAAATTGTCTGCGCCAGAAAGCAGCTCCTCCAGACAAATTTCCACCTTCGAATTGTGACGACTCCCTCGCCACGACAGCACGCCACACGGAGACGGCCGCTCCGAAGTCAGGACGACAGCCATGCCCTCTAGGCACCCAGCAAACTGATCTTCCAGAATCGGTCGATCGGGAACGGCAATAAGGCTTGTGGCCATCTCCAGAAGCTCCGCGAGCTCATCTTCCGAAACTCCGTTCAGGAAGGCCTCGGGAAGCACCACATGGATCTCACATCCCGAATCGGCGGCGATGCGCAGAGCATTCCTCAGCCGCTCCTTGCCTCCCCACAGGGACCAAGCCCCGAGCAGGAACTTTCCTTGCCCGGGAAGCTCGCGCACTAAGGCGGCTAGACGCGCCGATGGCAGTGCTTTGGAAGACGGGTCCGAGGCCAGAAGCCTTGGTGGCGGGCAGTCGGCATCCAGGCGCGGATGACGGAGAACGTGCAGGGAAAGTGGCGGCGCCAGGTAACCGACGCGGCGACGGGCCAATTCGTCGAGGAGAATGAGAGGCAGCGTGCGAGGCAAGTCGTCCATGCCCCAAAGATGACGCAAGCATCTCCCACATCATGGGACATCTATGGGACAGTTTAGGCGTAGCGGGCGGCAATATCCGAAAGCAGCGTCTGGATACGCCGGCAAAGCGAGAGCGGTGCCTCCGCGGTGCAGTACTCTCCCCAACCGAGGATGCGGCGGGCCATTTCCCATTCCCCATGAGCGCGGGCCGGATAGGGATGCAGCAACAAGGCAGAGCCATCGGGAAGGTCTTTCCAGACGACGTCCGATTGCCAGATTCTGTCGCGAAAGGAAGGAACGGCATCCCGTTCAAAGTGAATGCGTGCCGTGGCGGTCTTGCCTCCCCGATAAAGCCAGTCCCCGTTCCCGAGCCACTCTCGCGGGTTAACTGAAGCCGGAGAAATGCGTCCTGGGACAGGTTTCACAGTACCTAGCCGCGCCAAGGCATAATTTCTCAGTTCCCGACTTTCTGAATCGCGCGAGAGCAGATACCAACCTCCCTGCGCCCACCACAGGTGGAGCGGATCGACCTGGACAGATTCCTTCCCTGGCCGCGAGAGAAGTACCCGCTGACGAGATGAGATCGCTTTGTGCATGGAAAGCCACAGCTCAGAAATGTGCTGGGAATCGCGTCCAAGCCGGGGCGGAGCAAAGACCGAGACATGCGGCGAAGGATCGCCGGTCATGCCGTCGAGCACCGAATTCACCAAGGAGGCCGGCCCCTGAGTGGAACGCAAGACATCGCGCGCAACCGACACCAGACGTTCCTGGTTCTCGGGAAGGGGCTGGAGCAAGCGCAGATCCTCTGGCAACTCGAAGCGCCGCACAAGTTTCCAGACACGCGTCGAGGCATCGTATCGCAGGCAGCCGGAGCCTCCCCAGGTCTCCAAGACTTTCCGGTCACGAATGGCAGTCTTCCGGTCCGCCGTCCAGGCTTCATAGCGTTGATCCAGGGCGGAAGCCAAGAGAGTCCCGCCCTCGGCCCCGTGAAAAGCGTGGTAGAGCCACAGGAGACGTTGGAGTTGGGCAGGGCGATCTGGCATAGAAGTGAAGTCTAGTCCGCTTACAAGCAGGCTTGCGGCGCTCTAGCCTTCCTCGGGCAACAAAAAGCGCCGGCCCGCCACCTTGCGCACCACGAAGGGGCGGTGGTAAAGTTCTGAGAGCTTGGCTGAGGTGAGTTGCTGCGCGACAGTCCCCAGCGACGGCGGAGCGCCGTGCGGAAGCAGTAGCACATGAGTCCAGGCGGCAGGAATCTCCTCAGTGTGATGGGTCACCAACACGATGGGAAGTTCAGGACGGCGCGCCGTGAGGCGGTCGAGCTCGGCCACCATATCTTCACGGGCAGCCGGATCGAGGCCCGCGAAGGGCTCGTCGAGTACCAGGAGTTTAGGGGCTCCCACCAGAGCGCGGGCGATCAGGGCCTTGCGCC
This sequence comes from Fibrobacterota bacterium, assembly GCA_036771135.1. Lineage (GTDB taxonomy): Bacteria > Fibrobacterota > Fibrobacteria > UBA5070 > UBA5070 > JBDKGV01. The sequence continues at coordinate 2,592 of DAIPHW010000162.1, read as the reverse complement.
GCTCGCCAAGCGATGCGGTGTGGTAGTTCTGCTTGAGGCGTTCCCCGAGTCCCCAGATCGAGAGGGCCTTGCGGGAGCGGGCGTAGTCCGACTTGGTCGGAGTTTCAAAGATGAAGCCGATGGATCCGAGGAGTCCCGAAGCCACCAGATTTTCAAGCGAGAGCACGGGCGGGAAAAGCCGCTCCAACGCCTCGCCAGCAAAGCCAACATCCTTCCAGAGCGAGGTGATGATATCCTTCCCGAAGCGAACCCCGAGCACCGAGAGAGTGCCTTCCCACGGGTGGAGACGCCCCTGCAGCGCCTGCGAGAGAGTGCTCTTGCCGGCCCCGTTGGGCCCTAGAATCGCCCAGCGTTCGCCCTTACAAACTGTCCAATTGAGCCCCGCGAAGACCGGATACCCCTCGCGTCGCAACTCCAGGCCGCGCGCCTCAATCACAGAATCTGTCATTTCTCGCCTTTCGCCGCCGCGAAGGCGGCCAGTTGCCTCTGGTACACAGAATCGGGCCGCTCGGAGGCGAGCCACGACATGTAGGCGCTGCCGCGCCACGACCAGGCCATCAGGTTCTCGCAACCAGCCTCGCGCGCCAGGCGCGTAGCCAGTTCCACGTGGCCTTCCTCGGCGCACGTGATGCGGTAGTTCTTGATCCACACCTGCGACGCCTTGCCGTGGCGACGCGCCGTCTCCACCACCCGCCGGGAATACTCGCGGTAGAGGCCTTCCACCCGTTCGGCCGAATCCCCAGCCTCCCAGTAGGGGTCGGTGGCAATCTCGTCCACCCAAGGGAGCGAGGCGATGCGGTCCCAGTCGGCGGTGCCAGCATCGAAAAAGTCGGGAAGCAGACACACGCAGTTGCGCTTATCGTGCCTTTTGACAATTTCTGTCACATGAGCAAGCAGCGCCACGATACTTTCCTGCCGGAAGGCGGCGAGATCCGGATCGGTGCGATCTTCGGGCATTGCGCGCCCGAAGCGCTCCGCAAAGAGCCTCTGGCACTCGGGACAGCGGCAGGCCCACAGCGACTCTTCCCCCTTCTTAAAGAAGAAATGCGGCTCGTCCCAGAAAACAGTGTCTACCGCCGTGGCGCAGACGGATTCCGTCCAGGCATCTAGGTAGGCGAAAAGGGCCGGGGCGTTGGGGCAAGCGGCCGGAGCAGGAGATCCGTCTGACAGAATTTGCCGCGCCTCGGGATGGCGGGCGACGATTTCGGAGTTGGCCTCGCCGCCGAAGATGCGACCGACAGCCCAGGGGTTTACGTAAACCGAAAGTCCCAGGTTCTTCGAGAGGGCGACGATCTCCCCCATGGTCTCGCGATAGTAGGCCTGGTCGTCCTCGCTCCAGGTGTGGAGCACCAGTTCGCACCCCTCCTGCCGCATCCGCTCCATGTCCTGGCGCACGTGTTCGGGGTTTCGTACGCCAAAGTAAGAGAAGCCGGTCCTGACCATAAGCCTAAAAATGGCAAAAGAAAACCCGCCGGGCGAGATTTCCGCACCGACGGGCCAAAGTGCTCTGGGAGCGAAATTACTTCAGGTTGACCGTGAAGCCGAGAGAGGCAACGAGATCCGACTTATTGTTATCATTTCCGGAGATAAAGTAGGGGCCGCCAGCGAGGAATCCGTTGGCAAGCTGCCCCTCAAGAGCCCAGCGATCGCGAGCGTAGCGTAAGCCTACGCTACCGACGGTGTTAGAGATAATTCCCTCGTCCGCATAGCTGGTATTATTCCCCTTCTTATAGTCATTGAATGTCTGCTCGGCGCGAAAACGGGCTCCTCCCTTGAGCGTCCAATGTTCGAAAAGGGGCACGCTGATGGCCGCATACGGACTAACACCGAAGGTATTCAGGTAATCGGGGCTCACAGCATTCTTGTGGTGCCAATAGGCGTCCACGCCCGGCAAAAACTCGATGCCATCGACCTGAAAGACGTAGCCAAGCTGCCCGTCAAGGTTGAGAAGCCACGTGTAATTGCCAGCCGTATCTGAAGAATGATTCCTCTGGTAGAGGAATCCCGGAGTGACATAAACATTCCAAGCAAGCCCTTCGGCACCCACAGTTGGAGCCTGACGTGCACCCACCTGCAGCATCACCGAATCGTAGCGATCGGTCACATTGTCGCCGGACGTCACCGTCGCCTTGGGATATTTGGCCCACTCCAAGCTTCCATACAGGTCCATGCCCTGGATGCCCACCGACCCAAAGAGTCGCGCCTGGCTGAAGGTATAGTGATGGGAGGACTTTGGCACCGTCGAGTCAGAGTCATCAACCGTACTGTCCCTGTAGGCCAGCGAGAGCCCTAACCCCAGCCCCGGTGTCATCACGCCGAAAGAGGCGCGCGTCTCGGCAAGAGGAGCTTCGCCCGCAGTATTGGATCCGGGAGCATACTCAGCGGCAGCAAAGAACTTATCCCAAAGCACATAGGCCTGGACGTTGTTTGCATTGGCCCACTCAAAGGCTGCACCCTTCTGGCCAGCCGAGGCGCTGGGCGCCAAAAGCACATCATCGATGCTGATGGGCGCACCAGGATGCCACTGCAGAAGCGAGGTGTTGATCGGAGCCAGGGGAGCTTCCGGTGCGACAGCAGCGGCAGCTGAATTGG
>DAIPHW010000161.1:0-6110 GCA_036771135.1 Fibrobacterota bacterium | reverse complement strand
GACGCCGCAGGCGGCGGGCGCCCCTTTGCAATTCGGCCCGTGCGGATTATGTTTGAATTGCCTACGGGTCCAGCGAAAGCGGGGTGTGTACGGGTCGACGACCCTTGCAAGCCCGGGAATGCCGTGAGAATCGGCAGCGGACCAGCCACTGTGAAGGGCGCGACAAGAACTGTCGCAATCGACGTCCATGGAGCCACTGGGAGAGATCCCGGGAAGGCGGACGGCCGAGCCCCGAGCCAGGAGACCTACCCGAAGGTGCCGTCGCAATCGCGGCGGCTACGATCCTGCCTCTCGGAACTGGGCAGCGTGATGAAGGAAAAGGTCGCAGCCTTGCCGGCTGCTCGTTGCATTTCCGTTTCCATTTCCCGGCGCCGATTCCGAGTCGCCGCCATGGACGTGCACGCCCGCCTTTTTGAAAAGGATCCCGTCCCTAGGGATCGAAAGGACATGAGATGACAAATTCTGTCACGACTTCCGGCACCGCGCCGGAGGCTCAGGAATTCGACTGGATCGAGAAGGAGCTGCGCACGCGGCGGGTGGAGGAGCGCTTCGGGCACAAGCTCGAGGAAGACCTCGCCTTTCTGATGGACGCCTTCCGCGAGGTTCTGGAAGGAATCGGCGAGGCGGATCTGGCCGTCGCCCTGCCGTGGGGATCTGAGTCGCCGCGACCGCTCCCGGATCCGGTGCCGGAGCGGCTGCCGAAGGCCTGCAGCATCGCCTTTCAGCTGCTGAACATGGTGGAGGAGAACGAGGCCGCCCAGCTGCGCCGCGCCCGTGAGGCCGAGGTCGGCCCGGCGGCCTAGCCGGGAAGCTGGGGACGGACGCTCTCGGAACTCGTGAAGAGCGGCGTTCCCGCGGGCGAGATCGCCGCGCGGGTGGCCGAGATGACGGTGGAGCCGGTGCTCACGGCCCACCCCACCGAGGCCAAGCGCCAGACGGTGCTGGAGCTGCACCGCGAGCTATACCTGCTCCTGGTGAAGCGCGAGAACACGGTGTGGACCCCCGCCGAGCGCGAGGGGATCCGCGAGCAGGTGCTCGACGTGCTGGAGCGGCTGTGGCGCACCGGCGAGATCTTCGTGGAGAAGCCCGAGGTCTCCGACGAGCGCAGGAACGTCGTCCATTATCTCCGCAACGTCTTTCCGGCGGTGCTGCCGGCCCTGGACGGGAGGCTGCGCCAGGCCTGGGCGGCGGCCGGGCTCGATCCCAAGGAACTTGATGACCCTGCGCATCTGCCGCTTCTGCGCATGGGGTCCTGGGTGGGCGGGGACCGCGACGGGCACCCTTTCGTGACCCCGGAGATCACCTGCGAGACGCTTTCTGTCCTGCGCCTTTCGGCTCTTTCGTTGCTCCGCGACCGGCTGCGCGAGCTGGGCGCAGCCATCTCGCTCTCGCGCCGGCTGCAGGATGCTCCGGAGCTCTTGCGCGGAGCCCTGGATCGTCTTCGGGAGACTCTGGGGGAGCGCGCCGAGGCGGGACTCGGGCGCAACCCCGAAGAGCCGTGGCGGCAGATGACGAACCTCATGGTCGAGCGGCTCCCGCTCCACGGCGAGGGGGAAGCGGCGGTGCTGGAGCTGCGCCCCGGTGACTACGCCCGCTCGCGCGAACTCCTGGCCGACCTGGGCGTCTTGGACGGCTCGCTTCGGGCCGTGGGGGCCGAACGCTTCGCGCGCCTGCACGTCGAGCCGCTCTTGCGCCACGTCGAATGCTTCGGCTTCCACCTGGCCCGCCTGGACGTGCGGCAGAACAGCGACTACCACGACCTGGCCGTCGACGAGCTCCTGGAGGCCGCCGGCTACGCCGCCCACGACTTTTCCCGCTGGGACGAAGAGAAGCGGTTCGATTTCCTGGACCGCGAGCTGCGCTCGAACCGCCCCTTCGTGCTTCCCGGCGCCAAGGTCGGCCCGCACGCGGCCGGGGCCGTGGGGGCGCTGCGCGCCTTTCGCGACCACCTCGCAAGCTTTGGCGGGGAAGGTCTCGGGTGCCTGGTCGTCTCGATGACGCGAAGCCTCTCGGACCTCTTGGTCGTCTATCTGCTGGAGCGCGAGGCGGGACTGCTTTCCGTCTCGGAAGGAGGCCTTGCGAGCCCGCTGCCGGTCGTTCCTCTCTTCGAGACCATCGAGGATCTGGAGGTTTCAGACACGGTGCTTTCGGCATTCCTAGACTATTCCCTCACCAAGCGGAGCCTGGCGCTCCAGTGGCACGAGTACGAGTCCCGCTCGAAGAAGCCGGTGCAGCCGGTCATGGTCGGCTACTCCGACTCCAGCAAGGACGGCGGGATCCTCGCCTCGCAGTGGAACCTGCTCTCGGCCCAGCGGCGGCTCACCCAGCTCGCTCGCGAGCGCGGCGTGCGGCTGCGCTTCTTCCACGGCCGCGGCGGCACCATCTCGCGCGGGGCCGGTCCTACCAACCGCTTCCTGGGCGCATTGCCGCCGGCCTCCATGGCCTCGGGGCTGCGCACCACCGAGCAGGGCGAGACCATCGCCAAGAAGTACGCCAACCAGATCTCGGCCGGGCACAATCTCGAGTTGCTCTTCGCTAGCGCCGTGGGCCGCTCGCTGGGCCACTCGCGCGACGACGACCCCAAGCAGGACGAGATCCTCTCGCTCCTTTCCGTCGCGAGCTACCGGGCCTATCGGGAACTCGTCGAGGCGCCGGGGTTCCTCGACTTCTTCTCGCAGGCGACCCCCATCGACTGCATCGAGAAAAGCCGCATCGGCTCGCGCCCCTCGCGCCGCAACGGCAAGCGCACCCTCTCGGACCTGCGCGCCATTCCCTGGGTGTTTTCCTGGAGCCAGGCGCGCATCCATCTGCCCGGCTGGTTCGGGGTGGGATCGGCGCTTTCCGAGCTTTCGCGCTCGCGTCCGGAGCTGTGGGAACGCCTGCAGGAGCGGCTTGCGCTCATGCCGCAGCTGGACTACGTGCTGGCGAACGTCGCGAGCGTGGTGGGAACGGTCGATCGCGAGGTGTGGCCTCTCTACGGCTCCCTGGTGGAAGATCCCGCCGTGCGAGAAGACTTCCTGGGGAGGATCGGGCGCGAGTTCGAGACCACCGTGCGGCTCCTCGAGGCGGCGCGTCCGGGACGCGGCGGCTCCGAGGGGCCGGGGTGGGCCTTGCGCAACCGCGAACTGCGGCGCCTGCACGCCCATCAGGTTGCGCTGCTGCGGCAGTGGCGCGCCACGGCGGAGGGGTCGGGAAAGGAGGCGCAGCTGCTGCGCCTTCTGGTGACGGTGAACGCCATCGCCTCGGGCCTTCGGACCACGGGCTGATGCGCCTGAATGCGTGAACAAAAAGTGTCAAAATCGAACCGGGAGGATTCCATGAGTACGGGATTTGTCAATATCCGCAAGCGCGACGGCCGCACGGTGCCCTTCGACGCGGGGAAGATCCGCACAGCTATCTGGAAGGCGGGGGAGGCCTCGGGGGAGTTCGGGGAGACAGAGGCCCAGGCTCTGACGCTGCGGGTGCTGGCGGTGGCCTCGGCGGCCCTGGTCTCTGATACGCCATCGGTGGAGCGCATTCAGGACGTCGTGGAGCAGGTGCTGCTCTCCTCTCCCTGGACGGCTAGCGCCAAGGCCTTCCTGTTGCACCGCGAGCGGCACGGCCAGCTGCGCCGCATCGGGGCGCGCTTCCAGGAGGGGCTGGTGGACGACTACCTCTCGCGCTCGGACTGGCAGGTGAGCGAGAACGCCAACATGGCCTGGAGTCTGCAAGGGCTCAACAACTACGTGGCGAGCGAGGTGACCAAGGCCTACTGGCTGGAGAAAATCTACCCGGAGGACATCCGCAAGGCCCACCGCGAAGGCGATTTCCACATCCACGATCTCAACCTCTTGGCGGTGTACTGCGTCGGCTGGGATCTGGCAGGGCTCCTCTCCGACGGCTTCCGCGGCGCCGTGGGCAAGGTGGAAAGCGCCCCCGCCAAGCACTTCCGCACCGCCCTCGGGCAGATCGTGAACTTCTTCTACACCCTTCAGGGCGAGGCGGCCGGGGCCCAGGCCTTCTCGAGCCTCGACACCTATCTGGCGCCCTTCATTCGCGCCGACGGCCTGGGCTACGAGGAGGTCAAGCAGGCGCTGCAGGAATTTGTCTTCAACCTGAACGTCCCCACCCGCGTGGGCTTCCAGACCCCCTTCACGAACGTCACTCTCGATTGGAACGTGCCGGCGATGCTGCGCGACGAGGCGGTCATCGTCGGAGGCAAGCGCCGGGACACCTGCTACGGCGACTACCAGACCGAGATGGACCTCTTCAACCGCGCCTTCCTGGAGGTGCTGTGCGAGGGCGATGCCCGCGGGCGCGTCTTCACGTTCCCCATCCCCACCTATAACATCTCCAAGGACTTCGACTGGGACGATCCGCGCCTTGCGCCGCTGTGGCGCACCACGGCCCGTTATGGCATACCCTACTTCGCCAACTTCGTGAACTCCGACCTCGACCCCGAGGACGCCCGTTCCATGTGCTGCCGCCTGCGGCTGGACACCCGCGAGCTGCGCAAGCGCGGCGGCGGACTCTTCGGGGCAAATCCGCTCACAGGATCCATCGGCGTGGTCACGCTCAACCTGCCGCGGCTGGGATTTGTCTGCGAAGATGAAGAACAGTTTCTGTTAAAACTGGACGGGCTCATGGACCTTGCCGCCCGGAGCCTGGAGACCAAGCGGAAGCTCCTGGAGCGGCTCACCGACCAGGGGCTCTACCCCTACGCGCGCTTCTACCTGCGCGGCGTCAAGGCCCGCACAGGCAAGCACTGGGCCAACCACTTCTCCACCATCGGCCTCCTGGGAATGGAGGAGGCCTGCCGCAACCTCCTCGGCTGCGGCCTTGCCGACGCGCCGGGGCGGGAGTTCGGACTGCGCGTGCTTTCCCACATGCGGGAACGTCTGCTCAGGTACCAGGAGGAGTACGGCAGCGTCTGGAATCTGGAGGCCACCCCGGCCGAAGGGACATCCTACCGGCTGGCGCTTCTGGACCATCGTCTGTATCCCGGCATCCGTCCGGCCAATCCCGAAGCCGTGGCCGAAGGAGCCCAGCCCTACTACACCAACTCCTCGCAGCTCCCGGTGGGCTTTGGGAACGATCCCTTCGCGGTGCTTGATCACCAGGACGAGTTCCAGGCCTCCTACACCGGCGGTACCGTGGTGCACCTCTTTGCCGGCGAGGCCATGGCCGATCCGTGCGCCGTGCGCGAGCTGGTGCGCACCGTGTGCCAGAACTACCGGCTGCCCTACTTCACCTTCACGCCCACCTTCTCGATCTGCCCGAGCCACGGCTACCAGAGCGGCGAGCATCCGACCTGCCCCGAGTGCGGCGCCGAGAGCGAGGTCTACTCGAGGGTCGTCGGCTACCTGCGCCCGGTGAGCCAGTGGAACTCCGGCAAGCAGGCCGAGTTCGCGGATCGCGTGACCTTCGCCTTCGAGGGTGCGCCCGCGTGCGCCTAGGGGGACTGCAGCCCTGCAGCCTGCAGGACTTCCCGGGGAAGGTCTCTGCCGTGGTCTTCGCGCGCGGCTGCAACCTCCGCTGTCCGTACTGCCACAACCCGCAGCTCTCGGACCTTTCGCGAGCTGGACAAAATCTGTCTGAAGACGAATTCTTCGCCTTCCTGACCGATCGCAAAGGGAAGCTGTCCGGCGTAGTGGTCAGCGGAGGCGAACCGACCCTCCAGGCCGATCTCCCGCGCTTCTTGGAGAAGATCCGGGACATGGGGTTTGCCGTGAAGCTCGATACCAACGGCACACGGCCCGACATGCTGGCGGAGCTTCTGACGCGTCGCCTCGTCGATTACGTGGCCATGGACCTGAAGGACCTTCCCGAAGGGTATTCCGAATGGCTCGGGCCGACCGATCCGGAGGCGATTCGCACTTCGCTGGTGCTGCTTCGCGCTTCCAGGATTTCGCATGAGCTGCGCACCACCGTGACTTTGCCGCGCTTCGATCTGGCTCGCCTGCTTGCAATGTCAAGTATTGTCAATAGCTCTCGGTGGTGGCTGCAGAGAGCCCTCCCTGGGCCTTGTCTGGAGCCCGATGCGTGGGATCCGCTTTCGGAAAGCGGCTTGGATTCCTTGGGAGCGCAGCTCTGCGATATGGGAATTGCCGCACAGTTGCGCCGACAAATGG
>DAIPHW010000160.1:0-6125 GCA_036771135.1 Fibrobacterota bacterium | reverse complement strand
GTGTTGATCGGAGCCAGGGGAGCTTCCGGTGCGACAGCAGCGGCAGCTGAATTGGTATACGCAAGCGCCGTAGCCGTGAGAGCGGCAGACAAGGCAGATAGACGTCTCAAAGGGAGGTCCTCCTAAACTGCGCGGCGAACATACGCCGCGTGGGAGTGATCAAGTTAGCTCATCGAGCGATCGGAAACCAGACGTCCCAGCGCGCGCAAGGCTTCCGGAATCTGCCAGCTCTCCCGATTTCGCAGCCCCACCAGATTGGAGATGCCACGCGCCTGCGACAGAGGGATCCCGAAGCGCTGGCAGACTAGCGCCCAGGCGGCCCCTTCCATGGTCTCCACATCGGCCTGAATGCGGCTGCGCCGACGATGCGCCGTTTCGGCAGATCCTGTCACGGCACTTGCGGTGGTTCCCCCGACTCCAGAGACGCCCTCGGGCAATTTCAGCCGGAAGCAGTTTTCGAGTGGCAATCCCGAAAGCCCCAGATCGGGGAAATCGAGCCAGTCCCCTCCGTTCTCAGCTCCCAAATCGGCAAAGCTGTCCCAGGCAAGCCAGACAGCCTCGCCTACCGAAAGGCCCGACTCGGGAAAGCCCCCGGCAATGCCGATTCCCAGCACCGAAGCAAAGCCCCCCTGCGAAAGCGCCCAAGCCAGCGCCGCCCCGGCAAGAGCTGGCCCCGGTCCGCATTCCAGGAAATAAGCGTGCGGCGTGCGCCACAACGCCCACGGCACGGCCACCCGCGGCGCACCACCAGGGAAATGCGGATGACAGGCCAGCTCATTTCGAGTGGCAGCCACCACCAAACGACTTGCCATCAAGACTCCTCGCACCGTTCCAGGTCCAAAAAACCACCCACGCCGGCACAGCTGCCGCACAAAGGCTCACTATTGGCCAGTTCCTGACAAAAAATGCCCAACCACCATTTCTGGAAGAAGTCCACAAACCAAGATTCCATCTAAAGGTCTTTGAGGACTCACTGCATATAATACTGCCGACCTCCCCGGTGTTGAAAGCCATATCACCAGCAATGCGATAAATCGGCTGCGGGAACCGTGTAGCTCTGGCTACCTTGAAAACAACTATGCAGAAAAGTGGATTTTTTGGTCTAGCGGCTTTGTCGGCGCTTCTTTCCGCCCAATCCTCTCATGCGCTCACGCTTCCCAGCTTTGGCGCCAATCAGCCCCGCGTTGTCCAGGGAGCCCAGTTGGACACCGCCCTTTCGCTGACCTGGAACGGCATCAAGAGCCGCAACATCACAGCCTACGGCAACGGACTGGTTCATCGTCCCAAGTCGGAGTATCCCGGGGACGCCGTCTCGGAATCGCAGGGCTATGGGATGCTGCTTGCCGTGCTAATGAACGACCAAACGAGCTTCAACGCCATCTGGGATGCCGCCGAGAAGTATATGGTCACGGTTGCCTCCGGAAAAGCCAGCTACAACTGGTGGCGCTGCCAAGACGGCTCGACCAGCTGCAGCAATGGTCCCACCTACAAGGACGGCCCCGCCTCCGATGCCGACGAGGACATCGCCCTTTGCTTGATCTTCGCCGACTCCTTGGTGAAAAAAGGCAAATGGACCAAGCACACAAGCCCGAAGGGTGCCGACTACGCCACCCGCGCCCACACCATGCTCAAGAGCTTGTGGGAAGACATGGTTGACAACGGCCGCTACTTGAAGCCGGGCTCTTCCTGGGGCGGTTTGAGTATGCTCAACCCAGGCTATTTCTCGCCGGCGTGGTACCGCGTCTTTGCCGCCTACGACACCGCATCGTCCCATGCCTGGACGGCTCTGATTGACCAGAGCTACCAGACCATCTTCGCTAATCCCGGCGCCGCCAAAGGCTTGGTGCCCGACTGGTCCACCGGGGCTGGGGCGCTCCTGCCCAGCGGACCGGGCTACAACACCTTCGCAAATGGCCAATGGTTCTACAAGGACGCCATCCGCGTTCACTGGCGCCTGGCGCTAGACTGGCTCTGGAACGGCGAGCCGCGCGCCAAGAGATTCCTCGACAGCGCCTACGGCTTCGTCAAAGAGCCTGCCAACGCCAACTTCTTCCAGCTGAACGGCTCCGCCATTCCCTTGGATTCGGTCTTTACCTTCAACGGAGGGGCCCTCTCGCGACCGCGTCGCGAGCACAGCCACCTGACCACCGCCATGTGGGCCTGCGCCGCCATGTCCCAAGGCACCGATGCCGCCGAGCCGTGGGCTGAGGAACTGCTTTCCTTCCACGAAGCGGGTGCCAATTTCTGGGGTCATTCAAGCGATGCCGCTGGCGAAGACACCCTCCACAATGAGATGTACTTCGACCAGTTCCTTGGCTGGTTCGGTGCGGCGGTGCTTTCAGGGCGCTTTGCCAACATCCCCGAGGAATTGTCTGACCCCGATCCAAGCCTAACCCTGGCCTGGAAAACGCCCCCCTCCACCACCACGAGTTCGCTCGACTTCCAAGGCGGCCCGTTCCAGGATACCGGCATCCTGAATAAGGCCGCGACGTGGCACGTCACGATCATCTCCAAGGACAGCGGCACCACCTGGAGCACCAGCAACAGATCCGACACCGTGGCCTTCGCCTGGAACGGTCAGTCTTCTGCCGGAACCCCCTTCCCGCAAGGCTGGGCGCTGGTGACCATCTCAGCCAAGGGCATGGCCGACACCAAATTCTACGTGTGGGTCTCTCACCAGAAGGATCTGCGCGCCGACGATTCGTGGCTGGTAATCGACAGTTGCCGCGAGGCGAGCCTTGCACCGAACTTCGGCAGCTGGGCATCATTTAACAACGCCACCAGCGGCGGCACCTCAAAAATCAGCTACGGACTTTCCGGGAACGGTTCCGAACGGGCCTTGCGCTTCCATTACGATCTGGGAACAGGCGGCTACCAGTACGGAGGGTTGGAATGGAACGCCCAAGATTGGGCCGGGCTGACTTACGCAACCAAGGTGCGCTTCAAGGCGCGCGCCGACCATCAAACGGTCCTCGACCTCTACGTCCTGCAAAGCAACATCACCGACGGCAACAACCTCCATGTTCTGGACACCATCGGCACCGCCTGGAAGACCTACGAACACGTGTTTTCCGGCTTCACGCCGCGGCTTTCCGGCGGCACCACACTGGACATGACGAAAGCTACGGGGCTGCATTGGCACATTCAGCACGACAAGTGCCTGAACAGCGCCGTCTGCGACACTGGAAATGTTTTCTTGGCTGATGTTCTCCTGGGCGGGAACATGGACAAGATGTACACCGCACCGCAGGCCGCCTCGGCGATGCCCGACAGCACTCCCAGCATCGGCATCCAGGCGCGCATGGAACAGGCCTTGCGCATCGGTTCGTCCGGTACCGCCCTCTGGGTCGAGACCCCGGCAGCTTGCCAGATCATTCTGCGCGACCTCACCGGGCGCGTCCTCTCCCGACAAAATCTGTCGGTTGGGCGCACGCAACTTACCCAAAGCACCAGCGGAATGTTCTTGGTGGATATCCGCGGCGAAGGCTGGCGCGTCGCCCGCTTGCAACGCATCGTACGCTAATGCTCGTCCTCGTCGGACTCCTGGCAGCCTTCCTCACCAGCGTCTCGTTCGTGCCGCAGGTCTGGAAGACCTTGCGCACGCGCGACACCGCCGGCATTTCGCTTGCCATGTACGCCATCTTCACCGCCGGCGTTGGCTGCTGGCTGGCCTGGGGCATCGGAGCCCACCAGCTTCCGGTGATCCTCGCCAATGCCGTGACCTTCGTCCTTTCGGCCACGGTACTTGCCATGAAGATCGCCAACGTCCTTTCCGGGAAGGATCATCCCTAGCGAAGTTGGCTGTTGGCAAGCTCCCCTATCCAACAAGCGTTTCCGATTGGTGAACAAAAAAGCGGCCGGTTTCCCGGCAAGATGGTGATCCAATCCTGCAAAAACACCTAGGGCGATATATTACGAGCTCATTCTTGGGTTTAATGCCGGGAGAGAGTTTTCATGCCAAACTTTGCCATTCACTTGCGTCGCGCCCTGGTCGTTCTTTTGACCGTCTGCGGCCTTTCGCATGCCGACAAGACCTTGATGTGGCTCACCGACTGGTACCAAGGCAACCTCGATAGCGTCGTCATCACCTCGGTCTCGATCCCCCATTACGGAGACACCGGTGCCGCCAAAGACGGCTACTACTATGGAAAGACCGATCTTTCTCTCACCCGCACAAACGCCTACGCTCCGTTCATCAAGGTGAACAGCAAAGTGAGCAACGACGGCAAGCCCGACAGCCTGAAGGTTCCCAAGCTGCTTGCCCGCTACTGGTACGCGCAACCAAACTTCAACGACGGGAACTTCAGAGGCGGCATGGTCAACGTGATGGTGAAGTTTCAGTCCTTCAACCACACCTACCAGCAGGGACCTCCGGCGCACATCCAACTGGATAAGGGAACGGGAACGGGACAGTCAGGACAGCTCAACCAAAGTTCCTCCACCCAGCCCGGCTTCCTCGACAATTGCATCGACGACTACAACTCAGACACCATCTGGATATATGCCAACGCCAACGACTCGACCATCAGCCCGGGGTACGTCGGCAACTCTCTCCATTGCAGCGACCACAACCCCTTCTTCGTGAAGGTTGGGACTGTCCACGTTTACAATCCTTGGCCGGGAAAGAGCCTCTACATCCAGCAGGGCGGACTGTGGTACCCGCTTTATGCGGACTCCGGTCGACAGGGTTGGCAAAGCACAACAATCTGGGCAAACGCCAGCGCGGACACGTCGTTCAAGGTGCGCATCGCTAGCGGCAAACCGGGAACGGCCGGTTCGACGCTCCTCTACCTCGATGCCTCGGGCCTTTCCACGTCTGCAAGTGGTCCGGCTTTCGACTTCACCTCCGCTCCCGGCTCCGAGCAGTGGATCATTCCTCCCACGTCCAGCACCTCAAAACCATCAGCAGTCACCACGGCACCGCCCGTCAAGACCATCATCATGATTCAGCGCCCCAATTGGAACGCTTCCGGAGTCCGTATGCTTTGGAAGGGCTTCGATTCCCGCTTCATCGCCGGATCAACCGCCTACTGCAACTGGTATGCATTCACGCTCTACGAAGGCATCGTTCCCGACAGCATCGTACTGGAAAATCCCATCGGCAACACCCTCTACGGCATGAAAGGACTCGCCGCGACGCCCTCGCCACTAACGAGCTACGCCGGTTGGATCCCACTGAAGGCCAATCTTTCGGCAAGCGACACCACTTGGCTCGTGACCAACGGTCCGATTGCAGTCTTCCAGCGTCCTTCCAGCGCAAGCCTATCCCTCTGTGACACCAAGACGCTGGCCTTCTCCACCTACGATTATGCCGACGGCCTCACATCAAGCTCACCTTACTTCTACGCCCCCTTTGCCGAAACGAATTCCGGGGTTGTCTACACGAGCGGAAGTCGCAAGGGACAGACGACCGACAACTGCCCCAATGCTGGCGGCGGCGCCAGCACCGGACTGGTCCAAAGCGTCCTCAACAGCCTGGGACGTCCGCAATGGACGGGAAAGGTCGATTGCGACATCGGTGACGTCCAGGGAGGGCCACAGAACTGGTTCGACCCTCTCACCATAAAAGGAACCCGCGTCAACGCCTACAAATGCGTGCCGCTCGACCTCAAGCTGGACGTCAACGACGGATATTACAAGTACAGCAAGGACGGCTTCTTTCCGCTGAACACCGCCACGGACATTCCGACACCCTATCGGCCAGCTAGCGGTGACGATTTCCACTTTGCCATGCACGCCAAGGCCGCCTTCGAGTATGTGCGCGGCTTGACCTTCGAGTTTTCCGGCGACGACGACGTGTGGATCTTCATCGACAAGAAGCTGGCTCTGGACCTTGGCGGCCAGCACGGCAAGATGAGCGGCAGCATCAATCTGGATAAGCTTGGGCTTGTAGAAGGCAAGTCCTACCAGTTCGACATGTTCTATTGCGAACGCCATCAAACGGGTTCCAACATCGGCATCCAGACCACCATGAATCTTGTGCCCATCGTCGAGGTTAACTTCGACACCTCGGCATCCAACAGCACGACGCAAGATGTGCGGGTGAAGACGGTCGAGACCACCACCAATACCTCGATCTGCCCGGAAGACGGCGCCTCGACCACTCAGGACACTGTGGCAGGTCG
>DAIPHW010000159.1:0-6180 GCA_036771135.1 Fibrobacterota bacterium | reverse complement strand
TGACGGACGTCGAGTACTCGGCCCAGGACACCACCCGCGCCGACCGCGACTACCTGGTAGATCTCTACACCGCCGTGGCCGAGGCCGGAGCCACCACCTTGAACATTCCCGACACCGTGGGCTACACCACCCCCGACGAGTTCGGCGAATTGGTGGCCTACTTGGTGGAGCGGGTCAAGGTTCCCGGAGTGATCTTTTCGGTCCACTGCCACAACGACTTGGGACTGGCCGTAGCCAACTCGCTTGCCGCCGTGAAGGCCGGCGCGCGCCAGGTGGAATGCACCGTCAATGGCATCGGCGAGCGAGCGGGAAATGCTTCGCTGGAAGAGATCGCCATGGTGCTGCGCACCCGCCACGTGGTGCTGGGAGTGGACACCGGCATCAAGAGCGAGGAGATCTGGAACACCTCGCGGCTGCTCTCGCGCATCACCGGCACCGAAGTGCAGCCCAACAAGGCCATCGTGGGCAAGAACGCCTTCAGCCACGAGTCGGGGATCCATCAGGACGGCGTGCTCAAGGAGCGTTCCACCTACGAAATCATGACCCCCGAAAGCGTGGGGCGCACCAGCCACCACATGGTGCTGGGAAAGCACTCCGGCAAGCACGCCCTGCAGGAACGGCTGCACCTCTTAGGCTTCGAGCCGACCGAGGCAGAACTCGCCCGCGTCTTCGAGGAGTTCAAGAAGCTCGCCGACAAGAAGAAGGAAGTGCTGGACGACGACTTGGTGGCGCTGATCACCGACCAAGGCGACCAAAGCGAAGATGGCGCCGACTGGCAATTGGTGGGCTACCAGGTGTTCGCCGGTTCCCAGACCGAGCCGGCCGCCACCGTCACGCTGCGGCGCGACGCCCAGGCCCCAGTGGTAGGCCAGGCGCGGGGCGACGGACCAGTGGACGCGGTGCTGGCCGCCATCCGCGGGCTCACCGGCCAAGCGGTGGAGATTGACACCTACCAACTGAAGGCCATCACCGGCGGCACCGACGCCGTGGGCGACGTGGTGGTCATGAGTAAGCGCGAGAACCGCACCCTCACCGGACACGGCCGCAGCACCGACATCATCGAGGCTTCGGCCAAGGCCTACCTGGCGCTCATCCGCAAGGTGCCGCTGCCGGCGACGGAGCTGCCCCAGGACCTGCCGTGAGCCCTGCCCGCCGAGCGCGGACGCTGATGGTGTGGGGCACCTCCTCGGACGCGGGGAAGAGCCTCACGACCACCGGAATTTGTCGGATTTTGTCTGACATGGGGCTCAAGGTGGCGCCTTTCAAGGCGCAGAACATGAGCAACAACGCCCGCGTGGCCGAAGGGGGCGAGATCGGCTGCGCCCAGTGGTTCCAGGCCAAAGCGGCCCGGCGCGCCCCCGAAGTGGCCATGAATCCGGTGCTCTTAAAGCCCGAAAAGGCCACCCGCAGCCAGGTGGTGCTGCTGGGGGCGGCCAACCGCGAGCTGACGGAGATGGACTGGCGAACCCGCAGCCCCAAACTGTGGGAGGCCTGCCAAGCACCGCTCGCACGGCTTTTGACAGAAAACGACGTAGTGGTGGCCGAGGGCGCCGGAAGCCCGGCCGAGATCAACCTCTCGGACTGCGACTACGTGAACCTTTCTACCGCCCGCACGCTCGGCGGGGCGGCGTGGCTCGTGAGCGACATCGACCGCGGAGGGGCGCTGGCCTCCTGCGCCGGCACCTGGGCGCTCTTGGAACCCGCCGACCGAGCCCTTCTGAAGGGCTTCGTGCTCAACCGCTTTCGGGGCGACCGGAAGCTCTTGGAACCGGCCCCGCAGATGCTCCTTGAACGCACCGGCGTCCCTGTGGTCGGCGTGGTGCCGCGCTTTGCCCACGACCTTCCCGACGAGGACGCCGCCTCCTGGACCGAGCGCCCCAGGCGCCCCGGGAACCGCGTCATCGCCCTCGCCGCTTATCCCCAAGTTTCGAACTTCGACGAGTTCCAGCCGCTCTCGCGGCTTGCCGGCTGGGACGTGGTGCTGGCGCGCGAGGCCCGCGAGCTCGAAGGGGCCGACATCATTTTGCTGCCGGGATCCAAGACCTCGCCCTCGGACCTTGGATGGCTGCGCCGCCGCGGCATGGACGCGGTCATTCTGGCCCACGCGGCCGCGGGAAAACCGGTGGTGGGAATCTGCGGCGGGCTCCAGATCCTGGGCGGGGCGCTGCGGGATCCGCACGGGGTGGAGGGAAGCGGAGAAGGCTTGGGACTGCTGCCGGTGGAGACGACTTACGGAGCGAAGAAGCGCGTGATCCATACGCGACAGATTTTGTCAGGGCTGCCGGGACGCTGGGACGCCTGGAACGGCCTTGCCGTGGAAGGCTACGAGATTCGCATGGGCGAGACGCGCCCGACCGGAGGCTGCGCCCACGACGCGGAAGGCTTGTGGTTTGCGCAAGGAAACGTCTTCGGGACCTACCTGCACGGGCTCTTCGAGAACCGCGAGATCTGCGAGCGCCTCTTTGGAAAAGGCTCGTGGGGACTCCCCGACCTGGAGGCCACCTTGGACACCATCGCTGCGGCGGTGCGCGAGGGGCTGGAACCGGGCGCTTTGGAGACGGCTTTAGGGCTCTGAGCGGCATTTGCGTAGACGTCTTTTTTGCGCGCATTTCGTTGCGAATCTCCCAATTCGCCGATACCTTCTTTGGTGGAGGCAAGCATGCGCAGTTGGACGGTCACATTGATGCGAAACGGGCGCTCCCAGCGCCAGTGGCATCTGCGTGGCGAAAGCGTCTCGATCGGCGCCCTGCCGGGCTGCAACGTGCGCCTGCCCCGCCCCGCCCCAGACCTCCTGGCGCGCATCGAAACCAGCCCCGCCCCGTCCACCGAGATTCCTTGGGAAGACGCCGTACTGGTCGTCGAGGACGTCTCGAACCTCGTCGAGGCCGTGCGGACACGGGCCCAGGAGCGACTGGACACCGCCGCACCGCGGGAAATTTGCTCTTCGAGTTCGGTCTTTACGCTGACCACGGTAGCGCTGCTGCTGATGGCCGCCATCTACGCCCTCTTCATCGCTGACCAGCGCCCCTACGTGCTACGCGTACTTGCGAATGTGAGCGCCCAGCTCGATCGCGAAAACTTGGGCGTCCTTGCCCCCGAACTTCCTCGCCTGGAACCTTCACGTCCCCACGCCGCCCTGCCGGCCGCGCAGGAGGCGCATCGCCTGCCGCTCCTGGCTTCTGCTTTTGGACAGGATTTGTCCAAGATCGCCCGCGACGCGGGAACCCCGCAGGGCGGCGCCAAGGCCGCGCCCTCGCACGACATCTCCCTCCCCGACTCTCGCCTGGAGCTTTCTGCCGTCCCTCTCGCCTACCCCGAGCTGGACGCCAACATTTACCAGTCTCCAAGCCTTTCCGGCCTCTTCCAGCCCGGCTAAACCCGCCCCTTTATTGACGCGCGTGCCTTTGACGGTTTCTGACCGCCTCATTTTGGTGCGCCACGTCAAAGGCCTGTACTGGAACAGGATCCGCATCTCTTCCGCTCAGGGAGAGTGAGGGTTCGTGCCTGGAGGACGTTTCCCGTCGCGCGTGCCGCGCGACGCGGGAAGCCATGTCCCGTGGACGACTTCGTCGGACCACGCTTCGGATGCGCGCGGGAATGTCCTGCGACGTGACGGACCAGGCGTTGCCAAAACCGTTTGAGGAGACTTCGCCATGAAACACTTCCACATCGAACTGGAGAGAGACGACATCGCCGTGCGCACCTGGGACGTCTGGAGCGACCACCTGCTGGTGGGATCCGACCGGCATTCGCAAGTACTGCTGCCACCGCCGTTTCCGGCCGTGACGGCCGAATGCGAGGCGGCCCCCGAGCCACTACTCGTGCCGCTGGGCCGGGAGAGCCTACGCATCTTTGAGGACACCGACCGTCGGCGTCTGGCCTGGGTCGCCAGCCGCGAGCGCATGGAGCTTTCGCGGCGGCTGGGTTGGAGCGAGCCGGGAAGCCGGGACGACCGCTCGCGTCGCATCGTGCTGGGACTGATGGGCGTCTTGGGAGTCGGCGCCATGGTGGGCATGGTGGCCATTGGCCGGCAGCCCAGGCAGAATGCGCCGGAGGACATCGCGGCGGTGATCGATCTGGTGCAGCCGCCGGTGACAAAACCCGACGATCCACCCAAGATCCCCGTCCCAAGTTCCTCGGGGGCGGTCCAGGACCATCCGGCAACTCCCAATCCCGGAGGGCCGCTTGAGAACCGTACCGTCCCGATGACGGAGCGCCCGACGGAGGCTACGCACGTGATGGATGGTTCCGTGATCGGGAAGATCGCCGCGGACGAGCAAAGCCTCGTGGGAGAGGATGTCGACGCCTCGCTCGAGAACGCCATCGACGTCGTGCTCGCCGCAGGCAAGAACGGATCTGGGTTGCACAAGGGACGCGGCGGCGGGCTTGCAGGCGAAGGAGACCGCATGGCGGCGCTCGCAGGACGCGGCCTTGGTGGTAATGGAAAAGATGGCTGGGGCCGCGGGATCGGAAACTCCCGTCAGGGCAACCTTTCCAAAGGAACCAATGGCAAGGCTGTCGCCACGCGAGCCCGCATCACCCCGCCACGTCCCAACGACGTGGAGATCGGCGGGGAAGCCGGTTCGCGCTCGCCGGAATCGATTCTGCGGGTGATCCGCGACCACCTCGGAGGCTTTCGCTACACCTACGAGAAGTTCCTCAAGGAGAACCCCCAGGTGGGCGGCCGCATCTCGCTCAAGTTCACCATCGCCCCCACCGGCGACATCGTGGCGATCGAGCTTGCCGGCTCCAGCACCGGGCTTGCAGCCCTCGACGAGGAGATCAAGGACAAGGCACGGCGCATGAAGTTCGAGCCCATTGAGAAGGGCAACGTCACCGTGACCTACGCCTTCGTGCTCGACCGGCAGTGAGAATTCGGGACGGCCGCAAGGCCGTCCCGTTCCTTTAGTCGCCGGCTACGATTTCCAGCAGCTCGCCCCAGATGGAACCGTTTTCCTTGGGCTTGGCGATAACAGTTTCTGTCAGCGCTTCATCGAGTCCCAGGTCCGCAAGCAGGCGATCCATGATGACCGTGGCGTCGTATTCGTCGGCGCGGCGGATGGCACGGCTGCGCAGCGAAGCCATGCGGACAGAATCTGACAGAACCGCGGCGGCGTGAGCCGCCAAGGCCTCCGGGCGGGATGCGAGGAAGCCCGAGAGACCGTGTTCCACCAGGTCGCGCGGCCCCTTGCAGTCGTAGGCCAGCACCGGAAGCCCGCAGGCCATGGCCTCCAGGACCACGCAGCCGAAGGTGTCAAAGCGCGAGGGAAGCACCAGGAAGTCGGCGGCGCTGTAGCAGGCGGCAAGCCGCTCCTTGGGAGTCCAGCCCAGGAAGACGCCGTCGGGGATGCGGGCGCGCAGCGTCTCCTCGGCGGGGCCGGTGCCACAAAAGACGATTCTTGTCTTGGGGTGGACGGCGCGCACGCTCTCCAGGATCGCCGGCAGATCAAGCACACCCTTTTCTTCAGAAAGGCGGCCGGCAAAGAGCAGCACCGGAGCATCGGCGGCAACGCCTGGGAATAGATCCTCGCGACGCGCCTCGGGAACCGGAGCAAAGCCCCCCTCGGCCCAGTGTGCGGTGTCGTGGATGCGTTCCGGGGCGATGCCCATGTCGGGCGAGAGCAACCAGTCGCGGCACTCGCGATTGAGCGAGAAGACCCCGTCGTGAGCCTTGTACCAGGAGCGCAGCACGCGGCGGAAGCGGTCCAGGGCGGCCTCGCCCAAGTGCAGGCGGCGGCGGGCGAAGTCGAGCCAGTCGGTGTGCAGGAAGGCAAAGAGCGGCACGTTGAAGGCGTGCTTCAAAAGCAGTCCGCAAAGGCCCATCGGCCCTTCGGAAGAGGAGAGAATGCGGTCGTAGCCGCCCTCCAGGAAAAGCCGGTGCAGTTCCACCGGGTCGGGGACGCGCAGGTCCTGCCCCTCGTAGAAGGGAAGCGAGAACTCGGCCATGGGGCGGACCACCCGCAGGTGCGGACCTTCCTCCAAGGTGGAGGAGCACACCACGATGTCGATGGGAAGGTCGCGGCGGCGGATCTCTTCAAGGGCCGTCTCCAAGACGCGCGCGATGCCGTTCTTGTCCCCGAAGGTGTCAGTCATCCACAGCGCACGCCGCGGATTCTGGAACTTGCCGAGCTTCCCCGCAAACCCCTCGATGAAAGGGCGATCGAGGTTGAGCACGCTGTG
>DAIPHW010000158.1:0-6181 GCA_036771135.1 Fibrobacterota bacterium | reverse complement strand
ATCATCCCAGCAGCTGGCTCACCACCTCGGCGGTGAGCGAAGCGCCGCCGGTCTCGCCAGCGTCGAAGAGCTCGCTGGCCAGCGCCGCCTTGCTGCGCGAAAGGGCAAACACCCGCTCCTCAATGGTGTTCTTGGCCACCATGCGGTAGAGCGTCACCGGACGGGTCTGTCCGATGCGATGGGCGCGGGCCACGGCCTGTGCCTCGGCCGCCGGGTTCCACCACGGATCCAGCAGGAAGACGTCGTCGGCCGCCGTCAGATTAATGCCAGCACCGCCGGCCTTGAGGCTCACCAGGAAGATGGGCGCATCCTTGCCGCTCTGGAAGCGCTGGATGAGCCGCGTGCGGGTGGCCGCCGGGGTAGAGCCGTCGATGCGCAGGAAGTCCAGCGCCTCGTGCCGCAGCCGCATGCCCACCAGGTCCAAGAGGCTCGTGAAGCTTGAAAACACCAGCGCCCGGTGCCCTTCGGCGATGTCCTCGGTGAGCTTGTCCACCAAAAGGTCGAGCTTGGCGGCAGGCCCCTTGAAGCCGGCAAGTTCTGGAGCGCAAGCGATCTGGCGCAAGCGCAAAAGTGCCGTAAGCACCTGAAAACGTCCGCCCTCGCCCAGACCGTTCTTCTCGATCTCGGGCAGCAGGTTCTTCTGGTATTCCTTGAGCTGCCGCTGGTAGAGCGCCGACTGCTTGGGGTCGAGCTCCACGTGCAGCACGATATCTTCCCGAGGCGGCAGATCCTTGGCCACCAGCGCCTTGGTGCGGCGCAGCCAGAAGGGCGCCGTCAAAAGACGCAGCCGCGAGAGGTCGGGCTTTTCGCCTTGCGCCGGCTCAAACTGGTTGAGGAACTCCTCGCGCGCCCCCAGGAGGCCGGGGTTCAGGAAGGCAAACTGGGCCCACAGATCGGAAAGCGAGTTCTCGATAGGGGTTCCCGTGAGACAGAGCTTCTGCTTGGCCTTGAGCTCCAGGCAAATCTGGTGGGTGGTGGTGGTGGGATTGCGGATGGCCTGCGACTCATCCAGCACCACCAGCGAAAACTCCTGCTCTTGGAGCCATTCCAGCTCGCGGGCAAGGATGCCGTAAGTGGTGACAAAAATTGTCGGCGACTCAATGGGCGCGTCGCGCAGGGCTTCACGATCGTTGCCGTGGAGCAGGCGCGTCTGCAAGTGCGGAGCGAAGCGCTCCACTTCGGCGGCCCAGTTTCCGGCCACCGAGGCCGGAGCCACCACCAGCGCCGGAGCGGCCCCGGGGTCAGTCTCGTAGATGCGACAGAGGTGAGCGATCACCTGCACCGTCTTGCCGAGGCCCATGTCGTCGGCGAGAATGCCTCCGATGCCGCGGGCGCGCAAGCCTAAGAGCCAGTCGATGCCCAGCTTCTGGTAGGGGCGCAGCGTAGCCTGCAAGCTTGTTGGCACCGGAGCCTCAGGAGTCGTCCCGCCCATGGCAAGGTCCAACTGCTGAATCCAGGTGGAAGGATCCTGCGCCTGGGCATTGCCGCTTTCCAGGAGCTCCTGGGCTAGCACGGCATGGAAGCCCTGCAAACGAATGCCTTCCTCGGTCGCCGTGCCCAGCCGTTCCAGCCAGCGCAGCCGCTTGAGCAGAGCCTCGGAGACGTCTCCGGTGGAGCCGTCGGGAAGTTCGATGACGCCAGAGCTTGCGATCAGAGTGGAGAGAGGCACTTCCATGCCGTCGAAGTCGACCACACCGGAAAGTTCGAACCAGTCTTGCCCCGAAGCCTTGCCGGAAGTCTTGAGAACGCCGGAACGGCGCTTCCAGCGATCCATGCCGCCGCTCTGCCGCACCTCCCATTGCGCCTCCAGTAGGCGAGGCAGGGCGTGAAGCGCCAGATGGCGCAGCGAAGGCGGATCAACGACCCGCCACTGGCCACCGCCAGAGACGGCATCCACCTTGGCCTCGCGCAGCACGTCTTCAAGCTCGTCGCGCAGTGCGTCCTCGGCTAGGAGATCGCGCTGCAACTCCGTGAGGGTTCCATCCTCGGCCGTGAAGACCAGGATCTCGTCGGCAACGGTGGTCGCCACCTCAAGGCTTGGATAGGCGACCAGGAAGGAGACGACCGCGCCCTCTGCGGTGACATCGATCGAGAGGCAGCGTCGCGGAGCCTCCAGCCGCCGCGGAGGCAGGCACTCCTTGGGGATGGTCACGCCGCTGCGGGAAAGCTGCCCAAGTTCCGAACGCACTCGCGAAAGGGCCTCCACGGGAAGTTCCGGAAGCGGCTCGGCCAAGGCGAAGAGCGCCTTCGGGGTGCGCGGATCAAGGCGTCGCAAGACAGATCCTGTCAAAATGACCCAATTACCCTCTTCACCGAAGATTTTCCAGGCCGCCTGGAAGGCCTGCCGCGAGGAGGGCTTTTCCAGGGCCTCAAGTGCGAGGGAAAAGCGCCCGAGCCCGCCGGTCAGTTCCATGGCCGCGACCAGACGCCAGAGATCCTTGTCCAGGAGCAGCGGCGTCTCGTCGGGAAGCATCAGTCGCCCCGTCTCGGCGGCCAGGGAAAGCAGCGGATGGAGCGCCATGTTGCGAATCTGCGGGGAGTTCCAGCCGTAGCCCGGAACCTGGCCGGAGGCCAGGATCAGCTGCACGTCGGCCGGGCTCATGTACTTGGGGGCGCTGAAGCGGATGCGGTCCCCGGTGCTCTTGCGCAAATCAGCCGGATCCAGGTGCCAGCCCTCGTTCTTCACAAACATGCGCGAGCGGGGAACCAAGTCGGCGCTGTAGACGTTGCCTTCGTCCGGAAAGAGCTCCAGCACGTAGGCCACCTGCAAGCGAGAGCCTTCTGGAGAGCTTTCGGGGCCTTTCAGCCCCTCGCCGATCTGGCGGATGACATCTAAGCCGTCCTTGACGCCCATCGCGGCGGCAGCGGCATCGTGCGGCACGCTCGCCTCAGCGGAATCGGCCAATTCTTCGGCCGAGACAGAAATTGTCTCATCGTCATCATCGCCGTTGTCCGAATCTTCGGGCAGCTCGGCGGCCCGGAGGGCCGCGGCGGCACCTTCCTTCAGGAGCCGAAGGCGCAGAGCCACGGTGTGCTTGCAGCGTCCGTCGTTCTTGTGCTGGGGGCAGCCGCACTGCTCCCCACCGCCCAAAGACACGGCGACCTCGTAGATGCGGAGCCCGCTGACCTTGCCCTGCCAGGCGCCCGCCTCGGGATGCCAAGCAAGCTCGGAGAGCTTGTCCACGTAGACCTGCCCGCGCTCTCGAAGGAGCGCTGGAATTTCCTGGAGGCTCTGCTCCAGAGCGGCC
Source organism: Fibrobacterota bacterium (assembly GCA_036771135.1). GTDB lineage: Bacteria > Fibrobacterota > Fibrobacteria > UBA5070 > UBA5070 > JBDKGV01. The sequence continues at coordinate 2,933 of DAIPHW010000158.1, read as the reverse complement.
AAGGCCTCGTCGTTCAGAGCCAGATTGGCATCCGGAAATTCCGTCGCGCTCATGTCGTCGGCCCTCAAGCGGAAAAACGTGCGAGCTGAGGATCTTTAACGCCCACGGCGGCAAATCCCGCTTGGCGAATCTGGCAGGAATCGCAGGCAAGGCAGGGACGACCGTCGGGAGCCGGGTCGTAGCAGCTGTGGGTGAGGCCGTAGTCCACCCCAAGCGAGAGTCCCAAGCGGATGATGTCGGCCTTGGAAAGATCCAGGAGCGGCGCGTGGATGGACAGTTTCTGTCGTCCCTCCACCCCTTCGCGGGTGGCGAGGTCGGCGAGCTTCCGGAAGGCCTCCAGGAACTCAGGGCGGCAGTCGGGATAGCCCGAATAGTCCACGGCATTTACCCCGAGGTAGATGTCGCTTGCCTTCAGGGTCTCGGCCCAGCCCAGCGCGAAGGAGAGGAAGATGGTGTTCCGGGCCGGCACGTAGGTGGAGGGGATGTCGTGGCCCATCTGAGCCTCGTCGCGGTGCTTGGGCACCTCGCCGTCGCCCACGAGGCTCGATCCGCCGAAGGCGGCTAGGTCGATGTGGGCGATCTGGTGCTTCACGGCGCCGCCCGCCTGGGCCACGCGCTTCGCCGCCTCTAGCTCTACCGTGTGGCGCTGGCCATAGGAAAACGAGAGGCAGTGGGGCGCAAAGCCGTCGCGCACCGCGCAAGCCAGCGCCGTGGCGGAATCGAGACCACCGGAAAGCAGGACAACGGCAGGTTTGCGGACAGGACTCATCGCACCACCTTCATGGAAAAGAAGTCATCAGACACCAGCCTCGGAGCCGCTCCGCTCCTGAAAGCCATCGCACGCTTAGCCAATCTTCCTCGATTTCCGCCACGAAAAGGCACGGCAGCAAGGAAGGAAGGCCATCGAATTCATGCGGGAAATGTACTCGCAAGGCGACCGAAACGTCGCGGGCGTCAAAAGGCCGTCCAGGGAACGACCTGCACATCAGACTGGCTGCGTGCCACCTCTCCTCCGTGGATCAAGGTTCCTTTGGGGGCGTCTCCGTCCTGAAGCTTGCGGAAGCGCTCGAGATTCTTCCATAGCGCCGGGTCGACGGTCTCGCCCGACTTAATTTCCACCGGCCAAAGTCCTTGCCCCTCGTCCACCAGCACGTCCACTTCCAGCCCTGCGCTGTCGCGCCACCAGTAAAGCGGCGCCCGTTCCCCGCGCACCATCCACAGCTTGCGCAACTCGCCGACCACCCACGTCTCGAAGAGACTGCCGGCGAAGGGGCTGACAGAAAGCGTCGTCTCGTCGCGGATACCCAGCAGGTGGCAGGCAAGACCGGTGTCGCAGAAGTAGAGCTTGGGAGATTTCATCACCTGCTTGTTGAAGTTGCGGTGATGGGCTGGCAACAGGAAGAGGATCCCCGCAGCGTCGAGGAGCCCCACCCAGGAGCGGACGGTCTTTTCGGAGATGCCAGCGTCGCTTCCCAGCGAACTGTAGTTGAGGACTTGTCCGGTGCGGCCGGCGCACAGCGCCACAAAGCGTTGGAACAAGGGAAGATCACGGATGTTCACCAGCTGCCGCACGTCGCGCTCCACGTAGGTGCGCAGGTAGTCCTCGTGCCAGGCGCGTCGCAGCCGCGGCTTGAGCACCGGTTCCGGATAGCCGCCGCGCAGCAGAGCCTCCCAGCGGGAAACCGTAGCAGGCACGGGCGCGATCTCACCGCGCAACAGGGCCATCGGCTCGGGAGCCGGCGTGCCGCGCAGTTCCGACGGCGTAAGCCCAGGCAACTCCAGGATGCTCACGCGACCGGCCAAGCTCTGCGAAATCGACTCCAGCAGCAGGTAATTCTGGGAACCGGAAAGGATCCAGCGCACGCCACCGTCAATGGATTCTTGCAGCCAGGAAAACAGCTCCGGCACCCGCTGCACCTCGTCGAGAACAGCTCCGTCGGGATAATGGCGCAAAAAGCCCTTGGGGTCGGACTGGGCGAAGTTACGAGATTCCGGGGTTTCCAGGTTCACGTAGGGAAGCTCGGGAAACAGGCTCCGAAGCAACGTCGTCTTGCCGACCTGACGGGCACCGCCCACGTACAGACAACGCGCTAGCTCCCAGCGTTCCCGGATCAGGCTTGAAAAATGGCGTTGCAGCATTGGGTTAAATAGTACATAAATCCGGAATTCGATTCCGGATTTATGCGATTTTTGTCCCCGACCGTCACCCGCATGGGCCAAGACCGCCCCGCGGGCTTGGTGAGCCTTTAGGCGAATAGGGCGGGACCAGGCCCCACCCGGCCTTATTTATGCGTGCTCGCGCTCCCACTCGTCCAGCATCTCGCCGATGCGCCCGAAGACCTCGCGCATGGTCTCGGCATCGGGGAGCAGAGTGGTGCGAAAACGGTCGTTGTAGGGGACGTTGAAGCTTGTCCCCGGGGCGATCAGCACGTGCTTGCGTTCCAGGAGCTGCAGCGCGAAGGCCTGGTCGTCGAAGCGCGGCACGTCCTTGATCTTGACGAAGGCGTACATGGAGCCTTGCGGAGCCATCACCTCCAGGCGCGGATCGGCCGCCACGCTTTCCAGCATGGCCTGGCGCGTCTGGTAGAGGCGTCCGCCGGGCTTGGTCAAATCGTAGATGGACTGGCGACCGCCGAGCGCCGTCTGCACCGCCCACTGGGCCGGCACGTTGGAGCAGAGCCGGAGCGAAGCGATGAGGTCGAGCCCTAAGAGGAATTCCTTGGCGGCGTCCTTCTCGCCGGTGAAGACCAGCCAGCCGACGCGAAAGCCGCAAGCGCGGTAGACCTTAGAAAGACCGCCGAAGCTCCCGCACAGGGTCTTCTTGACGAGGGTGGCCATCGGGGTGTGGACCGCACCGTCGTAGGTGATCTGGTCGTAGATCTCGTCAGCAAAGACCACCAAATGATGCTTCTCGGCGATCTCGGCAAGCTTTT
>DAIPHW010000157.1:0-6188 GCA_036771135.1 Fibrobacterota bacterium | reverse complement strand
ATCCTGCCGGGCGTAGAGTTGACTATTTTCGGAAGGAAGGTGCCTCCTGAGAGCATCCACCCACCGGTGCGTGTGATCTCCCGCGGACTCGAAATCGAGATGACGCGGAACTGAGGGCCGTAGGAGGCAGGTTATCAGCGACACATCGTCTCGTCCGGAGGAGGCTTCTGCCAGCAGCAACGTGCTGGCCGGCCTGGTCCGTCAGATCGGATCCCATGCGCCCTGGGGATTGCGCCGCGCCGTAGAGAAAGACCACAAGCGAGACGGCTCTGAGGCTGTACCCTGGTCCAGACCAGATCACGCCACAGTGCATTTCCTGCCCGAAATCCCGGCCCAGCCGACGTCTTTGGACGATCTCCTGCCCGGACGGGATGTGGAAAACGAATTGGGCCGTTTTTACCTCTCCGAACGACCCATGCACGAATTTTGGGCCGGTGCCCATGATGCCGAAGGGCTGGACAAGGATTCCATCTACTTCGACCTGGAAGCCGCCGGTGGACGCGGCAAGCCGCTCTTCTTGGCAGGAGCCGCCCTGTGGGATGAGACGGACGGCTGGATGCTGTGGCACGGCCTGGCTCGTCATCCCGACGAAGAAGCTCCGCTGCTCCTCGCCTTTGCCGAGCTCTGCAAAGAGCATCCAAAGCTCGTGAGCTACAGCGGCGTCAAGAACGACTGGCCCTTCCTGCACAGCCGCTGGGAACGCTTTGGCCAGGAAACGCCGAAACTTGAGGCGCACCTCGACCTTTTTGAGCTGGCCCAGGCCCGCTACCGCGGCGTATTGCCGGCCTGCCGCCTGGTGACCTTGGAAAAGTTCCTGCTCGGGCGCCACCGCGAAGACGACCTGCCTTCGGGCTTCATTCCGCTGGCGTGGGAAGACTACCTGCGTGCCGGCGACGGACGTCTCTTGGCGCAGATTCTCTACCACAACCTGCTGGACGTCATTGCCCTACTGGAGCTCCAGCCCATCCTGAACGTGCCGTTTTCACCGCTTCCGGTTCCGCCGGTACTGGTCGAGCCACCGGTGCTGCCGTGAGAAATCGCTCCGGACTCCTGTTGCTTGCCGGAATGGTGGCATTTTCTGGATGCGCTTCACGATCAGCGCGCGAGAACCTGCGCAACTGCCGCTGGGATGTGGCAGGAATCAGCATGGACGCCGCCGCCTCGGGACTCTATCGCGGCTCTGCCCAAGTGCGCTTTGAGAACCCCACCAAGGACAAGGCTGTTCTCGATTCGCTGTGGCTGGACATCTCCACTCCGGGCGGACCGCTTGCCCACCTTTCGCACGGCGGCACGCTGGAGATTCTGCCAGGGGCGCATGACTCCACCGACATCCACTTCCAGGCGGTGCCAGCCCAGTTGGGCATGCGCATGATGGAGATGCTTTTTGCCGCTCCCGACAGTCTGACGCTGCGCGGCGAGGCTCGTCTTCCCGTGATGGGCGGCTTGTTCCATTCTCGCCAGAGCTTCCAGGCCAAGGTTCCGGGAAGCTTCGCCGCCACCCTGCTTGGCCAGATGTTGCCTCGCAAGGCCAGTGAAAACCTGGCCCCCGAAGCCTCTCCGGACGACAGCGACCTTGTGCCCGACGACGAAGACGACGATTCAGGCGCTCAAGAACTGTAGTCAGCCCAAGGATTTGCCGAGGAAGCTCGCGATCTCGCGGGCAATGGCCTCGGGAGGCGGCTGGAAACCCCACTGATCCCGCACCAGGGCCTGGGTGCCGAGCGGATTCCAGGTCGTCTCGTACTTCATGCGGCTGGTCTGGCCGCGCGCGTAGCGCTGCAAATCGGCCCACACCAGATGTGGCGTGCCGCACAGCGAAGCAAGGTGCATGGGACCCGAAGACGGCCCGACCACGAGGCGCGTAGAGGCCAAGACATCCAAGGTCTCCGACAGCGGACGATCCCGCAATTCAATGAACTCGCCTTCCAGCTTCTGGGTCGCGTTGGAAAGCCCGATGCAACCGATGCGCAGTCCCAGCGGAGCAAGCAGTTCGAGCAGGCGTTGCCAGTTTTCGCGGCTCCAGTTGCGATCCGAGCCGTGGTCGCGACCGCGCGGATGGATGACGATGTCCGTGGCAAGATCTGTCCGGGCGGTGCCGAACTTCACGAAGTGCTGACGCTCGTGGGGCTGGGAGCCGAGAGGCCGCAGCAGATCAGCGCCGGGAGGCACCAGCGCGAGGACGCGGGCAAGCTCCTCGGGGTTGTCGAGGCGTAACAGGCGATTGCAATTGGCTTCGCCGCGAATGTCGTGGAGCACGAACTCGTGGGCAAAGTCGGCGTAAAGCGCCTCTTGGCCGGCACGGCAAGACACGATCACCCTTTGGTAGCGCGGCGCCAGCTTGCGCAGAAAGCCCTGCCAATTCATGAGTTCCCAACCGAACTCGCCAACCCACGGACCGGCAAAAAGCGTTTCGGAGGGCCGGCCCCACGGCTGCAAAAAGGCGGGGCGGAACCACCAGGAGAGGTAGTCGCGTCGAATCATGCTCGGCAAGATAGATCCCCGCCCCGATCCAGACCGTTTTGCATCGCACTCGAAGCCGCGCTGTTTACCTTGTGAACACCTTTGCTGGGAGGAACCATGGACGGAACGACGCGGGTGGCCGAGGCTATCCAAGAACATGTGGCGATCGCGCAGACGCTCTTGGCGATGGCGGATCAGATCGCCGCGCTGGGCGGCCTCATGGCCGAGCGCCTCAAGGACGGCGGCAAGATCCTGTGGATGGGCAATGGCGGATCGGCCGCCGACAGCCAGCACCTGGCCGCCGAGATCGTGGGGCGCTTTGTCAAGGAGCGCAAAGGCCTTCCCTCCATCGCCCTGACCACCGACACCTCCATCCTCACCGCCGTAGGGAACGACTACGGCTTCGACCACGTCTTCTCGCGCCAAGTCGAGGCGTTGTGCACTTCCAAGGACGTGGTAGTGGGAATCTCCACCTCCGGCAACAGCGCCAACGTGGTGCGCGCCATCGAGGCCGCCCGCGAAATTGGAGCCTACACAGTGGCCTTCACCGGCAGGAGCGGCGGCACGCTTTCCCAATGCTGCGACACCTCTCTCTGCATTTCATCCCCGACCACCGCCCGCATCCAGGAATGCCACATTCTGCTGGGGCACATTCTCTGCGAAGCCATCGATGCCCATTTCTGAACGCACCCAAGCCCCCGTCTTCCGCGCCCCGGAGCGCGTCTTCGAAGCCGTCCGCTCCGGCTTCGAGGGCCGTCGCGTGCTGGTGGTGGGTGATCTCATGCTCGACCAGCACGTCTGGGGCAGCGTAAATCGCATTTCTCCCGAAGCACCGGTGCCGGTGGTGCGCTGCCTGCGCCAGACCTTCATGGCTGGCGGCGCTGGTAACGTCGCCATGAATCTTCTGGGACTCGGACTTACCGTCTCGCTGATTTCCCTGGTCGGGGAGGACGAAGCCGCAAGCCAAGTGCGCAGCGCCCTGGAGGCGGCCGGAGCCGATCTTTCTGGGGTACTTTCTGACAAATCCCGTCCGACGACCACCAAGATGCGCGTGATCGGCGGCCACCAGCAGATGCTGCGGCTGGATTCCGAATCGGCCGCCCCGCCCTCGGAGAGCTTGGAAGCCGCGTTGCTCACGGCCTTTGCCGCCCAACTGAACACGGCCTCGGCGGTGGTCCTCTCGGACTACGCCAAGGGAGTGCTGACGCCCAAGCTGTGCCAGGAGATCATCCGGCAGGCGCGGGAGCGAAAGATCCCCGTGCTGGTCGACCCCAAGGGCAAGGAGTGGAGCAAGTACCGCGGCGCCACGCTGATCACCCCCAACCGTGCGGAGCTTGCGATCGTGGCAGCTTCGGCGCTTGCCGACCGCGAAACGGTGGTCCAGGAAGCGCGACGCCTGCGCAAGCAATTGAACCTGGAGGCCCTGACGGTGACGCTCTCCGAAGAGGGCATGGTCCATGTCGGGGAAAGCGAAACCGTCCAGGTGCCGGCCATGGCGCGCGAGGTGTTCGACGTCTCGGGTGCTGGCGACACCGCCATCGCCACGCTCACAGCAGCCTTGACGGCCGGTCTCGAACCGGGCGACTCGCTGGTGCTCGCGAACATCGCATCGGGAATCGTGGTGGCCAAAGTGGGCACGGTGCCGCTGGCGCACTTCGAGCTGCTCACGGAACTGGAAGCACGCGAAGCCGGCGGCGCTCCTGGAAAAGTCGTCGATCTTGAAGCCGCTCGCCGTCTGGTGGCCTCCTGGAAGGCACGGGGCGAACGGGTGGTCTTCACCAACGGCTGCTTTGACATCTTGCACGCCGGACACGTCTCGTACCTCGCCAAGGCGCGACGCCTGGGCAACCGCCTGATCTTGGGCCTCAATTCCGACGCCTCGGTGCGACGCCTCAAAGGGCCGACTCGCCCCATCAACCCCGAGGCGCAGCGGGCCGCCGTGCTGGCTGGTCTAGAGGCCATCGACGCCGTGGTGTTCTTTGAAGACGACACCCCGTTAGAACTCATCCGCGCCCTGCGTCCGGACGTCTTGGCCAAAGGAGCGGACTACCGCGCCGAAGATGTCGTCGGTGGAGCCGACGTCCTTTCTTGGGGCGGCGAAGTCCGCTTGGTGGAGCTGGTGGAAGGCGTGAGCACCACCCGCATCGCCACCCGCATCGCGGAACGGGAATCGTGAGGCTAGCTTCAGCCGAGCCCTTTGTGCTGCTGGATCGCGACGGCGTCCTCAATGTGGACCTGCCCGGTTCGGTGAATTCCCTGCGCGAGATGGCGTTGATCCCGGGAGCCGCCGAAGCCGTGGCGCTCCTGAACCGCAAGGGATGCCGCGTGCTGGTGGCCACTAACCAAGCCTGCGTGGGGCGAGGCCAGCTTTCCCGCGAGACCTTGGAAGAGATCCACCGCGAGATGGACGCACAGATTGCGGCGGTCGGCGGCAAAATTGACGAGTGGTTTGTCTGCGCTCACCGGGCCGAAGAGCACTGCGCCTGCCGCAAGCCGAAACCGGGCCTTCTGCTCCAAGCCGCGCAGCGCTACGGTTTCGACTTGGCGACGACTTGGTTCGTGGGCGATTCGGGACGCGATGTCGAGGCGGCCTTGGCAGCCGGCTGCCACCCAGCCCTGGTGCTCACCGGAAAGGGCGAGGCTGCCCGCCGAGAGCATCCGGAGCTTCCCGTCTTCGACGACCTGCTTGCCTTCGCTCAGGCCTTTCCGAGCATCTAGCCACCACTCTTGCGTAAAAATGGGATACTGTTCCCATGAGCGCATGGAACAAGATCCAGAGCTGGCTGAACCAGGAACTCGCCGCACCTTCTTCCGCAGCACCTCCCGCGACGTCCATATCCGACGCCGTACCGGCTTCCGAGGCTCCTGAAGGCGAGCGCACCGTGGCCTGGATGCTGCGCACCTTTGGCCAGGAGAGCTTTGACCTGGAGACGGGATCCCCTCAGGACCAGCGTCACGGCTGGGAATTGTGGGCCGCCAAGATCGAGTCCGGGCGTCGCGACTGGCCGGAGCTGAAGGCGTTCGTGGAGCGCCAGCGCAAGCAGGAATGTGAGTTTGTTAACCACAACGTGAAGGGGCTCCGCGGGACGCTGTGGGATCTCTTGCAGCGATTGGGGCGTTCGGTGGCTCAGGACGCCGCCGGGGACGGCTCCATGACCGCGCAGCTCCAGCGCCTGCGCGTGGTGGTGGAAGAGAAGTCCGTCGAAGAAATCCGGCGCGAGGTGCTCTCGGCGGTCGAGACCATGGGCACGCTGCTGCACGAGCGGCAGGAGCGCCAACGCCGCGACATGGAGGAATCGGTTCGGCAGCTTGGGGCTGTGAGACAGGATCTGTCAAAATCACGGCGCGAGATGGCGCAGGATCCGCTGACGCGCCTTTACAACCGGGCAAGCTTCGACGAGCAGCTCCAGGCCTTCACGGCTCTCGGGAACCTGACGGGCGAACCTTGCACCTTGGTGATCGCGGACGTGGACGGCTTCAAATCTCTGCGCGGGCAGCTGGGGCGATCTGACAGCGACGAAGTGCTGCGCCAGATCTCCGACGCCCTGACCCGCGCCTATCCGCGCCGCACCGATTTCGTGGCCCGGCACGGCGAAGCCGTCTTCGCCGCCCTACTTCCCGACACGGGAAATTCCGGCGCCGTCGCGGCCGCCCAACGCGCCGTCGACACCGTCCATTCCCAGAAGATTCTGCTGGGCGAAAAGGAAATTCAGGCATCTCTTTCGGTG
>DAIPHW010000156.1:0-6207 GCA_036771135.1 Fibrobacterota bacterium | reverse complement strand
CTCTCCGGCCCTGAGATGTTCGCGCCCGAGCTCCGGCAATGCCACGACGGGACACGGCTTCCGGCAAGCCACATCCGCCTTAAGGCAGAACTTGTCCTGATGCATCTGCAGCCCTTTCGAATCGCCTGGATTCTGCTCCTCTTAGCCTCCCTGGCCCTACTGCAGCCTCTCTTTGCGCGCACCGTCCCAACCCCTCAGCGTCTTCTGCACGGACTCGCAGAGTTCTTAGCCTGGAGCGCCGCGCTCTTCGTGAGCGCCGGATTTTTCCTGCGCGTACTGGTTTCGGGACGGGCTCCGGTGACGAACATGTACGAGACCACCCTGTGGGTCGGACTCGGAGCGCTGCTCTTCGGGTTGATCCTACATCGCATCCGCAACCGGCCTTCTTTACTAGCCATCACCTGCGGTCTAGGCGTGGCGCTCTTCGTGTTGGCCGATTCCTTCCCGACAGTACTGGACCCAACCATCTCTCCCCTGGTGCCAGTGCTGCGCTCCAACGGTTGGCTCGTCTTGCACGTGCTGGTCATCACTCTGGCCTATGCCGCCTTTTTGCTGGCCTCGGCCCTCGGAAACCTCGGCCTTGGCCAAGTCTTCCGCCGCGGCAACATGGCCTCGCAGCGCGAGGAGCTCTCCTACTGGAGCTTTCGCGCCATGCAGGTCGGCGTCTTCTTGCTCACGGCGGGCATCCTGCTCGGAGGCGTCTGGGCCGACCACGCCTGGGGGCGTTTCTGGGGGTGGGACCCCAAGGAGACCTGGTCGCTTATCGCCGATCTCGGCTACCTGGCGGTGCTGCACGCTCGACATACCGGATGGATTCGCACCCGCGGCACCCTGCTCGGAGCGGTACTTGCTTTCTACGGAGTGCTGATGGCTTGGTACGGAGTCAATTTTCTGCTCACCACCGGACTTCATTCCTATGGCTTCTCGCGCGGAGGAACGGTCGCCATGAGCTTCTTTGCCATACTCCAAGCAGTGTGGGTCGGTATATGCCTCTCCCGAGAACGCTCGCGGGCGAACTGAGCTCAAAAGCTCTGGACGATGTGCGCCAGTTCAGACATGGCGCAGGGGAGGCGCAGATGCGACACGTTCGGGCCAAACGGCAGCTCATCGATCTCCAGAGGTGTGCGGTGCAATACCAAAAGTGGCACTCCGCCAGGAGCCCCTGTGGGAAGAATCTCACGAGGCACATCGCTGACCAGCACGATGCCTTTCCATCCCACCTCCGCAAGGCGTTCGCGATCCACCGTCGTGACGTCGCTGATGCCGCCTAGAAACAGATGGATCGGACCGTCCGGAACCACCCAAGAATCGCAGTACAAAGCCACATGCAGGCCCGACTGGTTGGTGAAGAGCGGACGCTCTAACACGTGACGCATGGCCTTGCTGTCGCGGGTAAAGTCGAAGGAGCGCACCATGACATCCTCGCGCACCGCCTCGATCTGAAAAGGAATGCTTCCCAAGGCGGGAATGGTGCGCAGGTCCTCACGGGTGATGGGACGGATCGGTAACGAGGGCAGCATGGCAAAGCCCATGCCTCGGCATTCCTGCACGATCGCATCCAAGGCCCGCGTGGTGCGGCTAGGACTGGTGGCAATGGTGCCGGCAGCGAAAGCCGCATATTCGCTGAGGGCCATGGCAAGCGGCTCCGGCAAACCGACCTTGCGCAAAGCCTCCCAGTAGATCGCCTCAATGGAGCCACTGAAAAGCACCTCGAAGGTCTCGAAGAAGGAGCGCCGATGGTCCTCGCTCCAATCTCGCACTAGGCGATAGTGCTCTCCCAGAAACTGCGCGACGAGCATCGGCACCAGGTTGGCGCACAGTCCCAGCATGTATCCGGCCCCCGGAAAGGGACCTATCTCCGGATCATTCAATTTTCCCATCAGCCGAGCGCACGCAAGGCTTGCCTGCCAGGCTCGCCAGGCATCTTCCTCTGCCAAGCCCTCCAAAAAGCCCTCCTGGATGACCGCTCCCGAAGCGATGTTGCGCAGGTTGGTGATTCCCATCACCGCAATCGCATTTATGAGGTTGTGCACCGGTGCCCCGCGGTTATAGGCGGCAGAATTGGCGATCTGAAGCACCTTGGCAACCAGCGAGGCGCTGAGCTTGAGCTCCTCTTCGATGTCAGAAAGTGTCACCTCCGGATTGCAGCACAGCTCTAGCACCCGCGCCGCATGAGGCTTGAGAGCATGCAGAGCGATCCCGTCCAGAAACTCCCGCATGGAAAAATGCGGCAACTGCTCGCGGGAATCACCATCGCTGCCAGGGTGAGGAGGCTCTTCAAAACCAAATCCCGGCACCACACTGGATGGAGGGTTGAAGAGGAGCGGCAGCGGCTCGCGGGAATAGGCCTGAATGCGCTGGATCAAATCTGGAAGCGAGAAGGAGGACTTGAGCAGGTAGTCGCGAATCTTGAGTTTGGCGGCTTTGACAATATTTGTCTGATCGCTAAGAGCACTTAGGAGGATCACTGGCAAGTTGCGGTAATGGCCGCGCGAGCGCAGGTACTTGATGAACTCGAAGCCATCGATGGTCGGAAGCGCGATGTCGACCACCAGCACCTGCGGATGAAAACTTGCCAAGGTATTCAAGGCCTGCGTGGCGCTGTCGGCCTGGGCGACATCGAAGCCGTAGCTTTCAAGCCCCACGGCCAGCGGCTCGCGAAAGGCCGCCTGGTTGTCTACCAGCAGAAGGCGGGTCATGCCAGCATTGATGCCGCAGAATGACGGCCAACTGTGTGCGCTTCGGTTTTCTGACAGGAGATCAATGCTTCTCCTTTCGCCGCACTCCAGCTCCGTTCCTAACACCTGCTACTTGCTTAAGTCCCAAGTAATCCTTGATGCGGCCAAAAACGCCAGCACGCGACGAAACCTTCACAGACAGTCCTTCGTCCGCGTGCGCTAATGCCTCCGCGATTGAGGCTTCCAAAAGCGCCAGATCGACACCTTGGGGAGCATGATCCTGTTCACATGCGTCGATGGAAAGTCCTCTCGGAGAATTCCACACCGTCCAAGCTCTGCGCGACATCTGATGACCGGCATCGACAACCTCGACATAACCGCAAGCGCGTACGCTTTTACTTTTGGCTTCGCCAGTCGAGAAGATGCCCAGCACCTTACATTCGATCTTCATGCTTGTCGCACCTCCGATGAATTGAGTTGGGATCAAACGGCGCGCGGATCTTCATCTCGCAAAGCATTCTTTCCATCGCACCCAGGAGATCCTGAACGTCAAAATCACGCTCCGGCGGTGGCGGCACCGTCGGAGAAGATGTGACGTCGACAGAAGTCGCCGTCTCACTGAGATTTTCCATTGTCATCAGGAATTTTGCCCTATGATTTAGTGCAAAAAATTGGAAGCAAGCGCGGTTCGGATACCGTTAGTATCTCACTTTTGTAGCACCACACGCAAGTCCTTGCAAAGCCAAACCATGGATTGGATTCGTCTCCAGCGCCAATCCCATCGATGCGGGCTGGAAAGTTTTGCATCTTCAAGAGACACTCAGCGTCGAGGACTCGAGAAGGTACGATGACAGCACCGTTGATTTCCGGACACCGCATTCCCGATGGCGGCGCCCTCGGAAAGAGCCCTCTCCTCTCAGCCTTCGACGTACGGCTGCTGATGGTCGCCTTGATCTGGGGCTTCGACTTCGTGGCCCAGCGCCAAGGGGTGCAGCATGTGGGGGCATTCTTCTTCAATGCCGCCTGCTTCGGATTGGGCAGTTTGATGATGGCCCTGCGGCGGCTTCGAAACGGCCACACGCAGAGTTCAAACGCCCGGCTTCCCGGCATCCTCACGGGAGTCGCGCTCTTTGCCGCCATCTCCCTCCAGACCATCGGCATGGTCACCACCAGCGCAGGAAAGGCCGCCTTCATCACGAGCCTCTATTTGGTCTTGGTACCAATCGGAAGCCGGCTCTTCGGGACCAAAATCTGTCGCAACGTCTGGATCGGATGCCTGCTCGCCCTTGCCGGGCTCTATTTCCTGTGTGCTCACGGAACGCTTGCCTTTTCCTTCGGAGACATTCTGGTGCTGGTGAGCGCTTTTTTCTGGACTACGCAGATCCTGACGATCGACCACTTCGCCCCGAAGGTAGACGGGATCGATCTCGCATTTTGGCAGTTTCTGTCTTGCGCGCTCCTGAGCCTTGTCGCCTCTCTCCTTTTCGAGACCACCACCATTGCTAGCGCCCGCGTCGCGCTGCTGCCCATTCTCTACAACGGCATCATCTCGGCAGGCATCGCCTACTCTCTGCAGATCTCCGGACAAGGCGGCACCACAGCCAGCCGCGCCGCCATCCTGCTGAGCCTCGAGACGGTCTTCGCCGCCATCGGAGGCTGGCTGCTACTGGGCGAGCACCTGGGACCGCGCGAACTGTTCGGCTGTGCCCTGATGCTTGCCGGAACCCTCATCTCACAGGTACGCCGGTGAAATCGGAAAGGCGCAACCTCCTCGCTCCCGAGCTCCAGCTGTTGCTGGTGGCCGTAATCTGGGGATTTGCCTTCGTGGCTCAACGCCAGAGCATGCGCTGCGTGGGAGCATTCTTCTTCAACGCCGTACGTTTCTCTCTTGGTGCCCTGGTGCTGGTTCCCTGGATGCGCCTGCATCCACCTGCGGCGAAAACACCGAGCACCATCCGTCCTGGCATCTTGGCTGGTGCCGTACTCTTTGTCGCCACCTCCTTCCAGACGGTGGGGCTTGCCACCACCGGCGCCGGAAAGGCTGCCTTCGTCACCTGCCTCTACCTGATCCTCGTACCGTTGGGAAGCCGCCTCTTCGGCGAGAAGATCCGTTGGAATGTCTGGTGCGGCTGCCTCTTGGCGCTATTCGGACTCTACTTCCTGTGCCTGCGCGGGAGCCTCCACGTCTCCACCGGGGACGCCCTGGTGCTCATCGGAGCCTTCTTCTGGAGTCTCCAGATCCTACTGGTGGGCCGTTCTGCCACCCGCGTGGACGGCATACGCTTCGCTTTTTGGCAGTTTCTGTCGTGCGCCTTCCTGAGCCTTGTCTCGACCCTCCTCTTCGAGACCACCACGCTTGCCGGCGCCCACGCGGCGCTCCTCTCCATCCTCTACGGCGGCATTCTTTCGGTGGGGGTCGCCTACACCCTGCAGGTGACCGGGCAAGCCGGAACCACCGCCAGCCGCGCCGCCATCCTGCTGAGCCTCGAGACGGTCTTCGCGACGATCGGGGGCTGGCTCCTCCTGGGCGAGCGCCTGGGCCTGCGCGAACTTGGCGGATGCGCCCTGATGTTTGCCGGAACCACGCTTTCCCAGCTCGGAAGGAAGCCAGCAGCAGCCTCCAGCCGCTAGATTTCCTTTTCCCATCACAAACGGAAGGAAAGACGGCCATGAGCCAGTACCATATCGACACCAAGTGCATCCAGTCGGGCTACACTCCAAAGGGCGGCGAGCCGCGCGTGCTCCCCATCGTGCAGAGCACCACCTTCCGCTATGAGACGGGTGACGCCATGGGCAAGCTCTTCGACCTGGAGGCCGAGGGATTTTTCTACACGCGCCTGGGCAATCCCACTTCTGATGCAGTGGAAAAGAAGATCGCCGACCTGGAAGGCGGCATCGGTGCGCTGCTCACCTCGGCTGGGCAGGCGGCGTCGTTGCTTGCGGTGCTGAACTTGGCGTGCGCCGGCGACCACGTGGTGGCCGCCTCGGCCATCTACGGCGGCACCTTCAATCTCTTCAACAAGACCATGCGCGAGATGGGAGTGGATTTCACCTTCGTCTCCGCCGAAGCCACCGAGGACGAGCTGGCCGCCGCCTTCAAGCCCAACACCAAGGCCGTCTTTGCCGAGACCCTCACCAACCCCTCGCTGGTGGTTCTGGACATCGAGAAGTTCGCGAGCGCAGCCCACGCCCACGGCGTCCCGCTGATCGTAGACAACACCTTCCCCACTCCCATCAACTGCCGTCCCTTCGAATTCGGCGCCGACATCGTCACCCACTCCACCACCAAGTACATGGACGGCCACGCCTGCACCATGGGCGGCGTCATCGTCGACAGCGGCAACTTTGATTGGACAGCTTCCGACAAATTCCCGGGGCTCTCCACGCCTGATGAGTCCTACCACGGCATGATCTACGCCAAGCAGTTCGGCAAGGCCGGCTACATCATGAAGTGCCGTACCCACCTGATGCGCGACCTGGGCTGCGTGATCTCCCCCATGAACGCCTTCCTCCTGAACCTGGGCCTGGA
>DAIPHW010000155.1:0-6219 GCA_036771135.1 Fibrobacterota bacterium | reverse complement strand
ACAGCCAATCCACGGAACGGTTTCTGGTCAATCTCTATCCAGGAGTCCTGCCGACCGGTCCCGTACCGCTGGGATGCTGGATCTCGCAGGGACGCCGGGGCGTCCACATGGGACTCACCACCCGCTTCGGCTTCGGGGCCGGCGCTTAGTCGCGCGAAAGCAGCGTCGCGAGGAAGGCCGGATCGGGCGGTTCCACGCCGGCGAATTCGGCGGCATCCAGATCCTTCCAGAATCCTGAAAGGCCTTCGCGAAGCTCTTCAGACCAGGCCGGCAGCGCCTCCAAGGTCTCCTGCAGCGTGAGCCCGCGCGAGTGCTCCCCGATCTCCCAGACCAAAAATTCTGTGAGCAGCGAACGCAGCAGCCGAGCGCGCAGGCGGGAATCACCACCCCGCGGAATTTTTGACAGTTCGTGACGCAGCCGAACCAAGGCGCGCCGCCGTCGGGCCGCTGGCGAGGCGTAGCGTCGCACCAGCACAAAAATTGCCCAGGCGAGGCCGGCGGACAAGAGAAGCCCCCACAGCAGCGCCGAGACCTTGCCAAAAATGATCCAGAAACGGTCACGCCCCGACAGTTCCTGTCCTGAAGAAACGCCCTTGGCGGCATCGGCCTTGTGAAGAGCGGGAAGCACCCGAAGCGCGGGCACCTCCACGGTCAGTTCCCGGTATTCTCCGGCGACCGGATCGAAGTAGCCAAAATGCGCCGAGGGCAGCTTGAGCGTTCCGGCCTGATCAGGAACTAGCACAATGCGCCGCTCTAGCGAAGCCCACAGCCGTCCGGACTTCCAGGCCTGGCTCCACTTGTCCTCGGGAGGATAGGCCTCCACGCCCTTCGGAGCCTCCCACACCGGGGTTCCGCTTCCCTGAGGCTGGCCGTCGCCCTCCAGCGAAAGCACCAGGTTCACACCTTCGCCGGCGCGCACGGTGTCCTTCTCGAGATGCGCCTTGAGGGTGAAGGTCCCCACGCCACCTTGGAAGCTCGCGGGACGCCCCTTCTCGGGAAGCGCCCGCACCTGAAGCGGCACGGCCTGGGTGCTCGCGGTGCCGTCGATGACGCGGGTGCGACCGGCGGCGAAAGGATCAAGGCCGGCCATCAGGGCCTCGAAGGGATCGACCGCCTCCTGTTCCACGATCTGGTAGTTGAGGCTTGTGACAGGAAGACGGAAACTGCCCGCTCGCAGCGGAAAGAGGCTGCCGGGAATATCGAGCCGTCCCTTGCGACCGCCGTTCCCCAGGCCGACCACCTGCAGACGCGGCTGGGTGTCGGGAGCGGCGCTCCAGAAGCCGTTGCCGAGGATGGAGCGCACGTCGGGAAACTTCTTCACCTGGAAGGGACGCGTGGCCTCTAGGCGCCAAGTGAAGGGGATCTGCTGTCCCACGTAGGCGCTGCGCTTGCCGACCAGAGTGGCCGCCGTGACGTCGTGGGAAATCTTGCCGGTGACCGGATCGGGACGGCCGGCCGTCACCGTGACCTGCCCCTGGCCCAAATTCTTGCCACCCAGACTCACTCCCACGGTCCAGGTGCCGGTCTTGACGGCGTGCAGGTCGATCTGCCAGGTCACCGTGGTGAAGACCTTCTTGGTCATCTGGAAGTTGATGATCTGGATGGAAGTGCTGGAACCCTGACTTTTGTGGATGCTTCCCTTGGTGATGCCAGCGGGCAACTGCACCTGCGGATCGGGAATTTCCTTGGCGTCGCCCTCGGTCTGCGCCTGGACGATCAGCGGGAACGTCTCGCCGGCCTGCACACGGTCGGTAGAAAGCTGAGCACTGGCCTGATAGCCCGCCGCCAAAGCAAGGCTTGATGCCAGGGCCACGAAAGCGAAGAGCCTACCAATCCTTGCCATGGGACTCCTGCGATTTGGGGATGTTGCGACGCAGCCGATCCTGGTCACGCGCTTGGGCGGCACGCAACAGGGCGTCGGCCTGATCCTTGGAAAGCGACTCGCGCGGATCGGGATTTCCGGGCTGCGGCGGGGACTTTTCCGACGGATTCTGTCCCGAAGGCTGCGGATTCTTGCCGTCCTGCTTCTTTTTGTCCTTGTCGTTCTTGTGGTCCTGGTTCTGCTTCTGCTGTTGCTGCTGGATGCGCATCAGTCGCCGCGCCAGCTCCAGGTTGCGGGCCGCCTCTTTCCAACCGGGTCTTGCGCGCAGCGCCTGGGCCAGGTCGCTGGCCGCCGCCGAGGCGTCCCCTTTGCCCTTGGCCGCGGCTTCCAGGCGAGCAGTGCCGCGGTTGTAGAGGCTCTTGGCGCTGAGCCCCTTGTCGCGGCCAGAAAGCGCCCAGTCAGATTCTGCCCCAGCCAAGTCACCACTCTTGCTGCGCGCCAAGGCCCGGTTGTAGCGGTACTTGAGATTGGCAGTATCTTTGGCCGCCGCAGCCTCGAAGCCCTTGCGGGCCGCCGCCACGTCGCCCTTCTTCCAGGCACGCACGCCGTCGCGGTTCTCGCGCTCGCCGCCGGCGGCCATCAAAGCCATGAGCATGATCGCGATCATTCCCGCCTCCGTTTCGCAAAGGCGCCGGGAATGGCCATCTCGGCGATCAGGAAAAGCGCCGAGAGGAGCGCGAACCATTCCGCCCGCTCCACCGCCTCCAGACGCTTTCCGTCCTTGCGCACGCCGCCGCGCAAGGCGTGCAGGCGCTCCAGCACCGGAGAAAGCGAAGATTTTCCAAGTTCCAGGCGCAGATACGTACCGCCCGCCGCCGAGGCAAGGCCCTGCAGGTCGTCCTCCTCTAGGCGCGTGGTCACGATGTTGCCCTCCGGATCGCGCAAGGTCGAGCCGTCGGGAAGCGCAATGGGGACCGGGCGATCACCGCCCACGCCCACCACGAAGAGGTCGATCCCCTTGCCGCGCAGGGAAGCCGCCGCAGCCTTGGCCTTGCCCTCGAGATCGCCGCCGTCAGTGAGGAGGATCGCCACCTTGCGACGATCAGAAATGCGCCCAACCTCGGTAAGGGCGTCGAGGGCCGCGCCGAGGTCGGTGCCAGGCACCGGCGCCACATCGGGCGAAAGAACATCAAGGAAGGAGGACACCGCCGAAAGGTCGCTGGTGAGCGGCACCAGGATGGTCGGGCGGCCGGCAAAGCCGACAAGGCCTACCCGCGACTCGGCCAGCGAATCGAAAAGTCCGCGCAGCTCCTTGCGCACGAGGCCCAGGCGATCAGGCGGCACGTCGCGCGAGAGCATCGACTTCGAGACGTCCACGGCCACCAGCACGTCCACTCCGCTAGTGGGCACCGGAACTTCCTGAAAGCCCCACTGGGGCCGCGCCAGCGCCAAGAGAAGCGAAGCGACAGAAAGTGTCACGAGTCCCCCCTTGAGGAGATCCGCGGCGAAGGGATCGCGGTCGAAGGCGTCGTCCCACAGCACCGCGTCGGCAAGCCGAGCGCGAGCGCGACGGCGTTGGAACGAAAGCACGAGGAGGACGCCGACCAGCGGCAAAAGCACCAGGAGCCACCACAGGCGTTCGGGAGCGGCAAAGCTCATGGCAGCCTCCGGAAAGCAGTGCGTTCCAGGAGAATCGAGCCCGCGAGCAGGAAGAGCGCGGCCCACAGCCACGGGGCGTGGCGCGGCTCGCGCTGGTAGTAGCGCTTGGATTCCACTCGCGACTTCTCCATGCGGTCGATGGCCTTGTAGGCATCGTCGATGGCGTTTCGGTCCATGGCCCGCCAGAAACGGCCGCCGGTGATGCGGGCGATCTCGGCAAGGGCTTTTTCGTCAATATCGGAAGCCACCTGCCCATGAACCTTTTTGCCATCGGGCAGCACGAAGTCCCCTTCGTAGGTTCCCTGCTTGCCAACGCCAATGGTGTAGACGCGGATTCCCTTGGCGGCCAAGGCACGAGCCGCCGTCACCGGATCCACCGAGCCCATGTTGCTGGCTCCGTCGGTGAGCAGCACCACCACCTTGGAGTGCGCCTTGCTCCCCTGCAAACGCACGGCGGCCGAGAGCAGGGCATCACCAATGGCGGTGCCGTCCTCAAAACCGCGGTTGTCAGTAGAATCCACCAGCCGCGCCAGCATCTCGCGATCGGCCACCAGCGGGCAGCGCAAAAGCGGCCATCCCGAAAAGGCGATGAGTCCCATGCGGTCGTGAGGACGCCCCAGCACGAAGCGGTGCATGATGTCCTTGGCCGCAGTGATGCGATCGGGCTTCACGTCCTTCACCTGCATGGAGGTCGAGACGTCCAGCAGCAACATCATGTCCACCCCCCAGGTGGTCACGTCCTCCATAGAGCGCACCTTGACGGGCAGCGCCATGACCACCACCAGGCAGCCGATGGCCAGGAGACGCAGCAGGAGCGGCGCTCCCCACAGGCGCGCACGCCAGGAGCGCGGAAGCGTCGAAAGGTCTTCAGGCACCAGAAGGCGCGGAGCGCGATGGCCCGAGCGCAGCCCCAGCCACCCCAAAAGCGGAAGCAAAAGGAGCGTCCAGAGCACCCAAGCGTGAGTCCATTCCAGCTCCCTCATGAGGCCTTGCGCTCCCGGGCGGCGGCGCGCAGCACCTGGCGGGCGGCGGCGAAGAGAGGAAGCGAATCGGCCTCGATGCCGGCGTAGCGCAGCCGGTCGGCCTCGGACAAAAATTGTCGCAGTGCCCCGGTGGCCTCGGGCCCCAGGCTTCCATCGGCCCAGTCGAGCCACTCGCGCGAGGTCGATTCTGCGGCCAGCGAGAACTCGAAGAGGGCGCGGTGCAGCACGCGCACCACCTCGCCCACCTCAAAGGCCGTCTCGCGCGGCGTGAGCCCTTTGGCGGCGCGCTCCTCCAAGAGGTCCAGCGCCTGAGAGGCCGCGTCCAACGGATCAATGACCGGCGGCGGCGGCACCACCGGAGCCGGCGGCGCTTTACGCGGACGACGGCGCCACCACAGTACGAAAAGGACCACAGCAGCCAGGAGCAGCGCCCCGAGGCCGACGTACTTCCAGGGGAAGGGCACCGGCACCTCTTCGGGAGGCAACAAGGACGCCGCCGTGGTGTCCTGGGTCGAGGCCAGGTGCGAAGTGGCCTGGAAGCGCGGTACGCATTCCTTCACGGTGTCGTGGCCACTCACGGCGCGCAAGGTGTCGCCGCCGTGCATGCCGACAGAAAGCGGCTGCAGGATCCAGCGGCCGGGACCGGCGGGCAGCACGGCCAAGCTGTCGTCGCCCTTGGGGCCAGCCAGAAGCTGAGCACCGGCAGGCAAGTTCCACTGCAGCACCGCGGTGTCGCCCACGGCGATAGGACTGCGAGAAAGGGTCGGGGCCGTCATGCGGCAAGCCTCGGGGCATGGCGCCGCAGTTGCAGCAGCGCGCGAATGGTGGATAGCGGCTCGTCGACGGTGGCGTGGCGCACCCGCACCGCCCGACTGCGGCGGGCCATGCGATCTAGCGCTTCCTGACGCGCCTCTTCGCGAGCGGCCCAGGCGCGGCGGAAGGCCGGATCCGAGGTATCTACCAGCGTCTCGCGATCTGTCTCGGGATCGCGCACAGCAACTAAGCCCACTGCCGGCAGCGGGTCGAGTCCGGTGGGCACAATTTCCACTAGGTTGAGGTCGTGACGCATACCCAAGCGGCGCAGCGCCGGCTCCAGGGCATCGAGGTCGCAGCGGAAGTCAGAGACCACAAAGACCACGGCGCGGCGCGAGAGGCGCCCGCCTAGGGCATCGCAGGCGGCCACCAAGTCCGTCGCTTTGCCAGTGGGCCGGACTTCCAGGATCTCGCGCAACAGCCGCTGCAGCGCCCCTTGGCCGCGCACCGGCGGAATCCAGGTTTCTAGGCGGTCGGAGTGCATCATCAGCGCCAGCCGCTCCTGCCCCGAGAGACAGGAAAGGGCCAGGGCAGCGCAGAACTCGGCCGCCGCTTCGCGCACCAGGCGACCACGGGCACCAGTCATGCCGGATGCCGAGGCGTCCACCAGGAAGGCCGCCGTGAGCTCGCGCTCCTCGTCAAAAACCTTGGCGTAGGGATGGCCCAGACGCGCCGTGACGTTCCAATCGATGCTCCTGGGATCGTCGCCCTCGACGTACTCGCGCACCTCGCGAAACGACAGTCCCGTGCCGCGGAAAGCCGAAAGATGGGAACCTCCCAAGAGATCGCGGATGCGGCCCCGAGCCTTCAGTTCGAGGCTGCGGACGCGCTGGAAGGCTCGCCGCGCCCGATCGCTCACGGCACCGCCACCCCGGTGAGGATCTTTTCCACCATGTCCTCGGGACGCAATCCTTCGGCCTGGGCCTCCCACGAGAGCCCAAT